>JAKPQT010000716.1 GCA_029555885.1 Chloroflexota bacterium | reverse complement strand
CTGGACGCAGGCAACTGGCTCAACCTCGACTCGCCGTACCCGTTGGCGCACATCACCGACGCGTTCGCTGCGCTGGACCGCCGCGAGCACGTGAAGGCCCTGGTGAAGCTGACATGAAAATCCGTGCGTACCTCCGAATCCCCAGCCATACAATGTACAACAACGCGCGGCTCGTCTGCCAGGTGATCGAGCAGATGGCTGCGGAGCTGGTGATTGCCTGCCATCCGGCAGGCTACGGCATGCTGCACGCTGCGCGCGCCGTCTGGGAGGCATCGCAATCGACCCCCTTCCCGCCCGTAGTCGTCATCGGCTTCGGCGGAGAGAAGGAGGCTGTCTATGCCCCGGTTCGCCGCGAATTCGGTGAGGTCGAGAACCGCGGTGATGCTATCATATCCGGCGTGTACGGCGGACACCGGCTGGCCTGGGTCTCCCGACAGACGCAGTGGCAGGACGAGCTGGTCGCCGCCATTGCCGAGCAGGTCGGGCTGATCCCTGCGCCGCAGTCCGCCGTCGTGTTGAGCGACTTCGACTGGGGCACGGTAGGAGAGCTGGTGCTCGGCCTGCTGGATGCCCTGTACCCCGGCATCGCGGCACGGGCCGTGGTGGGACCGCCGGGCATGGAGGCGTGGCATATCCCGTACACCTATGCCTGGCTCAACCGGCACACGCCGGAGATATTCCGCCAGGGCAGCGCGCCGCCGCCTGACCCGGAGGCCAGCCAGCGCGTCGAAGAAGCCCTGTTCCGGGTGGCGCTCGGCTGGGACCTGCCCGATGTCCGATCGCTGCACCTGCGCCGTATGGACGCGGAGCACCCCGACATCGTGCAGTTGACCGACGCCCTGCCGCTGGACGCATGCCTGGCGTTGCCGGACGGCGTGCTCGACGAGCTACGGCGCAGCGTGGTTTACCTGCATCGTCTCTGGACGCGTGGCAGGTGGAGTCACCGCTTCGCCAAGGTGGGCCGCTGGACCCGCTCCATGAGCTTCGCGCTCCAGCCGCTGCCGCGGCTCGGCAGGGCGCTGTGGCTGCGCCGGCGGCTGACCCCCTCAGAGGCCGCTCAGGAGTCCGGCCTGCCGGTCGGGGACACAAGCATCATTCTGGAGGAGCTGCTCCAGCCGGGGGTGATCGAGGTCGAGGAGGCCGGCGGCGAACGGGTCTACTGTCTGCGCAGCGACACGAGCGTCCTGGCCTATGGCTCCCTGCTGGCAGAACCGGGCGCGGAGCTGGCCGCGGTTATTGAGCAGCGGATGCCGGTGCGCACGCCATTTCCCGTGGAGTACATGCGGAGCAGCCTCACGCGTGGCGGGGCGCCGGTGCTCGTGCCCGTGCCGGAGGGCTACGGCGCGACCGTGCCCGCAGAGGTGTGGACGCTCAGCCCGGAGGTGGACCGCAGTCTGGCCGAGACGCTGCTCTACCGTCGCGAGCTGGACCTGCCGGGCGAGCCGTACGTATTCTACTCGCCGGAAGCGGCGGCTGCGGACGGACTGACCATCGAGGCGCTGGAGGACTTCGCGGGGTCCCCGACGGTCCTCTACGCCGCGCCCATGCCGAACCTGCCGGAGGTCATCCCGCCCGATGTGCCCGTGAGCGACAAGGCCTGTTTCCTGGCGCGTTGCGCGGTTGCCAGCGTCACACCGGAGACACACGCAGCGGGGCATGACGGCATCGCAGGGCTGGCCGCCGCGC
>JAKPQT010000711.1 GCA_029555885.1 Chloroflexota bacterium | reverse complement strand
CACCGATAACCAGTATCATCGCCACGATCAACGTGCGGCGGCTGCCAAGCCTGCCTCCGATCATTCCGGCGGGCACAGCACCCAACGCCAGGGTGAGCAGGCCCGCTCCCCCAAAGATGCCGACCTCTTCGATGCCATAGCCTAGCCGCAGGAGATACAGGTTGATCAGCAGCGTGAAAACCCCAATGTAGCCAAAACTAAACAACGCCGTGTACAGCACGTAGAGCCGCATGTTGCGGCTGAACTGCCGCAGCGCGCCGAGATACTCCCCCATCTTACACTCCCTTCAGAACGCACGTTGCTGGTTCCGGTGCAGCTTACACTATTATCGTCCTCTATTCGTTCCAAATTCGTATTATTATCGTTGATTACTAAGCTCAATTTGATTTGCATTTTGCAGCATGTATGGTAAGATGGCGCGGTTTGTGGGCTGAGTAGGAGGGAAGGACGATGGCGCAGCTGACCATGCACTTGTTCGGCACGCCACGCTGTGAAGTGGACGGCGCCGTGGTTAACCCGGACCGGCGCAAGGGTGTCGCCCTGCTTGCTTACCTTGCGGTGACGGGGCGGGCGCACAGCCGCGACGCCATTGCCACCCTCCTGTGGCCCGATTACGACCAGGTCACCGCCCGCAGCAATCTCCGCCGCACGCTCTCCATCCTGCATGCGGCGCTCCACGATCAATGGTTGGTCATCGACCGCGAGAACCTGGCGCTGCCCGCCGCGCCCGGCCTGTGGGTGGATGTTAGCGAGTTCCAGCGCAGCCTGGTCATCTGCCCCACCGGCGGTCACTCCGATTCCGAGATCTGCCCGCAGTGTATCGGGCGGCTGGAGGAGGCCGCCGGCCTCTACACCGACGACTTCCTCGCGGGCTTCACGCTGCCCGATGCACCCGACTTCGACGAGTGGCAGTTCCGGCAGGGCGAGAGCCTGCGCAATGAGCTGTCCAACGTGCTGGCGCAGCTGGCGGGCTGCCAGGCGCGGCAAGGCAACCACGCCGCGGCCATCAGCCACGCGCGGCGTCGCGTCAGCCTGGACTCCCTGCACGAGCCGGCACAGTGCCAGTTGATGGAGTTACTGGCGCGCAGCGGCGACAAGGCCGGCGCGCTGCGCCAGTACCGGACGCTGGTCGACCTGTTGCAGCGCGAGCTGGGTGCGGAGCCGGCACCAGAAACCGCCAACCTGGCCCAGCTCATCGAGGCGGGCAGCTTGGCGCCGCTGGCCCCGGTCGACGCGCAGCCCATCACCTCCACCGCCGCCGAGAACAAGATCGCGCTGAACGGTAAGCCGTTTGCTCCCGCCCCCCGGCCTCGCCGCCACAACCTCCCCGCGCAAACGACGAGCTTCGTGGGCCGCGAGGGCGAGCTGGCCGAGCTGGCGCGCTGGCTGGCAGACCCCGCCTGCCGGCTCATCACCGTCGTCGGCCCGGGCGGGATTGGGAAGACCCGGCTGGCGTTGCAGGCTGCGGATGCGCAGACGGGCGCGTTCCGCGACGGCATCTGTTTCGTCGCCCTGACCGCCGTCAGCGCGAAGGAGTTCATCGCGCAGTCCATCGCAACCGCGCTCGGCATCTCGCTGCAGGGCGCGCGGGACCCCTGGGTCGCGCTGCTGGGCCTGCTCTCGACCCAACACCTGCTGCTGGTGCTGGATAACCTCGAGCAACTGCTGCCGGAGGTGGACTTCATCACCGAGCTGCTCCAGGCCGCGCCGGAGCTCAAGGTGCTGGCGACCTCGCGCGAGCGGTTGGACTTGCATAGCGAGTGGCTCTACGACCTGGGCGGGCTGCGCTATCCGGCCAGCGGGATGCCGGCCCACGCGGAGGCGTACAGCGCCGTGGAGCTGTTCCTGCGCCGGGCGCAGCAGCAGCGCCGTGGGTTCACGCCCCAGAGCGAGCTGCCCTGCGTGCTGGAGATCTGCCGGTTAGTGGAAGGGATGCCGCTCGCGCTGGAGCTGGCCGCGGGCTGGACGCGCACGATGAGTTGCGGCGAGATTGCCGGGGAACTGGCGCGCGGCATCGATATCCTGACCACCACCCATCGCGACATGCCCGCCCGCCACCGCAGCATGGCCGCAGTGTTCGATCACTCGTGGCACCTGTTGACGGAGGTCCAGCAGGCCGCGTTCCGGCAGTTGTCCGTCTTTCGCGGCGGCTGGACGACCGAGGCGGCAGAGCAGGTCGCGGGCGCGGACGGTGCCCTGCTGGCTTTGCTGGCCGACAAGTCGCTGGTGCAGCGCGACGCGACGGGCCGCTGGGGGATGCACGAGCTGGTGCGGCAGTATGCGGCGCAGCAGCTCCGCGCCGCGGGGGAGGAAGCCGATGTATGCGCGCGGCATGCTGCGTATATCCGGGAATTGACCGCACGAGCAGAACCCGATCTGATCACCGCAGGCCAGCCGGAGTGGCTCCACCGCCTGGACGCAGAACAGGGCAACCTCCGTGCTGCGCTGGCATGGAGCCTCGCCGGCGGAGATCGTGCGTGTGGGGTGGAGATTGCGGGTACGGTGATGTGGTATTGGTTCTTGCGGGGGCAGTTGCTCGAAGGCCGGCACTGGTTGGAGCCTGCGGTCGTGTTGGGCCGGCAGTTGGGCGCCTCACACGCACTGACCAAGATACTGGAAGCCTTGGGGTTGTTCATTGGGTTCGAGGGTGATCTGGATCGGGCCAGAGAACTCCTCCAAGAAGGCGAAACCGTTGGCCGGTTGGCAGGACCCGCGGCGGAACTTGACATGGTCCTCTGTCGCCGTTACATAGGTTTCATCGCCATGTTCAAGGGGGATCTGGTCGAGGCGCGCGCCATCTTCGACGAGCTGTTGGCATACCACCGGCGGACGGCGCCGGATCGCCCCGAAAGGACCGCGCGCCGCCTGGCATCCATGCTCGTGAGCAACAGTGAGCTGGCCTATGCTGAGGGCAATCTGGATGCCGCGCTGGCCTCGGCCAGTGAAGCGTTGCCCTTGATGCGGTCGTCGGGTGATTTGCATGGGCTGGCGGCCGCACTGGACAAGCTGGCGCGCATTGCACTCCTGCACGGACAATTCGACTCTGCCTTCGCCTACTGGCAGGAGGCCGTCGCTTGTTCCAGGGAGCTTTACATTCCCATGAATCTCATCGAGTCAGCCGAAGGCATCGGTGCGGTCTACGCAGTCCGCGGCGAGCCGGATAGGGCTGCACTTCTTTTCGGCGCGGTGGCCGCGCTCCGGCGGCGCATCGGTATTGCCCGGCGCGTCATCTACGTCGGCCTCTACGACGACATCATGGCAGAAACGGCAGCCGCGCTCGGTCAGGAAGAGTACGACCGGCTGTTCCAGCTTGGGCAGGGGATGACGGTGGAGGAGGCGCTGGATGCAACGGCTGAGCCCTACCTCCCGGCGGGGGATATATCCCGGGCCGCGGCTTCAGGAGGGGCCGCGGCCCGGGAAGGTGAAGCGGCTGCGGGCTAGCTCGCGCGCCCGCACCCAACAGGCTCGGCCTTTCGTCGCACTTATGCGCAAGCTGGCTCGACACAGAAATGATCCTGTAGCCACTGTCCACCGCGTACAAACAGCTCACCGATCTGCCAAAGCAGGCGCTCCACGAGTGAAGAGCGTCGTCCGACCGCCGGAACAGGTTGGGGAGTTGGCTCCTGCCTGTTCCAGTCCTCCCAGACGGATCGCGCAAGTGAGGTCACCGATGTCTCGTCAGGACCTTTGCCCTTCGCCTTAGTCCCCCTACTGCGGATCTCGTCGAGCGCGAAGGCTATGCCAGTCGCATCTGTGATAGGGTCGCTCATCTCAGGCCCTCCCCATCTCCGCGGCCTCACGCTGTTGGAGCCGCCGGCCGGTATTGACCAGCGCCGCGCCCAGCCGAGCGAGCGCCCGGTCCACCCAGTCGGGCAGGTCCCTCAACAGTTCATGTTCCCAGGCCCCGCGCTCGGCTGACTTGAGCCGCAATTCGTAGTGCTCTTTTGCGTAGTAGAGAAGCGAATTGTCAAACATCTCATCCCTCCGTACTGCTGTTGTCTGCTCTGGCACGCTGGCTGCTTTGTGCTATCAAGGGGGGTTATATGAGATGTTCGTTCCTGATTTGTCCTCTATTCGTCCTGAGAACGTTTCGTCTTTCGGGCAGCGATAGGGGAAAACTGAGAAGGATCCCGGGGTGAGGCAGGTGGGGTTGCTATGCCGGGTGTGGAGGTTTTGCGGCCAACTGTGCCGCATGCGCGGTCAGCCAGGTCGTAACGTCGTCGTCGTGATGGAAAACTAACGAACTCTCATCCGCGGCGCAAGGCGGTTTCATAGTGCATCGGGTGGACCCGCCCGGCAACTTCAACTGCCAGGCGGAAGGCACGACTGCAACATGACTTCGCCCTGCCCGCAGCGGGCGGCTCCATCGCCGCGATGACCTCCTCGAATCCAGCTTCGCTCACCTCGCGGCGTGTGGGCCGGGCTCAGTAGCGTTCCAGGATGGCTTTCATCTGGCTGATCTCTTCCTCTTGCGCCTGGACGATGTCCTCACAGAGCGCAATAATCTCTGGGTCTGTGATGTTGGCCTGCTCACACATGAGGATCGCACTCGAGTGGTGCGGTATCATCGAGCGCAGGAATTGCTCGTTGCCCACCGGTGTCTGCGTACGCATGAGGAAGATGAGAAGGATGAAGAGCCCGCCCGCAAGGGCAAGCAGCACACGGTTGAGCTGGTGGTTCTCATACATGGACCGCATCACGATGAGCATGACGATGACCATCGGCGCGGCCATCAGCAAAGCCATGTACACCCGATTGATGTTGAACTGAAAGTGGCTGAGCTCGGCAATGAGGATGTAAGTCAAGAAGAACATCACGACCGTGTTGATGCCAATCGCTATTCCAAGTTTTCGATACACACTACACCTGCCTTCCTACTGACTTGAATTCCACTCCCATCCGAAGCAAAATTGTATAGGATGAGGGCAAGCGGGTATGTAAGGCATCGCACACGGCGTTGGCGAGTCCGGCTCGCACGTGCCGGCTGCCTGAGCGGGACCCAGGCGCGAACTCGCCGGCACGTGCGGGCCGCTGCTTGTCAGGCTTTCGTGGCCGTCACGATGTGTGCCGGTGATGCGAACCTGACCTGTCCTTCAGCAGTAGCGTAAGCGCTGAGAGCAGACTCTGCCTCCTGCAGGACACGCGCGATCATCTCTTCGGGCAAGATGACGCCCATGACCGGGAGCCACCCCCGGAGGTCGGCTTCCACCATCCTCTGAATGCTGGGGAATCGCCCTGTACCTTGATGTGTTTGGATGTCCACCGGGCCTATCCCGGCATCTTCGAAGAGCTGGTTGAGCTGGCGACGGTCTCCGAGGACGAATGGAGCGCGCAGTGCATCGGCCGCGCGCTTGCCGGCGATGCGTTCGAGGAGCGCCACCTCGGCTGCATAGGCGGGTGAGTTGTCGAGGGAGTCCCAAACCGCCGCTGCCAATCGGCCGCCCGGAGCCAGCACGCGCAGCATTTCGCGGATGGCTCGATGGCGATCGGCGAAAAACATCAGGCCGAACTGACTGACCACTGCGTCGAAGGAGCGATGCGGGAAGGGTAGGGATTCTGCGTCCCCCTCACGCCAGTCGACTGAGGGCGCCAGAGTCCTGGCGACTGCCAACATG
>JAKPQT010000692.1 GCA_029555885.1 Chloroflexota bacterium | reverse complement strand
CGCGTGTCAACAGGTGATCTCGTTGACCAGGGCCTCCAGCAGCACGCGGTCGATCTGGACGCCGCGCCCTTCCAGATACTTGACAACCCACTCGCGCTTTACGTCGCCCGTGCCGGGCCCGAACTGCTGCTCTGCGGCGGCAATGGCCTTTGCGTAGACCGCCGATAGCGCCGCGTTGTTCTGCTCCTGCACCTTGCGCCCGAGGTACGCTATCAGCAGCTTGCCAGCGTACACCGCGATTGCGAGCACGACGGTGGCAAGCACCTTCTGCAACTCTGCGACAATGGGTGTCCAGTCCATGTTAGCCTCCTGTATCCTCTCGCCCCGCAATCGGGGCAGTCTCCGGCCCGTCGTAACGCGGGCACCGATGCAGCCGGTTCACGCCGCGCCAGTTGCTCACCCACAACCCGCCCGCAACGCGCATCCGCCGCGTGACGCCAAGACGCTCTTGCGCGCAATCTGCGCCGCGCCGATGTTTGCACGCCGCGCACCAGTCGCGGGGCTCCACGCGGCCCAACCCATTGCAGTTGCGGCAGGCTGGGTCGGGTGGCCCATAGACGGTGCAGACGCACGGCCACCAGCCTTCCGTGTCCATCGCGCCCACCTCACTGCCGGGTATGCACGTCGTGCTTGTCCAGGTGTAGGTACAGCGTCGGCGCTCCCGGCAGGCCGGGCTCATAGCCCTTCTCGCGCGCGTAACTGTCCGCGCCATGCTTCAGCCATGCGCCGCATCGGACAGCGGGCTTGTGGCGCGTGGTGACTACTCCGTCTTCGCCCGGGCCGAATGTGCCCGCTGCCGTGAACTGCTTGTCGTGCAAGTGCCCCATCGCTACATAGTCCGCGTCGACACTCTGCAGTAGCCTGCGCAGTTGCGTCACCTGCGCCCCGGTGGTACGGGATGCGCCCCAGCCGTGATTGCAGTATCCGGTGTAGACCTGCTCGCGCTTGCCGCAGTGGACGCGCACCCGGTGGAATCCGTCGTAGCCTGCGAAGGGAACGCCGAACTCCGCCGCGAATGCCGCGCACGGGTCGAAGCGCGCCCCGGTCTGTAATTGCAGGCGCTTGTCGTGGTTCCCGGTGTGCATGACAAGGCACTGGTCCATGATCGGCGCGAAGAGCTTGCAGGCGTACCGCATGGTCACGTCGTCCGGCATGACCTGCTGCCCGACGCTTAGTCTGTTGGCCGACTCAAACCAGTCACCGAGGCCGATCCAGCGGTCGTCCGGCTGCCCGGCAAGCCAGTCGATGAAAGCCTTGAGCCTCCGCAGGTCACAGTTCGCATTGCCCAGCTGCACGTCGCCGATAAAGTGCAGTCTGCCGAAGTCCGTCCCGCGCGGCAGTTTCCAGTCGCATTCCACCGCGATCTCCGTCTCGCCGCAGATCCGTTCGTAGAGCGCGAACCAGTGCTCGTCCAGCGTGGGCATTGCGTCCGGTGCCACGTCACTCGCCGCCAACCGCGCGTCGCGTGGGTACGGCCCGCGCCGTGGCGCGCAGTTGCCCATTGCTAACAAGCCGAGTTGTTTCCATCCGGCGCTGATTGTATCATGGGATGCGTACCCGAGGTAGTCACTTGCAGCGCGGGTATTACCGCCGAACGCGGAATGTAGTAGGCGCAGGCCCTCGGGCTTGCCCATCGCGCGGAATATCTCGGCCTTGCGCCCGGCATATGGCGCAACGAGGTCCATCGCTGAGGTGCTTCGCGTGTTGGTATCCATTGAGGGTATCCCTCACGCGAACAGCTTGAACGCCAACTGCACCAGGATGCCCGCTATCGCTGCCCCGCCTGCCGCCCACATGCCGATGCGCGTGGTCATCACGAGTACGGTGTCCTCCAGCTTGTCAATGCGCTGGCCTTGCCGTTCCAGCGTCGCGACTAACTGCGCGTACCTGTCTGCGTTCGATTTCTGGCAGTCGTCCATGCGCTGCTTGAGTACCGCGACACGTTCTCGCGCCTCTCCGTTTACTGCCGGCGTTTCAGCCATCGGCAAACCCTCGATGTGCGCATTGCCCTGCGCGGATGGTGAGGTTTCTCTCCCTGGGAACCGAAAAGCCCCGCAGTTGCGGGGCCCCGGTGCATCGATGTCGCTACTTCTGCGCTACAGGTCCGCACCCACGTCGTAGGCGTCCTCATCCGGCACCGTGACCTGCACCGTCTTGGTGTGCCCGTCCGGCCAGGTCGCCCGTATCCATACCACCGCCCCTCGCACGATGCTCAATGCGGCGCGCCCGGAGCCGTCCGTGAGCGCCGGGGCATCATTGTCGCCGTCGTCTGCGAGGACCTCAGTGCTTCCCGTCGGTCGCGAGACCACATGGATCACGTTCAGCGAGCCTTCCCCTGCGCCTAGGAGTTGGCCGCCCACCGCATTGCGCATGTCGGCGTAGACCACGCAGAGGCCCGGGTCTGCCGGCGTCGGCAGGGAGATCGCGGTGACCGTCAGGTCCGCAGTCGTGCCCCCCGCAACCGTGAGCGTGTGCGGATTGTTGGGGGCGTAGTTGGCGAGGGGCCCGAGGGTCACGATGTACTCGCCCGCGTCCAGGTTGAATGTGACCTGCCCCGTGGATGCGTTGGACCGCGAGTAGCCGAGGAGCTGACCGCCGGAGTTGGACACCCGCACCGGGCACGAGCCCACCGGGTTTCCGTCTTCGTCCTTCACGTAGAGCGTGATCGCGTGGGCGCCGCTTCCTCCGCTGATACCGTCCAC
>JAKPQT010000672.1 GCA_029555885.1 Chloroflexota bacterium | reverse complement strand
AGGAGCGGGTCGACCTCGTGCCCCAGCGATGGGTGGGCGTTGACCACGAGCACTGCGCCGGCTTTAGATGCCGGGGGAACATCAGGCGGATGGGTGGCCCATGTCCCCGGCCGCCCGCCGCGCGCCGCCGGCGGCGCATAGAGCGGGCCGTCGCCGCGGTAGTAGTGCGCGAATGCGTCGCGGGACCAGGCCGATTGCAGGTAGACGGCCGCGTGCGGCGCGGTGGAGGTCACGTATGCTGCGGCCCCGCGCCAATCCTCGAACGGGCCGCCGGCGAGCATGACGGCGCACAGCGCGAGCGATAGGGCCAGTGGGATGACCAGGAGGCCGGCAGTCACCAGGTGAGCCCGCGGCGGGACCTCACCCCCATCTCCCCCTCTCCTGGGCACCGGCTGGGCGAACCTCCGGTTCGCACCGGTGCCCAGGAGAGGGGGGCGGGGGGTGAGGAGTACCGCGACGGCAAGGAGCGCCAGGGGCCAGAAGACGAGCAACTGGCGCTTGATGGACAGGCCGCGCGGGATCGCGCCGAGGACGGTGAGGAGGGCGAAGATGAGTACGATTGAAGATTGAAGATTGAAGATTTGCGAAGCTCGGCTTTGCCAAGGTTGCTGGCTGCGGGATGAAAGATGATGGCTTGCAGCGAAGGCGATAAGGGCCAGGGCTGCGACGGCGGCGAGCAGGGCCAGGACGACGGCGGCGCCGAGGCTGCCGGCGGCGCCGAGGCTGCCGGCGGCGGATGTGCTGCCTGTTGCGAGGCCGATCCGTTCGGCCAGGAAGCCGAAGTTGCCGTAGCTGACCTGCGCGGCGACGACGGGCAGGTAGGGTGTGAAGCCGAGCGCGACGACAGCCTGGGCCAGCCAGTAGCGCCGCGGCAGGGCGGGCGCGGCGTAGAGCGCGCGGGCCAACACGGGTGCGGCGATCAGGCCGGCGAGCCAGAGCAGGACGTTGGCGTAGGCGGTGTACATGCCCAGGAGCATGAGGATGATGTAGGCGGGCGCGTAAAGTGCGGCGCGCTTCGTGTTCTTCGCCGCCTTCGCGCCTTCGTGTTCCAAATCTCCGCGCTTCAAGATCCCCAGGTAGCACGCGGCCGCGGCCGTGGCAAAGAGGGCCGCGGGCGCGTACATGCGGGCCTCGCGCGAGTACCAGAGGTGCAGCGGCGACAGCGCCAGCAGCGCGGCCGCGCTGAGCGCAATCGTGCGGCGGTGCGGGATGTCGAGCTGGAGCGCGACCCAGGCCACGCAGCCGACCGTGGCGATGCCCGCCAGCGCGGAAGGAATGCGTACGACGGCTTCGCTAGAACCGAGTCCCTGCCAGAAGTGCAGGAAGAGCGAGTAGAGCGGCGGGTACAGGTCGGTCGCGCGTGCCAGGATGACGGACACCGGCGCGGCGGCCAGGTTGAGCGAGGCCACCTCGTCGCCCCACAGGCTCCACGCGCCGAGGTTCCACAGCCGCAGCAGCGCGCCGGCGAGGATCGCGAGGACGGCGACAGCGGCCAGGGCGCGCTCCAACTCGGAGGTGCGAGCATCCTGAGCGGGTGGACGGCCCATCGCTGCCGACGGCTTAAGGTCAGTCGAAGGATGCCCTGACGCAGCCGCCCCTTCGACTACGCTTCCCGGCCAAGCTTTGCTTGGCCGGCCGCTCCGCTCAGGGTGCTCGCTCGCCGCCCTCAGCGTGAAACGCGCCCGGGCAGCCAGCTCGGGGATGGAGAGCGCGACCACCGAGGTTGGCCGCGGCACGACGGTCACGGAGTGCGCAGGCATCGTCACGGCGCTCCGAGCTCCGGGACAGGCGGTGCGGTGTCGTCGGTCACCAGGGCAGCGGCCTCGTTGGCCCAGGCCGCGCGTTGCGGGTCGTCCAGCAGCACATCGTATTCCCATGCCTGGCCGAGCAGGCGGGAACGCGCAAAGGGCAGGCCGTCGACAACGGAAGCGGCCGCGGCCACTTCGCCGTTCGCAACGAGCGCATCGCCGTAGAGGAGGCGCGTCACCCGGTCGTCGGCGCCCCCCGCGACCAGCGGCGCCAGCAGGGCGAGCGCGGCCCCGTAATCGCCGCGCGCGCGGGCGAGCAGGCTGAGCCGGGTCGCGGCGGCCGGCTGATCGGGCGCGAGCGCCAGCGCAGTGCGGAAGTGCGCCTCGGCCTCGGATGTGTCCACGCGGCGGCGCGCCTCGTCGATCGTCGGGTCGCCGAAGTTCTGCGGGTCGTAGACGGCCAGCTCTGCACGGGTCTGTGCGAGCGCGCCCAGGTTGGCGTGCCATGCGGCGGTCAGCGGGGTGCGGAACGCGACGAGGGCGGCGATGAGGGCAAGGGCGATGACAGGAACCGCGATGACCCGAACCGCAAAGACGCGAAGTTCGAGAGTGGATTCCGGGCTGGTCCGGCTCAACTGCCAGGCGGCGACGATGAGGCCCATGGGGGCCAGGAAGAGGAGCAGGGCGACGCGGCGGGCGTAGAGCGGGTCGTCGACGAGGCCGTGCAGCAGCAGGACGAGCAGCATGGCCACGGCGCCGCCGAGCGGGGGGCCGGTTGCGGCAGGTCGATTGGCGGCATCGGCGGGGCGCGGCCATCGCGAATCATCGAATGCGCCGGCGGGCGCGCTACGAATACCCGAATGAGGCTCGCCGTCCGGGGCAGATTCGCTTATTCGCGGGTCGATTCGTGTATTCGCGATGGCTGCGCCCCCACCTTCAAACGCGGCCGCATTGCTGACCTGCGTGCCCGGTGACATCACACGCCACGTGCGCCAGGCGAGCACCAACGTGACCGCGACGACGGCGAGCCACGCGAGGAGGCCGAAGATGCCCTGCTCGACCGCGAGCTCGATGTAGAGGTTATGCGGGCTGCCGATGAAGGGCACGTGGATCAGCAGCACATAGAGCGAGAACACGACCGGATAGGTGCCCAGGCCGACGCCGGTGAACGGGTAGTCGCGAATCAGCAGGGTCGACAGCCGCATCAGCTCCAGCCGGTTGATGCCCGGCCCGAGGAAGCCCTGCAGGAAGGAGACCACGAGCGGCCGCGCCAGCAGGAGCAGGAGCAGCGCCAGGATCGCAGGGATCACCAGCAGCTCGGCGGGCCGGAGTATCCGGTCGGGATGGCGGGCATTCCAGCCTGCGGCAGCGCGCGCCGCCAGCGAGACCGCGGCCCAGGCGGACAGCGCCGCAGCGAGCGCCAGCCACGCCCCGCGCGAGACGGTCAGGAGCAGGCCGGAGCCGACCAGCGCCAGCAGCGCCAGCGAGCCAGCCAGCGCAACAACAAACAGCACGCGACTGACGGCGCCAGTGCGCAGCGACCACGCGGCCAGCACCAGCTGGAGCGCAAGCGGGAAGGCCATTGCGGTCACGCTGCCGACCTGGTTGGGGCCGAACTGGTGCAGGCCCAGCGCGGGCCGCGCGGCCTGGATGCGCAGGCCGAGCTGCTGCAGGAGGGCGATTTTAGTGGTTCCCGCGGCGAAGTCGTGCGAGAGCAGGAAGTAGAGCGCGGCCCCTGCACCGGCCAGGCTGATGCCGGCAACCGCGATCCAGAGGCTGCGCCGCGCGGGCAGGTGGGCGAGGGCATAGTAAATCAGCACCGCGGCCAGGATCAGCCCGAGCTTCTGCCAGCCGACCGCGTTGTCGAAGGGCTGGTACGCGGTCGCGGAGTCGCGGTGGTAGGTGGCCCACAGGCCAAGCGCGGCAGTTGCCACGAAGAGCGCCAGCGGCAGGTCGAGGGGCGTGCGCAGGCGGTAGGTCCACGCGCCGAGCCAGTGACCGGCCAGGCCGACCAGCCAGACGACTGCGACCAGGAGCAGCGGGCGCAGGCCGATGCCCGGGTAGAGGTACCACAGGGCGCCCGCGACGACTGCGGCGGCAAGCTCGCCGCAGCCGAGGAGCTCGCGCAGGAACGTGACGCGCGAGTAGAAAACGGGTTTATCTGATAAACTCGTTTTCTGTGCGTTCAGGTTAACCACGGATGAACTTGAGGGTCTGGAAGCCGACACTGACCGCGCTCTTGAAGCCTTCCCAGCTATTGAGGCCCTTGATGAAGGTCAGCATGGGGCCGGGGCGCAGCGACCACTCGCGCGTCGCGCGCTTCTGCCAGTATTCGAGCCGCTCCGCAGTCAGGTCGCCGTAATCCAGCACGGTGGACTGGTCCATGTCCACCTCTTCCCAGTTCGTGCCGGGACGGAACCAGTTGTTCTGCACGACCTCGTAGAAGAAGGGCGTGCCGGGGTAGGGCGCGGCAATGTGGAAGAGCGCGATGTCCAGCGGCAGCTCCTTCGCGTACTTGATGGTTTCCTGGATGGATTCCTCGGTCTCGCCGGGCAGGCCGATGATGAAGTAGCCCCAGTTGTTGATGCCCGCGGCCTTGGCCCACTTCAGCGCCCGGAACGCCTGCTCCTTCTTGTAGCCCTTATGCGCGCGCTTGAGAATCTGCTCGTTCGCGCTCTCGATGCCCCACGAGATGTACCAGCAGCCGGCCTGGCCCATGAGCTGCAGCATCTCCTCATCGACATAATCCACCCGGCTGTTGCACGTCCAGCTCACCTTGAGGCCCGCATCGATGATGAGCCGGCACAGGTCGACGACCTGCTGGCGGTTGACCGTGAAGAGGTCCGCGTACATATGGACGTGATGGATGCCGAGGGTCGCCAGGTATTGCAGCTCCTCGAAGATGAGCTGGGGCGAGCGCACGCGTACGCTGGTCTGGTAGCTGACGTGCTTGATGCAGTACTTGCACCCCGCGGGGCAGCCGCGGCTGGTCACGATGAAGGTGAACGGCCCCTTGATCATCGGCATCCGCTGGCGGTCGAGCGGCAGCAGCTCGTGCTTCGGCATGGGCAGGTCATCGAGCGACGCGATGAACGGGCGGTCGGGGTTGATGACGATCTCGCCGTTGTCGCGCCAGGCGAGGCCGGCGATGGCGGACGGGGTTGCGGGAGTTGAAAGTTGGAAAGTTGAAGGTAGAAAGTTAGCGCCGTCAACGTTCGAACCTTCAACGTCCGAACCTGTAACCTTCGAACCTTCAACCTGCAACGAGGTTTCCGCCAGCATCTTTGCGACGCGCGGGTCCGACGGGGTCTTGCCTTCGAAGGTGTCGAGCAGCTCGCGGAGGGTCATCTCGGGTTCGCCGCGCAGGATGAAGTCGAGCGCGGGGAAGGGGCGCATGGTTTCGAGCGTGAGCGGCGTGACGTGCGTGCCGAAGGCGATCGTGCGCGCACCCAGTGCCTTGGCGAGGAAGACCCCGTACATATCATTGCGCAGGCTCGGCGCGGTGACCTGAGTCAGGTAATACTTGGGCCGCTTCTCTTCGAGCAGCTTCTCGAACTCCGGCCAGCCCATGCGCAAGGCATTGGCGTCGATCACTTCGACGGTGTATTCGGGCATGAGAATCGCGGCCAGTTGCGCGAGGCTGACCTGGGGCCAGATCATGTTCTCGCGGCTGCGGCGGCCCACGCGGTGCTGACTACGGATCCAGATGCCGCCATCCGGCGTGGGCGGATTGACGAGCAGGATGTCCACGCTGCCCGCGGGCCGCGTGGAGGAAGTGAGCGTTTGGACGGCTGCACCGGCGTCCGGGAAGCGCGCAGCAGGCAGCGGCGGGATGCGCCGCGTGCCCAGGTTGGCGCGCAATTCAGGCTTGAGTTCGGTGAAGTCTGTCACGGAACACCTCAGGACGATCTAAGATTGAAGATTGAAGATTGAAGATTGACGAGCAGGTTCGGCGACTTCGCGGCCGGCCATGTCGCCCGCGACGCGGAGCTCGCGCTGGCTGAGCTCGGCGAGGGCGCGCATGATGAACCAGCTAATGGTGAGCTGGAGGCCGACGAGCGCGCTCATCGCGGCGAGCAGGAGCCAGAACCAGAGCCGCGTCATGGGCCAGCCGTTCGAGCCCAGGATGAGCGTGACGATGGCAACCGCGAATCCCCCGGCCATGAGCGCAAGGCCCATCCAACCGAACTGGCGCTCCAGCGGCACGCGGAAGAGCGGCTGGCCGAACAGGCCCTGGCGGATGGGACGTTTGTAGAACAGGCCCACCAGGTAGTTGAACATCGCGCCGAGCGCGAAGATGCTCACACCGGCCACGCCCAGCACGGCTGCGGTGAAGAGCAGGAAGACGCCCAGGGGCGACAGGTCGGTGATGCCCTGCACGCGCTGCGCGACCAGCCAGAGGCCCACCGCGATGGTGAAGGCGAGCATGACGAGCCCGGCCATGCCGAGCTACCGGGCCGGGTTGTAGGTCAGCGCGGTCCAGACGATGGACTGGGCGAAGCGCATCCCATCGCGCACGACGCTCAGCTTCGAGCGGCCCGCGCGTTCGCTGTAGGGGATGGCGACCTCGATCATCCGGAGGCCCTCGTGCAGCGCGCGGGTGCTCATCACGGGGGTCAGGTTCAGGCCGTCGGGCAGGGGATAGACGCGCTCGAGGACCGACTTCTTGAACACGCGCATCCCGCTGGCAGAGTCAGTGATCCGCTGCGCGCTCACCAGGCTGACCAGGTTGGCGAAGATGAAGTTGCCGAGCCGCCGCATCTTCGGCATCTGGCTCTCTGCGCCGGCCATGCGGGAGCCGATCACGATATCGGCGTCCTGCTCGATGCCTGCGCGGCAGAGCGCGGGGAAGTGCTCCGGCGGGTAGGTGCCGTCCGCATCAAGGAACCCGATCCACTCCCCGCGAGCCGCGGCAAACCCGGTCTTGAGCGCCGCGCCATAGCCGCCGTTGTACCGGTGGGACAGGAGGCGCACGCCCGGCTCTGCGGCGACCAGCGCCGCGGTCCGGTCGGCCGAGCCGTCATCCACGACGATGAGCTCGAGCTCGATGCCCATCCGGGCCAGCTCAGGGGCGAC
>JAKPQT010000649.1 GCA_029555885.1 Chloroflexota bacterium | reverse complement strand
AGCAACCCGGCGACCAGGGACTTGCCCACCCCGCCCTTGCCGCTCATGACCGCAATGACATGGCGGACATGGTTGTACTGCTCCGCCGCGCCCTCCGTCGGTTCGCTTTGGTGCAGCTTCGCCCGTTCCTGGGCCGTCATCTCGCCCAGGGCGATGTCCGCGTTCTGCACGCCGGCCAGCGCCAGTACGGCCTGCCGGGCCGCGGTCACAATCTGGTCGCGCAGTGGACAGGCCAGGGTGGTCAGCGCCAGCGTGAACCCGACGGTGCCACCGGCCAGGCGCAGGTTTCGCACCATGCCCAGTTCCACGATGCTGCGCCGCAGTTCCGGGTCCACGACCGCGGCTAGCGCCCGGAGCACTTCCTGTTCCGATGGCATCGCCGTGTCTGCGGTAGGATACGAATCAATCACGGCAGCTACTTGCCCTCTGTGTGTCCGTGCTCATGGCCGTGGCCGTGCGCCACGCTCTCGCTGCACGGCGCCCAGCCGCCCAGCCCGCCGCTCTGCAAGTGAGCCAGTGCCTGCCGCACTGCACCGGATGCACCGGTGACCGGCTGGATGCCGTACTGCTGGAAGAAGGCGGCCGCGCGGCCGCCCATCCCGCCGGTCAGCATGACGTTAACCCCCTGGCTGTGCACGAAGGCCGGGACCTGGCCCGGTTCGTGGTTCGGGAAGAACGGGTTGGCGATGACCTGCACCGCCTGAATGCAGTCGCCCTCCACGTCCACCAGGGTGAAGAACGGGCAGCGCCCGAAGTGCTCGGCGACCGGCGCGTCGAGGCCGGCGTTCGTCTCGGATGAAACCGCAATGCGCATGAGAGTCCTCCATCAATTGTTCGAGATTCGATGTGCGTTTTGATTGTCTGCGCGACGCCCTCAAGGTGCCGCGCGTGCGACCTTGATCAGGCGCGGCCTCGCCGTAAGCGGCGACCCCGCCGGTTGGCGAACACGCCGCTGGCGAGCGGCTGGCTGGCCGGCGTCAGGTACTCTGCGACGTCCTGCGCCAGTCCTGCCTGCTGCGCTGTTTTGTTCCGGGCTGCCTGCCACACGGCCAGGATTTCCGGCAACAGCTCACGCACGGCCCAGACCAGTCCGGCGCCGACGAGCGGCCAGATGCGGCGCTGCGGCTTGGCCGGCAGCACCTCGACGCGCGCCTCTGGTACAGGCGTGAGAGCCACTTCGTTTTCCTGAGACATCGTCCTCCTCCTCAGGGTATGTCCTGGTTGGCCTGACCGGCGCTCTGCCGCGCGTAGGTCTCAATGAACTGGTCGATCTCGTCGCGCGTGCAGCGCAGGTCGTTGATCCAGGCCGCCAGATATGTTTCCCCGCTCGCGGTCACGGTGTAGACGCGCCGCGGCGGGCCGGAGCCGGCAGTATCCCACTGGGAGCTGACCCAGCCGGATTCCTCCATCTCACGTAAAACGCGGTACACCACGCTCGTGTCCACTGAGCCGGGCGTGAAGCCGAACTGCCCCAGTGACTCCAGCAGGTTGTAGCCGTGGGACGCGTCCCCGCGCAGCAGGAGCAGCAGGCACGGCTCCAGGAAGCGACTGATGCGGCGCGGGCAGGCACCTCCGCGAAAGCCGCGGCCTCCTCCCCCTCTTCCTCGTGGCATGATCAGCACCCCTTCTTCCTTCTTGTATACTCTATATGGATGCTAACACTATATATGCAAAATGTCAATAGGTGCAAATATGGAATAAAGGCAAACCGGCGCACATCCTACTCAAGTTGCCAGAGTTTGCCAAGTATATTAGTTGATGCTGGCGGCAAACGGGCCATAATTCAAGCTGTGCTGTGCGGCTTTTGCTCCACAAAGAACCGCACACCTGACTGCCCAGAAGGGCAAGTTGTACACGCGGGGCACGAGCTGGTCTGCGTACTCACAGGCCAGGTCCAGTGTGAGATCGACAGCACGCTCCATTTGCTGAAACCTGGCGACTTCCTGCTGTTCGAGGCAGGGGCCGCACGGGCTTTGGTCATACCCACCTCAGCCACAAACCACGCGCTGGGTGACTTTCGATGTGCTGCGTGCGGTCATTCCGCCAGCTGGCATCGGGCGCCGGCTGGCTCAACCTCGAACCCCGCACACCCTTTCGTGCGTATAAGAGAATAGCAAAGACGTAGGCCGATACGTCGTGGTTATTGGGAGCCTCGCTTCCAAGAAGCGCGGGGAAACCCGCGAAGGAGCAGTATCATGGTCAGGTCCGCTATTCGACAGCTGCCGCCGCGCCAGCGCGCTCGCCGGGCGCTGCTCATGACATCGTTCCTCCTATTCCCGGTGACGCTATACTACTTCTCGCCCGTCCTCATCATGCAGGGCGCTTCCGAGGGGGTGGTCAACGCCAGTTTCCTGGTCTTCGCCACGTTGTTCGTTGTATCCCTGCTTATGGGGCGGGCATGGTGTGCGTGGGCCTGTCCCGCAGGCGCGCTGCAGGAATTCGCCGGGCCGGCAAACAACCGGCCGGTGAGCCGGCGGCTCGACTGGATCAAGTGGGCCATCTGGGCGCCCTGGCTGGCCGGCATCGTTGTCCTTGCGGTGCGAGCAGGCGGCTACCGGCAGGTTGATCCCTTCTACCAGCTCACCGGCGGCTTGACCCTGGCGCAGGATTACTGGGCCTACATCTACTACATCGTCGTCGGGGTGTTCCTGCTGCTCGCGCTGCTGGTGGGTCGCCGCGCGGGCTGCCACACAATCTGCTGGATGGCGCCCTTCATGATCCTGGGTCGCCGGCTCCGTAATCTCCTGGCCTGGCCCGCGTTGCGGCTGCAGGCTGCGCCGGACAGGTGTCGCGATTGCCTGAAGTGCACCGCAGGGTGTCCGATGAGCCTGGACGTGCACAACATGGTCGTGACGGATCAAATGGAGCACAACGAGTGCATCCTATGCGGCACGTGCGTGGACAATTGCCAGCAGGGTGCCATCCGGTTGAGTTTCAGCGCGGGTAAGTAATAGAGCGCAGGCGAATCGTCCCTCGTTGAAGCCGGTCGGAGAGAGTGAACTCGCCCATGTTGAAAGTTTGCCCCGTCTCAACGCAACGCTGCGTTGGTTCATGCTGGCCATGGTCCTGGCGAATATTGGCTCCGAGATGCTGTTCACGCTGCTGGCGGTCTGTCTCGCGCAGCTCAGTGCCAGCGTGCAGTAGGTTGGGCTGGTCTTCTCGGTCGCGGCGGTCGCACAGCTGCGCGGATTGGGCTGCCGTGGCAGAAAGCTGGTTCAGGAAGCTAGAGGCAGATGGGTTCGGCGCCTGAGGCAAAGTAGCATCATTTGACGGATCGCCCCGTGTGATTTACATTGACTGCCTGGCAGCACCACCCGCCAGGCAGTCATCTATCCCCATCCGACCCCGGAGCATACATAATGGATAAGCCTTGCTTCACGCCATCGCAACTCACCGCCTGCGCGATCCGCATCCTCACCGCGGCCCATGTCCCGCCGGGCGTGGCCCAACAGGTTGCCGGCTCGCTCGTGCGGGCCAACCTGGCCGGCCACGACTCGCATGGCGTGATACGCCTGCTGCAGTACGTGCGCGCAGTGGAGAAGGGAGAGATCGACCCAGTCGCGACGATCGAGGTGGTGCGCGAATCCGCTACAACGGCGTTGCTCGATGCGCACTGGGCATTCGGCCAGGTGGCCGCGCGGCAGGCGATGGAACTGGCAATTGCCAAGGCCGAGGCACACGACCTCGGCGCGGTCGGGCTGCGCAACTCGGCGCACATCGGCCGGCTCGGTGAGTATGCGCTGCTGGCCGCCGAACGGGGACTGATCGGCTTCCTGACGTGCAATGCCTCGCAGTTCGTCGCCCCGTACGGCGGACTGGACCGCGTCTTCGGCACGAATCCGTTCGCTTATGCGTTTCCGACGGGCGGACAGCCCCTGCTGGTGGACTTTGCGACCACCCCGGCTGCCGAGGGCAAGCTGCGCGTCGCAATGGCGAAGGGCCAGCCGATTCCCGAAGGCTGGATCCTCGACCGGAACCGCCAGCCGACCACAAATCCTGCGGACTTCTACGACGGTGGGGTGATTCTGCCGTTGGGCGGCTACAAGGGATACGGGCTGCTGCTGGTGGCGGACCTGCTGGGCGGCGCGCTGACCGGACACGGCTGCACCGCGCTGCCGGAGCACACGACGGGCAACGGCGTCTTCCTGATGGCGATTCGCATCGAGGCCTTCTGCTCGCTGGCGGACATGACCGGCACGGCAGACCGCCTGTTTGCACTGGTCAAAGCAGGCCGCCGCGCGCCGGGCTGCGAGGAGATTCTGATCCCGGGGGAGCCGGAGTTCCGCGCGCAGGCAGAGCGCGAGCGGGACGGCATCGAGCTGCCCGCGGATACGTGGCGTGGGCTGCTCGCGCTTGCGGCGGAGTATGGCATCAGTGAAGCCGAGCTGGTCGCCTGTGACCCCTGACCTGGACAGGCCAGAGCTGGGCGGCGAACGAGACCCGCGAAGACGCGAAGAGCGCAAAGAAATGGTCTCAAACCTTTGCGTGCTTGGCGACTTCGCGGTTCAATTCTCGTCCGGCGGGCGCGGAAAGTCCATTAGGGATCGGCCAGGGAGTGGCGTATAATTCAGATCATCGTGGGCAACGGCATTGGTGGCGTACTGCACGCATGAGGCTTCTCGTGTCACCGATTTCTCACCAGCACCGTCCGACCATAGGCGTCCTGGCCGGCTGGCAGATTTATTGGACGGCCCGGCCTCTGAGCTATCTGAACCCCATCTTCCGCGGCATCCGCCAAGCCGCGGCTGACTTGGGCTGCAATCTCCTTCTGGGCTGCGGGTTAGGGCCGACTGCAACCTCCAGCGATCCTCTGCGCCCTGCGTGGCCCTTCCTTTCCCCTGAAACCGACTTCGTGCCGATCGGTCCATGGAATACCGAGGGCCTCATCGCGATCAATCCCCTGCATTCCGCCGCGCGTTCGCATGACCTCCAATGGGTGAGAGCGGCCGGTCACCCGGTGCAATTCATTGGCTCCGGAGAAGATGGTCCGACGATTGTTGCCGACAACGCCGGGGGCATCCTGGCCGCGATGGGACATCTGGTCGAGCACGGCCATCGGCGCATCGCCTTCATCGCCGGCAGCCCGGAAGATATGTCCGGTGACACCGGCGCCCGGCTGACCGCCTATCGCACCGCGCTCGCTCAGCATACGCCAGCGGCCCAACCTGGGTTGGGCTTTGACGAGCGCCTGGTGGCCTACGGCCGGCACACTTACGATGGCGGCGAAGCAGCCATGCGCCAGATCATCGACTCAGGTGCGGCGTTCACCGCGGTTCTGGCGAGCAACGATGAGTCGGCCTTCGGTGCGCTGCAAGTACTCCGCAGCGCCGGTCTGGACGTTCCGCGCGATGTGGCGGTCATCGGCTTCGATGACCGCCCGGAATGTGCGGTGCAGGAACCGCCGCTGACGAGCGTTCACATTCCCCTGGTCAACATGGGCTATCGCGCGGTCGAGCTGCTCCTGCAGCAGATCAGCGGCCGGCCTGCAGCGGTCGAACCCGTGAGGATTGCCACCCGCCTTGTGCTGCGTGAATCGTGCGGCTGTGGCTGGACGGCTCTCCGAGCCCAGCGCCTACTTCCTGGCTCGGCGGAATCTGCGGTCGAGACGGGTGAGGCCGCTGATCGACGGGCGCGCCTGGTGCAGGCAATGGTCGGGACGATCCTCGCTGAGACCCAGGGCTCCAACGCGCAAGACGTGCGCCAACGCTGTGCTGGTCTCGTCGAGGCCTTCATCCTGAGCGTCGGACAGCGCGACGGGTCTGGCTTCCAGCAGACACTGGCTGAACTGCTCCGGGCAACGACTGCGGAGGGGGTTGATACGCACGTCTGGCAAGGGGTGCTCTCGCGTCTGGGCCGCGAGATGCCTGCCCTGTTGGCCGCCTGGGAGCAGCCCGCCACGCGGGATTTCGCGCGGGAGATGTTGGACCAGGCGCGCGTGGCAATCAGTGCGGCCACGCTGCGCCAGAGGCAGCAGTTTGTCGTGGATCAAAGCTGGACGGACGGCCGCATCGGGCTGCTGACAGCACGTCTCCTTACCGCTCTGGAAGAGAACCAGGTCTATCAGATTTTGGCGCAGCACTTGCCCGAGATGGGCATCCAGACTGCGGCGGTCGCGCTCTTTGAGGCTGAGGGCGACGATCCTGTGGCGTGGAGCTCCTTGCGCTCTGTGACTGCCGCAGGACAACCGGTGTGTCGTTTTCGGACCCGTGATTATCCCCCTGAGGGCCTCTGCGCAGGCCAGCAGCCTTTCAGCCAGGCGCTGTTGCCGTTGGTAAATCCGCACGGCCAGTTGGGGTTCGTAGCGTTCGATACCGGTCACCTGGAACTCTATGGCGCGATCGCACAACAGATCGCCGGCGCTCTACACACCGCCCAATTGTACCGCGCGGCCACCGAGGCCCGGCGTCTGGCCGAAGAAGCGGACCGGATGAAGAGCCGCTTCCTTTCGACCGTCAGCCATGAGCTGCGCACGCCGTTGAACTTGATCGTAGGCCTGGGTGAGATCCTGCTGCGCGACAGTGAGCGGGGCGCTCTGCCGCTGCCCCCGGCCGCGCTGAACGACCTGGCACGCCTGAACGCCAACGCACAACATCTTGGCCGGCTGATCGGTGACGTCCTGGATCTTGCCAGCAGCGATGCCGGGCAGTTGCGGTTGACCAACCAGCTGGTGGATGTGGGACAGCTCTTGCGCACCGTGGCGGAGACTGGCCGCAGGCTGGCGACGGACAAGGGGCTCGGGTGGTACGCGGCTCTCCCCGAGTCGGGGCCGTGGGTCTGGGGCGACCGCACCCGGCTATCACAGGTTGCGCTGAACCTCATCAGCAATGCCATTAAGTTCACCACTTCCGGAGAAGTTCGCCTGGCGGTGGACGTCGCCGCCGAGTCGGTCACGGTGAGCGTGCGCGACACAGGGCTGGGCATCCCGCCTGAGGAGCAGGGCTCGATCTTCGATGACTTCCGCCGTTCGGAGCGGAGCATCACCCGCGGCTATAGCGGCCTGGGCCTGGGACTGGCGATCTGCCGGCGTCTGATCGAGATGCACGGCGGCACGATCGGCG
>JAKPQT010000137.1 GCA_029555885.1 Chloroflexota bacterium | reverse complement strand
AGCGGCTCGTAGGTGGGCCAGGGCGGCGTCGCGATGCCCAGCGGGATGGTGAGATCAAGGATCTTCATGGGAAGGAAGCCTCCTCAGGTGGGGTGGGTAATGACGTAATAACTATAGGGGCCGACCTGTGCGTCGGCCCAGCCTGAATCAGCGCGATCCGAAATCTGCGATGACGTAATAGCCCCAACCGCCCTTGGCGATGCCGATGCCGATCTCGGTATAGCGGCCCCAGAGGATGTTGCGGCGATGGGGGTCGGCGCCGGGCGGCTCATTCCACCACATATCGAACGCGCTGCCGATGCTGCGTGAGTTGGCCCAGTTCTCGCTCTGCGTGGCGGCTGGATAACCGGCGCGGGCGAGACGCTCCGGCAGGCGGGCGCCGTCCGACCCGACGTGGCTGCCCTTGTTGCGCGCCGCGCAGTCGTTGGCGTGGGCCTGCGCGGCCGCGGCCAGCTCCGCGTTCCAGGCCAGCGGGTGAATGCCGTTAGCGGCGCGCTTTTCGTTGATCTGGCCGAGCAGCTGGTTGGCTGCATCGACGAACTCGGCGGGCATGCCCGCGGGTGCAGGTGCAGAGGACGCAGCTTCAGGCGCAGGCGGCTGGTCCGCAGGCGGCTGGTCTGCCGGCGGCTGGTCTGCCGGTGGCTGGTCAGCCCCAGCTGCATCGGCAGCCACGGCTGCATCGGTAGGCGGTTGCTCGGCCGGAGCAGGCGCTGCCTCAGACCCCACGGCCGCCTGAACTGCTACCGGCGCAGCGACCGGATGCACGCCGGGAACGGTCAACACCTGGCCCGCGCGCAGCAGCTTCGGGTCCACGCCGGGGTTGGCTGCGGTCAGGCTGTCGACGGAAATGCCGAAGCCTGCGGCGATCGTCCAGAGAGTGTCGTCCTGCCTGACGGTATAGGGGGTGCTGGCGGCGACAGGTGCGGCTCCTTCCGCACCTCCTTCCGCGCCTGGGATGACGAGCACCTGCCCATTCTGGAGGCGCTGCGGGTCCACGCCGGGATTGGCCGCCATCAGCGCGTTGACGGAGATGCCGTGGCTCATCGCGATATCCCACAGCGTGTCATTGGGGCTGACCGTATAGGTCGCGGTCTCGGTCTGCGGCTTGGGAGCGTCGGCCTGGCCCGGAATGACCAGGACCTGCCCCTTCTGCAGGCGTTTGGGATCGAGTGCGGGATTGGACGCCTGAAGCACGTCAACGGAGATGTTGTGCGCGACGGCAATAGCCCAAAGCGTGTCGTTGGCCTTGACCGTGTAGGTGAAATCAACGGTTGGAGCTGTGGCTTTGGACGCCAGCGACCCCACCGGGTCAGCATACGCTGCGGCAGGGGCCAGAAAAACCAGATTTGTGAGGAGGAGCACGCGGAACAGCAAGGATTTTCGATTGTCGTTTGTGTGCATATGCGCTATATATCATGAGTTCCGCGACCGCGCAAATGCGACGAGGTGACAAGGTGCCGGGGTGACAAGGTGATGTGGACGGGAGAATCCTTTCGTTTGAGGGCGTGACCCTGGACGGTGGAAGGATGGCTCAACCCGCAACTTCACATCACCCTGTCACCTTGTCACCCCATCACCTTGTCATAAGTACTTCAGCGCTTCGAACGCGGCGGCGAAGCAGCCCGAGGGCGCAGACACCAGCCCGGCCCCGACCATGCCCAAGCCGGGCTCGCGGTGCGCGATGCCGGTGTTCAGCCGTGGGGTGATGCCCGTGCGCATGACTTTGCGCACGTCGATGCCGACCGGCGTCCCCCGGAAGTTGAGCGCGGGCAGCGTGAACGCGGGGTGCTCGCCCTGCGTGATCTCGTACATCTCCAGCGTCGCGTTCAGTGCGTCCGCCGGCGTGCCGCCCACGAACTTGACGATGGCCGGCGCGCCCGCCAGCGCGAACGCGCCGATGCCGCCCGTCTCCGTGATGGCGCTGTCGCCGATGTCCGGGTTGGCGTCCGCGGCCGTGAAGCCCGGCAGCCACAGGCCGTCCACCAGCGGTGCAGGCGCAGTGAACCAGCGGTCGCCTGTCGCGCTGACGCGGACGCCCCAGTCTGTGCCGTTGCGCGCCATCGTCGTGACGAGCGTGCAGCCGGGAATGCCCTCCGCGGGCATGAGCATCGCCTTCATCGCGGGCATCGAAAGATTGAGATAGAAGTGATCGTTGCCGTCGATGAAGCGCAGTACGTCTGCGATCGCGGCCCGATCCGCCACCGCCTGCACCAGCGCGGGCGCGATGGTGCGGATGAAGAGCGAAGTGCCCGCCTTGTTGCGGTTGTGGCACTCGTCTGCCATGTGCAGCGCCTGGGCCGTCATGCTGCGCAGGTCGATGGGGCCGGTCACCTCCAGCGCGGCAGCCAGCGCCGGGTACAGCACTGCATCCATCCACTTGAGCCGCTGGATGACCTCCGGGCCATAAGCGCCGTAGCGCAGCACCTTACCCAGCCCCTCGTTCTGCGTGGCATACGCCAGGTTGCCGAAGGTCTCGTTGCGGATGATGAACACGGGCATGGACGGGCTGATGATGCCGGCCATTGGGCCGACCGCGCCGTAATGGTGGCACGGCGCGAACTCGATGTCGCCCGACGCGGCGAGCCGTGCGGCGTCTTCCGGCGTCTCGGCCAGTCCTTCGTAGATGAGTGCGCCCATGATAGCCCCGCGCGTCGGCCCGCACATGCGCGCCCACTCGATGGGCGGGCCGCTGTGGGTGATGAGCAGGCGGCCCCGCACGGGCGCGAAGCCGGGGATGACGTCGGCTGCGCGGCCCATGCCTACCAGCAGCGGCCGGCCTGTCGTGATGCGCCCGAACGCCTCCGCGTTGGCCGCCTCGATGTCGACGCCGGATGCCGTGTGCGTCAGCTCCGTATAGCCCTCCAGCGGCGGCCGCCATTCAACGGCGACCGGGTTCGCGCCCTGCACCGCCATGCTCTCATGGAACGATTCCAGCCCGATGTTGATGGGGCGAAGCGGTTGGTTGAACAAGTCCACATTACCCTCCGAGCACCGCCGCGAACTGCTCGAGCGCCCAGTCCAGCTCGTCGCGCGTGATGACGAGCGGCGGCGCGATGCGGATGACATGGTCGTGCGTCTCCTTGCAGAGCACCCCGCGCGCCATCAGCGCCTCGCAGAAGCGCCGCGCGCCGCCCGCCTCCGCGTGCAGCTCCACGCCGACGAGCAGGCCCTTGCCGCGCACTTCCTTGATGTACGGGCTGCGGAGCTTGCGCAGCTCGGCCATCAGATAGTCGCCCTGCACCGCGGCGTTCCCGATCATCCCTTCTTCGACCAGCACGTGCAGCGCGGTGCGCGCGACCGCGCACGCCAGGGGGTTGCCGCCGAACGTGCTGCCGTGGTCGCCGGGCTGGAACACGCCCAGCACTTCCTTGTTGGAGAGCACCGCGGAGACGGGGTAGAAGCCGCCCGACAGCGCCTTGCCGATCATAGTCAGGTCCGCCTCGACGCCGTCGTGTTCCTCGGCCAGCAGCCTGCCCGTGCGGCCCAGGCCGGTCTGGATTTCGTCGGTGACGAGCGCGATGTCATGCGCGGTGCAGATGCGCCGCACGTCGCGGAGATAGCCCGCGGGCGGGACGATGATGCCGGCCTCGCCCTGGATGGGTTCGACCATGAACGCGACTGTGTTGGGCGTGATGGCGTCTTCGAGCGCCTGCGCGTCGCCAAAGGGGATGATCTTGAAGCCCGGGGTGAAGGGCGCATAGCCGTCGCGGTACTGCGCCTCGGTGCTGAAGCCGACGATGGTCACAGTGCGGCCGTGGAAGTTGTTCTCGCAGACGATGATCTCGGCCTGGCCGTCGGGCACGCCCTTAACCTTGTAGCCCCACTTGCGCACCGCCTTGATGCACGACTCGACCGCCTCCGCACCGCTGTTCATCGGCAGCGCGGTGTGCGAGTGCGTCAGCTCGCAGAGTTCCTGGTAGAACAGCCCGAGCTGATCGTTGCGGAA
>JAKPQT010000134.1 GCA_029555885.1 Chloroflexota bacterium | reverse complement strand
TCGACATCAAGAAGCTTCGCGAGCTGGTCCTTCCTGCCCTCGAGGAGGCAGAGCGGCGTGGGGAGATGGAACTCCTGGATCAGATCCGGGAAGGGCGCGGTCCCCAGGGGCTCGAGGCTGTGATCGAAGAAATTCAATTCGGCAGGGTGGACGTGGTTGCCCTACCTATCCGCTGCGATGCCACGATATGGCACTGCCCTAAAGTCGGACTTTACGGCGGCACGCGCGAAGCGGCGGAAAAATACTGCACCGATCCTGTCGAGGTAAGGTTGTCCGACCACATATTCGCGCTGGCCGACAATTTCGGGACACGGATTGAATTCATGGACGGTGAAGCCGCCGAACGGCTGAGCACCGAATTTGGCGGGATTGCCGGCCAACGTCGCTGGTAACCTCCTGGCGAAGGCAGATCCGGCTGCAACCGCTTGTCCGGCTGCAGGGTATCGCCAAATCACCAGCCGATATCAAACGAAGGGCCCCGCGCTTGATTGCGGGGTCCTTTGCATCTTTTCCCGGCCCCACGGACCGGGGCCGGCTCCTGAAACAGCGCGGCGCAAAAAATGCCTGGGCCCTCAGGTAGGTGATTTGCTACGCTGCGCCGCGCCGATGTCTTACCCATGCGCGGGAGAAATGCCGATGGGCGGCGATGAGGCCGCGCGGAACACTGTGCAGCCGTCGATGCGCAGGATCGTTCCGTGCTGTGCCTCACCGCACCGGAGGGACGCGCCGCGCCGCGTGTCGCCCGTGCCGCAAACACCGCGCTGGCGGCCGCGCCGAGCTACGCACGCCATGTTCCCGAGCGCACGCTGCTGTACGCGCTAGTGCAGGCGCACTACCCGGACTTCATCGTGCGTCTTGAGGCCGAAGACCGCCCGCTGCCCGAGTATGTGCGCGAGGAGTTCGAGACCTACCTGCGCTGCGGCGTGCTCGAGCACGGCTTCCTGCGCGTGGTCTGCGAGCAGTGCCGGGCCGAGAGGCTGGTGGCGTATTCCTGCAAGAAGCGCGGCTTCTGCCCCAGCTGCGGGGCGCGGCGCATGGCCGAGAGCGCGCGGCACCTGGTGGAGGAGGTGTTTGGCCCGCGGCCGGTGCGGCAATGGGTGCTGAGTTTTCCGTACCCGTTGCGCTTCCTGTTCGCCAGCAAGCCTGAGGCGATCGGCCCGGTGCTGGGCATCGTGCATCGTGTGATCGCCGGTTGGCTTGCCGATCAGGCCGGCGTGCCGCGGGATACGGCGCAATGCGGTGCGGTGACCCTGATCCAGCGCTTCGGCAGCGCGCTGAATCTCAACATCCACTTCCACATGCTGTGGCTCGACGGCGTGTACGAGGACACCACCGAGCGTCCGCAGCGCAAGCCGCGCCTGCACCGCACCCGTGCGCCCA
>JAKPQT010000560.1 GCA_029555885.1 Chloroflexota bacterium | reverse complement strand
TCCGGCTGAGTCGGCGCGCGTGGCGGGCCTGGTCAGTGTCGTGATTCCGGCGGTCGGGCAGCCCATCCTGACGGCAGGGGCCGTCGAGACGGTGCGGGCAGAGCCCGGCTGCCCGGTCGAGATCGTGCTGGTGGACAACGGTTCGCAGCCGGAGAACGCGGAGTTCCTGGCCGGGCTGGGTGCGGACGTGTATCTGCGCTATGACCGGATGCTCGGCTATCCGGCGGCCTGCAACCGGGGCATAGCGGTTGCGGCGGGCGAGTTCATCTGCCTGCTGAACAACGACGCGGCGCCGGCGACGGACGGCTGGGCGGGGCAACTGTTGGCGACGCTGGAGGAGCAGCCGGCGGCCATCGTGTCGCCCGTGACAGATTTCATCGCCAACCCGGCGCAGGACGTGCGGCACGCCAGCCGGCGCGTGACGGCGGTCGACAAGCTGTTCTTCGTCTGCGTGCTGCTGCGTTCCAATCTGCTGGCGCAGATTGGAACCCTAGACGAGGCGTTCGGGCTGGGCAACTCGGAAGACGAGGAGTTCTGCCACCGGGTGCGGGCAGCCGGGGGCCGGCTGGTGGTCGATCCGCGTGTGTTCGTGCGGCATGTGGGCCACGCGACGTTTGGCCGGCTGCCGACGGGGATGTTTGACGAACTGCTGGCGCACAACCGGGCGTTGTTGCGCCGAAAAATAGCAGTGGCAGGTCAAGAGTTGCAAGTTACAAGTTAGCAGAAGGAGAGCGGCATGGGTTCGTTCGTGAGCAAAAAGCCGGTACGGGTGACGGTGGATCACCGGCCGGACGAGTATATCGAGATTCGGGCCAAGCTGGGCGTCGGCGCGGCCGGCGACCTGACCGACAGCCTGTTGAGCGTGAGCGGGCTGGGCGGGGATGAGGCCGAGGTCAAGCTGCACGCGGGCCGCTATAACGCCGCCCTCTTGCGGGCCGGTATCGTGGGCTGGCGGATCAAGGGAGACCCGGAGAGCGGGCTGCCCCTGGATGAAGAAGGCTGCGTGCCCTTCAAGGCTGACTTCGTCGATATGTTGGATGAGGATGATCCCCTGGTCGATGCGACGCTGGCGGAGATCGTCCGCCGAAACCCTACGTTGGGACGGGGCCGGCAGCGGAGCGCGAACGCGAACGCCTGAGGAAACTGAGCCAAGAGTACGAGCTGGCGTTCGAGGGCAAGCGGAAGACTCTGCCCTCTTCCAGGTGGGGCGGCGTCATCGATATCCTCGAGGTGTGGCCCATCAGCTACGAGCAGTTCCTGGAGGCGCCGGCTGAGCTGATCGATGAGTGGTCGGTCAGGATTGCTGCCAGGCGCAAGGTGGAGGCCCGCCTGGTCAAGCGGCAGGAAGCGGAAGCGAAGCGCGCGCGGCGGTGAGGGTAGCCGTCAACGAATGGCGCTGGGCGCTGGAACGAATAGACGAATTATCGTAGAGCGTCACGAACGCCACGGCCCAGGGAGCGGCCAGACCGCCGGGCAGTGGCGTTTGCATTCGAGGTGGCGCGATGGGGGCAGGGGCAGAGGCGGTTCTCCAGGTCGTGATGCGGCTGCGCAATGAGATGCGCGAGGAGCTGACCGGCGTACAGGGGCAGCTCCAGGGCCTCGCGTCGAAGGCGGCGCTGGTTGGTGCGGGGCTGACGGCCGGCGTGACGCTGCCGCTGGTGGGCATCACCAAGCAGGCTATCCAGACGGCAGGAGCCTTCGAGAGCCAGATGAACGTGCTGGCCGTGGCCGCGCGCACTTCGGGCACCAGCCTGGAGGATTTGAGCCAGGCGGCACTGCTGGTCGGCAAAGACACGCAGCTCGTGGGCATCAACTCGGCGCAGGCTGCGGACGCCATGACAAATTTTTACAAGGCCGGCCTCGATACGGCGGACATCTTCGGCGGACGACTCAACAACTATCTCCAAACCGGCACCAACCTGACGGGGGCGCTGCGCTCGGCGGTGGATTTGGCTGCGGCCTCGGAACTGGACCTGAACCAGGCTTCGATGCTGACGGCATCAAGCATGGCGACGTTCGGGCTGAGCGCGTCCGACACGACCCGGATTGCCAATGCATTCGTGGGCGCGGCGGATGCCAGCCTCGCCAGCGTCGGCGACCTGGCCGCGGCGATGGAGAACATCGGGCCGACGGCGGCCGCGTTCGGGTGGAGCATCGAGGAGACCAATACGGCGCTGGCGATCCTGTCGACGCGCGGCATCCTGGGGGCAGAGGCGGGCACCGCGCTCAAGTCGATG
>JAKPQT010000557.1 GCA_029555885.1 Chloroflexota bacterium | reverse complement strand
GACACAGCCGCGCGCAGTGATCGACGTTGTTCGTACCGATGAGCGCACGGATGTACTTCTGCAGCAGGTAGTTGTCCTCGTTGGTGGCCTTGGCGCAGGCATTCGCCGTGATGCTGTCGGGACCGTAGCGCCGGCGCAGGTCCAGCAGGCGGCTCGCGACGAGTTCCAGCGCCTCGTCCCAACTCACCGCCTGCCAGTCGTCGGGGCCGCGTGCGGCTGTGCGGTGGTCCGGCGTCTGCGGATCGCGGCGGACCAGCGGCCGGGTCAGGCGGGTGGGGTGGTGGACGAAGTCCGCGCCGAAGCGTCCCTTGACGCACAGCCGGCCGTAGTTGGGCGCGGCATCGAAGGGCGCGTCAACCCGGAAGATATGTTCGTCCTTGATGTTGAGCAGCACCTGGCAGCCCACGCCGCAGTAGGGGCAGGTCGATCGCACCACTCGGTCAGGCTTCATGGTTCGCGCTCCCCATCGTCCCCGACCTCCAGGTCGGCCTCGATCTTGCCCTTCAGCGCGCCGGTCGGACAGACGCCCACGCAATTCCCGCAGAAGACGCATGTCGTGTCGGGCATGGGTGCGTCGAAGGCCGTCGTGACGTGGCTGGCGATGCCCCGGCCGCCCCAGGTCAGGGCAAAGGTGTTCTGCACGTCGTCCGCGCAGACCTGGATGCAGCGCCAGCACATGATGCACTGGCTGTAATCGCGCACGTAGAAAGGATTGTCGACCTTGACCGTGGAGGTGCGGCGCACGCCGCCGTCGTAGTGGGCGGGGTTCGCTCCGTACTTCTCCATATAACGTTGGACGTCCGGCGCGTCGTGCAGGTCGACGGTTGATGCCAGTAGCTCCAGGATGACGCGGCGAGCCGTGTGGACGCGCTCGGTCTTGGTGTTGACCACCATGCCCGCCGCGACGGGCGCGACGCAGGCCGGCAGCAGCGTCCGCGCGCCGACCACCTCCACCGCGCAGAGCCGGCATACCCCGTTGGCGGTCAGATTGGAATGGTAGCACAGCGTGGGAATCTCCACACCGGCGAGGCGGGCGGCAGCCAGGATGGTCGTGCCGGCGGGCACGCGGACGGTCTGCCCGTTGAGCGTCAGGGCCACCAATTCAGCGGCGGTTGTTTCCGGCATGCGCGTTCCTTTCACGGGCTGAAGAGCTCCGGCCAGTGCTGGTAGGCGTTCAGGGCCGCCATCGGCGCGGCCTGGCCCAGGCCGCAGATGCTCGTGTCGGCCATGACGCCCGCCAACTCGACCAGGTCTGCGGCGTCCGTGGGCCGCGCTTCGCCCCGCGCCACGCGGGCCAGCAGTTCCGCCTGGCGTTGGGTCCCCATCTGGCAGGGGTAACATTTGCCGCAGCTTTCGTGCGCAAAGAAGCTGCCGATGCGGGCGAGGACCTGGCGCAGGTCGGAGGTGTCATCGAGTACGATGACCGTCCCCGCGCCGATGGTGCCGCCGACCTTCCGGTAATCCTCGAAGGTGAGCGGGGTGTCCAGGTGTTCCGGCGTCAAGAAGGAGCCCGCCGCGCCGCCGGTCAGGATGGCCTGGATGCTGCGGCCAGGGTGCAGACCGCCGGCCAGGTCGAAAATGAGGTGGCGCAGCGGCACGCCGAAGGGCACCTCATAGACGCCGGGCCGCATTACGGCCCCACTCACCGCGAAGAGCTTGGTGCCTGCGGAGTCCGGCGTGCCCAGCGCGTTGTACCAACGTGCGCCGTGGATGATGATCGGCGCCACCTTCGCCAGGGTCTCCACGTTGTTGATGACGGTCGGCCGGCCCCATAGTCCCGCATCGGTGGGGAAGGGCGGCCGCAGCCGGGGGAACCCGCGCTTGCCCTCGATGCTCTCCATCAGCGCGGTCTCTTCGCCGCAGACGTACGCGCCCGCGCCGCGGCGCACCTCGATGCTGCACGCGAAGTTGCCTCCGCGCGATTCGCCGCACAGGTAGCCGGCCTCGTCGAGCCGACGCACCGCGTACGAGAAGCGTTCGTACCCCAGCCGGTACTCCCCGCGGACGTAGACGAAGGCGCGCTCTGCGCCCACCGCATAGCACGCCAGCAGCAGGCCTTCGAGGACGCGGTACGGGTCGCCCTCCATGAGCACACGGTCCTTGAACGCGCCCGGCTCGCTTTCATCTGCGTTGCAGATGACATAGCGCGGGCCGGGGTTGGCCGCCGCGAACTGCCACTTTAGCCCGGTGGCAAAGGCCGCGCCCCCGCGGCCGACCAGCTTGCTGGCCTTGACCTCGCGGATGACATCGTCGGGCGTCATCTCGCGCAGCGCCTTGCGTAAGGCCGCCATGCCGCCCTGGGCCAGATAGTCGTCCAGGCTGGTGGGATCCACAGTGCCGACGTTGGCGAGCGCAATCTTGACCAGTCCGCCGATGCGGCCGCGCGATTCCCCGGGGTCGTCCCCTGTCCGGCCATCGAGCAACCCGCCCAATGCAGCAGCATCCGCAGGCGCGTGGCGCCGGAGGTCTACGAGGGCGGCCGGCGCGCGGTCGCACAGACCGAGGCAGCGCACCGGTTCCACCGTGTAGCGGCCGTCCGCGGTCGCCTCCCCCGGCTCGACGCCCAGTCCGTGAGCCAGCCCGGCCAGCAGCGCATCGCTGCCCGCCATCATGCACGGCCCGTCCTGGCACACACGCACGATCTCGCGGCCGACCGGGTGGGTATGGAACATGTCGTAGAACTCGGTGACGCCGTACACATCGGCCAGCGGCACGCCGAGCGCACGCGCGATGCGCGCCAACACCGGCGCGGGCAGCCAGCCATCGTAAATCGCCTGCGCGTCGTGCAGGGCTTCGAGTAGGACGGTACGGCCGCGCGGCCCATACTCGGCCAGAATCTGTTCCAGCGCCGCCGCCTGGGGATTGCCGCCGCCGTATACGGCCCAGCGTTCCTGCACCCATGCCCGCAGCTCAGCCAGGTCTTCTTGGAACGCGGGCAGGAGACGAATGAGATATTTCTGCTGCCAGTTGAGGTCATGGAGGGCCGTGCCGCTGAACTGCGCCTGGTCTCGGAGCCGCGTCAGCTCGAACAGGTCATAGTCGGTCACGAGTTGGCGGCGCGGCTGGAGCGCGGTCGCGTCCAGGCCCGGCACGCCGGCCGCGGCAGCCAGGCCCGCATCCACCCACCGGTCCGAGCGGATGCTGCCGTCTGCCGCGGTCGCCTCGTCGGCAAACACCAGCAGCCAGAACAGGCCAGCCGGGTCGACGGCGCCGGCCGCGAGGTCAGCTTCCAGGTGTTCGAGTCGTGCAAGGAGGTTGGGGTGCATGGTGACCATATCGTAACTTAGGGTACGGAGGCTGTCAAGGCGAACTGGCATCCGCGGTCGCAAGGTTGGTAGTCGACGCTTATGGAGATTTACGAAACAATCGAGTAACGGGATCGCGCTGCCGGCGTTTGCGCCTGCGGTTGCAAACCGCAGGCTGCCAGGCCAAGCGTGCCGAGGCACGCTACGAGCCTCGCTGGGCCAACCTGCTTCAGCAGGTTTCCTGTATCAGACTGCGGTTTGCAACCGCAGGCGTGGGCGGCACAGGTTGCTGGATTAATTTGTTAACCTTCATGAGGCGTCGGGGCATCCTGAGCGGAGGGCGTCGCACGGCGGCGCCTCCGGCAGCGACTCGCGCCCCGCGAGGAACCCCTCCAACAGCCAGCGCTCGCCGTCATCCGCCGGCAGGATGTCAACCAGCGTCTGGCTGACCAGCTGCACCTGCTCATCCCGGCCGGCCGCAGCCTCCGCCAGGAAGCGGGCCAGCCCCTCGCGGTCGCACTGTGGGCGCAGGGGGAACGCTCGGTGCAGCACGTCCACGACGCGCACTCTTGCCGGCCCGCATTGACCGGCGAGCCCCGAATCGAGAGGAGGGACACTCGAAGCGGATTGGCTCATTTATCTTCCGCGATGACGCATCTTTCGCGACGACGCATCTTCTGTGATTACGAGCGGAACGAAGAACCCTGCCACGTATTGGCCAGAGCGTCCGCTCTGGCCGACTGGACCTCAGGCACGGCCCCGGTGCCCTACTTCGAACGCCTGGCACCCCGGCTCAAGGATCAATTCCTGGCAGCCTATCGGACCCGCCTCGTCGCACTCTACGGGGATGGCCCCGTATTCTACCCGTTCAAGCGCACCCTCTTTGCCGCTGGTAAATCTGGGTAAACGGTGACTACCAAAACCCGATAGCGCGCCAAACGTGAGCTTACCCACGTCGTTCCGCTCCGCGCTGTGATATACGTCGAATTTATCCAGCCAAGTTGCAATACCGGATTGGAGACATCCTCGCCATGACCGAACTGTCCACCCAGGAACGCTTCAAGCGCGGTGCGGCGGACGCGGGCCGCTACTTTCGCTTTATGGCCGATTTTGTCGGCTTCACGGACGCACATGCCGAGACTGTCCGCGGGACACGCCTTATCATCGAAAAGCACATCCCCCGCATCGTGGGTGAGTTCTATGCGCAGTTGCTCAGCTTTCCTGCCACCCGCAAGCACTTTCTGAAAGCCGACGGTACGCTGGACCAGGACTACCTGGAGCTCCGGATGCAGCACCAGGTCAGCTTCTGGCGGCGCACCGCGTCCGGCCAGTACGACGAGGATTACGCGCGTTTCGTGGACTATGTGGGCCGCGCGCATACCTCGCTCGGCGCGGATCCCAAGATCTACATCCCGGAGCGTTACGTCCTAGGCATGATCGGCTTCGTGGGCGGGCAGGTGGCCGCCGCGCTGGCCGCGGAGCTGCACGACCAGGACCCCGACCTCGAGGCGCGCAGCCTGGCTGCGTGGCACGCCCTGCTCATGGTGTTGCTCGAGCTTCTCTCGCGGCCGTACGGTGAAGGCCGCGAGCCGGAGTCCTACTTGCCTGCCGAGGACATCACCGAGGAGCCCGTACACGACCTTGCGGTAGAAATCTACGAGAAAGGCCTGGGCATCGGGGGTTCGGTCGAGTATCGCGAGGTCTACGTCGGCACGGTCGATGAGATCCCTGAAGGGGCGCGCAAGATCGTTGACGCTGAGGGCCTGTCCATCGGCGTGTTCCGCCGCAACGGACAGTGGTATGCGCTGCAGAATAGCTGTCTGCATCGCGGCGGACCGGTCTGTACCGGCGAACTGGCGGGCAGCACGCTAACCTGCCCCTGGCATGGCTACCAGTACGACCTGCCGACCGGCCAGATGCTGCTGGACCGCTCGACGGCCCTCCCCACCTATCCAGTCACGGTGCGCGACGGCCGCGTGACCCTGCGGGTTCCTGTCTATCGTCGCGAGCAGCCGGACGTCTCCCTGGAGGGCCTGTTCGGTGTCGCCGCGCGCGCCGCCCGCGCGGTCGATATCGGGCCGGACCAGTTCCGCGTTGCAGACTTGCAGCCGGGGCAGGTCAGGCGGGTCGAGGTGGCGGGACAGGCCGTGGCCGTCTGCAACGTCGCCGGCCATTTCTACGCGGTGCAGGATGCGTGCACCCATGCCGACGGGCCGCTCAGCGAGGGAGAACTCGACGGGTCGTGCATTATCTGTCCCTGGCACGCCTCGCGCTTCGATGTCATCACCGGTGCGGTGCTGGACGGCCCGGCCACGGACTCGTTACGGACCTACCGCGTTGTGATCGAGGGCGACCTGGGCCGCGTGGAGCCGGGTCCGGCGTGAGCCACCCCAGGTAACCTTCAACCTTCCAATCCTCAGCCCACAATCGCCCGCGCCTGCCCGCAGTAGACGCCATCCGGCGGGCTGCGGTATACTGCGGACAAACTGCATCGCCCGTTGCATTACGGGCCGAGAGGAGCTATACCTTGAACAAGCGTGAGCTGATGCTAGACCTGATTGAGGGCCGCGCGCCTGCCGGCTATACCCCCGCCGCCTTCTTCCTGCACTTCGGCCCTGAGTATCACATGGGCCAGGCGGCCATCGACCGCCATCTCCAGTTCTTCCGCCATACAGGCATGGACTTCGTCAAGATTCAGTACGAGCAGGGGATGAGCGCCTATCCCATCGCCTCGCCCGCAGATTGGGCGCGGGCCCCGCGGCTGACCGAGGAGGACTTCGCGCCGACCGTCAATGTCGTACGCGGGCTGGTGGAGGCCGCGGGCCGCGAGGCGCTGGTCGTCCTGACGCTCTACTCGCCCTTCATGTGGGCGCGGCACCTGGCAGGCGCGGACGTGCTGCACAAGCACCTGCGCGAGCACCCCGCCCAGGCCGTGAAGGGCCTTGAGATCAGCACGGAGAACGTGCTGACCCTCGTGCGCGCGTGCAAGCGGGCGGGGGTGGATGGCTTTTACGCCTCAACGCAGGGCGGGGAGGCCTTCCGCTTCGGCGGTTCGGGCGTGTTCGAGAAGCTGATCAAGCCGACCGACCTGGCCGTGTGGGACGAGCTGGCCTCGTGTCGGTTCAGCATCCTGCACATCTGCGACTACGAAGGTTCCTATGACGACCTGACCCCCTTCCTCGATTATCCGGGCCACATCGTCAATTGCAGCCTGGAGGTAGGCGGCCGGCACATGACGCCGAGAGAGGCTGCCGCGCTGTTCGGCCGGCCGTTCATGGGCGGGCTTGAACGCAAGGGCATCCTGGCGACGGGCACGTCCGCGGAAGTCCGCCGCGCGGCGCAGGCAGTCCTCGCGGACGCGCCGGACCGCTTCATCCTGGCCGCGGACTGCACTGTGCCCGGCGATACATCATGGGACAATCTGGCCGCAGCCATCGCTGTGGCGCACGGCAACTGAGTCGTTCTCGGTTGCTTGTTTGTAATGCTGCTGCACCGGATCCCTGCGCGCATGCTGCGGGACCGTGCCTTGTGGCATCGGTCCCGCAGCATGCGCGCTCCGGCTTAACCCGCAACCCTCAATCCTCAATCTGCAATCTTCAATCCGTCATCCATACAGGTGACACTTCACCAATACCCCATCAACATCCAGGTCTGCCGGCACCTCGCGGCGGCAGACATCCATGACCAGCGGGCAGCGCCCCGCAAACCGGCAGCCCTGCTTGAGATACTCCTCGCGGTCCACATCGGCCAGCCTGACTGCGCCGCTCCACTGCCGCTCGGGATCGGCCTCGGGGATGGACTCGCGCAGCAGCTTGGTGTAGGGGTGCTTCGGCTCCATCAGAACCTGTTCGACCGTTCCCATCTCGATGATGTTGCCCCGGAACATCACGGCAATCCGGTCGCAGACGTAGTAGGCCGTCGCCAGGTCGTGCGTGATGTAAAGCACGCTCACGCCCAGGTCGTCCCTGAGCTGTTTGAACAGGTTCACGATGGACATCCGCAGCGAAGCGTCGACCATCGAGACCGGCTCGTCGGCAATCAGGAGCGTGGGGTCGGTCAGGAGGGCGCGAGCCGTCGACATCCGCTGGAGTTGCCCCCCGGAGAATTCGCTCGGATATTTGCCGGCGAACTCCTCGTACGACAGGCCGACCGCTCTCAGTTTGCGGTCGATGACTGCGATAGCCTCCGACCGGCCCTTCGCCAGCTTGTAGTTCTCGACCGTCTCGAAGAAGTAGCTATCCACCGTCCGCAGGGGGTTGAACGTCCCGAAGGGATTCTGGAAGATGGCCTGGATGCCCTGCGTGAGCCATACCTTCTCGTTGTTGGTGCTCGGCCGGCCTTTGTGAGTGATCGTGCCTGACGTGGGCTCCTCGAACCCCAGGATCATGCGCGCAGTCGTCGTCTTGCCGCAGCCGCTCTCGCCGGCCAGCGCAAAGATTTCCGCCGGCTTGATATAGAAAGATACGTTGTCCACGGCTGTGATGCGGACCCTGGAAATCAGGCTCCCCATGGAGAACATCTTGGTCAGGTGGTTGACTTCGAGGAGTTTTTCCATCTTGATCATTCTCCGGCCAGCCAGCAGGCAACCTTGTGGTCGAGCGCGACGTGGCGCTGCGGCGGCATCTCTGCCACGCACCGCTCCCAGGCGTGCGGACAGCGCGGGTGGAAGGGGCAGCCGCTGGGGAGGTTTGCCAGCGAAGGCGGCGCGCCGGGCACACCCACGCGCATGGCCTTGTCGCCGAACCGCGGCAGTGAGTTGATCAGG
>JAKPQT010000537.1 GCA_029555885.1 Chloroflexota bacterium | reverse complement strand
GGCCGCAGCCGCATGCGCGAAGACCTAGAACGCCACAAGCCGCTGGTTCAGGCCGTCGAGTGGGTAGTGGAAGAAGGCCACATGCACGTCGAAGACTTGGCGCGGCTGCGCGCTGCGCTGGATGGATTGCGGCCTAACGTTTGAGCTAACCGGATACCAATGGCGCGCACCGAACTGACAAGGAATGCTTGACGGTTGCCGCCATTGGTATTCCGGTTGAGCGATTAGTTGGGCGGCCCTACCCGAAGCGAAAAAGAGTAAGCATGCGAACGCTTGACGAACTGATAACCGGAGCCATGCAACTGGCCGGCACTGACTCCGTGAGCAACGGCGCGCGGCTGTGGCAGAGCGAGGGCGGACGGGCCTGCCCGATTGGATGGGGCGGATGCTCGCAGCCCGTTTACGTGGACATGAAGACCGGCGCCTATGACTACGGCGGCCCCGGAGGTCCTGGGCACGATGACTGCGTGCGGAACTGTAGCCACGGCATGAACAGGCCGACAGCCGACGAATACGAGGGGCGCGACGCATGAGCCGCGAAGCATTTGGCGACCCGCCAGAAGGACAAGAGCCGCCGCAGATTTGCCCCGTGTGCGGCGAAGAGTGGCACACGGAAGGTTGCGAGTTTGGCGAAGAAGTCTCGCTAAGACTCAAGGCCGAACGCGACGCGCACAAGTTGGCCTTTGAGAACGCGGGGCTGCGCCGCGAGGTCGAGCGCCTGCATGGACTGCTGACCGCAGCGCAGCCGGAACTGGCGCTGTTCTTCCGCGATCTGCGGAACCACTTGCTTCACGTCATTGACATGAGCAAGGGAGAACACTATCTCGACGTGGTGCGCCTGAATGCCCAAGCGCTGATCCGGCGAATGGAGCTTCTCGCCGCCGCCCAAGTGACGAGCGACAGGCCGCTGACGCCCGGTTGCCGCACCCCCGAAGGGTGCAGCGAAAACGGATGCCTCGGCTGGTGCGATGAATACATCCCGGAAGTTGCAACGCGCTGCGAAGGATGCGCCGAACTGCGCGACCAACTGCGTGACCTGACGCGGCAATCCAATCTTGACGCGATGCGCGTGGGCAAGTTGGCCGAAGACGTGGAGCGGCATTCCGCCTTGCATGCGCGCCTGTTCGTCGAGAAGACGGCGGCGCAGATCGACGCTGAGAATCTGCGCGAGGTTCTGCACCGCATGCTGGAAGCGCCGACGACGCAAATCAGCGCGGGCTGGAAGGATGCGATCCGGCAAGCGATGTCCGCAGCCGTGCCCGACAGCAAGACGCCCAACGTGGGAATTCAGCGGCTGCGCAGCAGTCCGCTGGAATGACGGGTTAGGCCACACGCAAAGGAGTTGGAATGCCAAAGACAAAGCAAGCGCCGCAGACCATGACGGCAAAGCAGGCGGCAGCCAAGGGCTACGCGGTCATTAGCCGCGCAAGCTGCTGGGCTGCACGGATTGACCGGCCCGACTGGCGCGAACACATGGCCGAAAGCCACGCGAGCGGCATGAAGTGGGTAAAGGCTCTTGGCGCATCGGCCGGCGATCAGTACCGCCGCTGCAAAAGCCGGGATGTGATCGTTGTCCCGCAGGGCTGGGTGAGGCTGTTGCCAAACTCTGGCAGCGGGATGAATGAGTTTGTGGCCTAACGTGGGAATTGAGCCGCCGCGTAGCGGTCGGCTCGAATGACGGGTTAGGCCCCATGTTGAGCGAAGGCACTGACGATGGCACGCAAGAGATTCAAGTGGACGCGCAAGATTTACAAGCACGCCGACTGGATGGCGCGCTTCTACGGCCGGCACATCTACGAGCTGCCGGAGCGACCGCCCCCGCTGCTGCAAAGGTACTTTGACTTGTGGGAGCGCCACAGACAGAACGATGACCCACTGCTGGTGCCGGTGCGCCAGCGGCCTGGATACGCGGACAACGACGATATTCCTTTCTAGGAGGCACGATGGCTGACGGAAACATTACGGTAGACGTGAACGTGCTGGGCGCAGAGCTGATTCAAGAGGCCGCCGCCGAGTTGCTGGTGTTGAGGCTTCAACGCGACAGCCTGCGCGATGCGCTGGTGAAGGTGCTTGATGCTCGGGAGGCGGAAGCCAAGGCATACGGAAGCTATCAGGTGGCGCTTGACAACTACGGCGCCTCGCATTCGCAGCGCGAGGGCATGAGGCACACCGACGCGATGGTTGACGCCAGCAACGCCGAGCGTGAAGCAAGGGTGTTGCTGCTGACGCTGCGCGATGCGCCTACGAGCCGCCCGATTACTCCAGTCGGATGGAGCGATACAGACTGGCTGCGCCACTTGGAAACATGCATGCCGATTGGCTACGCTGTGCGCGACAGCCTCTATGGCACGAGCAAGGCCGGCGTGCTGCGCTTTTGCAGCAGCGACGAGGCCGGGGCCTTTGCGGTGTACGCATCTCCGCGCCCGACGCAAACCGAGCCGTCACCCGCTACACCGCCCCAGGCCGCCAACAACGCACCACTGACGGACGAGCAAATCATGGATTTGCCGGCCGGCGTGAACGATGGCAGTTTGTCGGCAATGCTGCGCTTTGCGCGGGCTGTGGAACGGGCGCATGGGATTGGGGCCTAACGTCTGAGCTAACTTGCCCGCAAGGGCGCGCGAGGAACCATGACAAACGAGACACTGCCGCCCGCCCTTGCGGGTCAAGTTGAGCGAGGGGTTATGCCCGCCGTGCCGAAGCGCGGGGTGGTTGAGCGCCTGCGCTCCGGGCACACAGACTGGGACGGCTCGCAGATGGCGGCCGAGACACCGCCTATGGACTGCCTGACAGCAGGGGATGTGCGCGAAGCCGCCGACGAGCTGGTGCGCCTGCACGGCCAGATGGAGACGCTTGGACGCTGGATCGTGGAGGCGCTGAAGGTCTTGGACACCATTGACCCCGACGACCTGGACGAGAGCGAGCGGCTGATGACGCTCATCAAGGGTGGCGAGATGCTCTCCATGTCCGCGCTGGCGCCGCAGATGTGGGCCAGGGCGCGCAAGAACGCCGGCAAGGGGCCGACGTGCAACGTGCTGCGGCCCTGGGAACAGCCCGAGTGAGCAGCGGGCATAACGTCATGTTCAGCGGCCCGCTTTAGCGGGTCCGCTGCAACTAAGGTTAGGCGTCTCCATCCGAAGCGAGGAAACATGAAGCCGAATTGCCCATACTGCGCCGCTGCCGCCAAGTTGGTTACTGGCGCCGAGATATACCCACACCGACCCGACCTTGCAGAGTTGCAGTTCTGGCAGTGCAAGCCGTGCGATGCGTTCGTGGGGTGCCACAAGGCAGGTAGCGGATACGGTGACGGCACCAGGCCGCTAGGGCGGCTTGCCAATCCAGCCCTGCGCAAAGCCAAGATGCGAGCGCACGCGGCATTTGATCCGCTGTGGAAGACGCGGCAGATGGGCCGGCGCAAGGCATACGCGCTGCTGGCGCAAAAGCTCGGCATCCCGGTTGATAAAGCGCACATCGGCGAGTTCGATGAAGCCATGTGCGCAAGAGTGGTGGAAGTGTGCAAGACGCTTAACGGCTGCCGCTAACCGGACTGGCCCGGCCTGCCGGGACAGGTCCGGTTGAGTGGCGTGTTGGGCGGCTGGTGGATTGACGAACGGAAGGACGAAAGCGATGACGACGAAAGCAGACTATGTGCGCAGCCAAGGGCAGGCGCACCCACCATTGCCACTGGCCGGGCTGCGACAAGCAGGTTCCGCCCGCCATGTGGGGCTGCAAAGGTCATTGGTTTGCGCTGCCTGCCGGGCTGCGTGCCCGCGTGTGGGCTACCTACAAGCCCGGCCAGGAAGTGAACGGCACACCCAGCGTGGCCTACATCGAAGCGGCCAAAGCCGTGCAGGCGTGGATTGCGGGCCAGGATGACCAAGCATGGGACCGCGCCGCCGAGCAACTGACGCGGCAGGCGCTGGGCGCAGACGTTGACCGCCCCATCAACCCGCACGCAACAACGGTGGATGACCTGTGACGCCCAACGTTTGAGCTAACCGGCGCCTGCTTGCAGGCGTCCGGTTGGGCGAATGGTTAGGCGCGCTGGTTGAAGTAGGGGATTTTTGATGACGAGCACGGTACTGAAACACGAACTGCGGCAGGCACGCAAGCACTACAAGTGCGACGCGACGCAATGGTTCCACGACTGCGGAATGGGCCGCAATGACCTGACCCCAGAGCAACTGCTGATGCTTGATGCTGCCGAGGCCGACAAAGGCCGCATCCTGCCGGGGCAGGCGTACTACTACACACGCGGCGTGCATGAAGGCGCAATGTTCACCTGGCGCGCGCGTCCTGGCATGGACAGCATTTGCCGGGACCACGGCCTGTATGAGATGGACTGAGCGCCTAACGTTTGAATTAACCGGCTTGCCGTAGGCAAGTCCGGTTGAATGAATGGTTAGGTTTCATTCGAGGAGTTGAAATGTTGATTTATAAAGTAATTGACAGGTACACGGGGCGCGATGCAAAAGAGTCATTCCCGCATTGCCCTTATATAGTCACACCAGACGGCGAAGTTGCCTGGTGGGATGAGGGTCAGGGATGGGCTGTTGATGAGTTTCAAGGTCGGTACAAGATCGTTGTGTCTGTTTACTCAAGCGGCGACGATAGCTGCAAGCACATGAACACCAAAAGCATCCGAAAAGACAAATTCGGAAATTTGTTTCAATGTAACTCATGTGGGATGCGTACAGCGCGGCCTGGTGAGTTGCCTTGGCGCCAGCCTGGTATTGCGTTTTACCCGGACGACCCGTTCAACTTGCGGGGGCTATGAAACCTAACGCCGGAGGTAACCGGCGCGCGTGACTCAAGACCCGGAGCGCGGCGGCCTGTCGCGCGTCCGGTTGACCGACCTGTTAGGGCGCGTGGCGCCGAAGCGAGGACACATGAACGAAACTCAAGGCGGCGCCTTCTATGCGCCCGACACCCGCAACTGGTGGCAGCGCCTGCTGGCGCGACTGTTCCCGGCCAAGCTGGTGGACTTGCCAGACGATGCCGAAGGCTTCGCGCCCGGCTACACGCGCACCGATGTGCACATGCACTTGGACCTGCGCGACCGGCTGCGCACGCTGGTGAGCGGCAAGCTGCGCGTGGTGGTGGTGAGCCAGACCGACGTGACCGTGGCGAAGATGCGCAGCGGCAGCACGTTCTGGGTGGAAGCGCCCTAACGCTAGGTTGAGCCGGGACCAACAGCCGTGACCATGCCCGCTACTGCACCAATGCCGCCTGCTGTTGGGCCTCGGCTCGAACCGTCAGTTGGGCGGCCCTTGCCGAAGCGCGCAGAAAGTGGCCTGCGGGTGGTGCCGTGCAGCTTGCGCGATGCGCAGCGGTACGTGGCGAGCCTGCACCGGCACCACGCCGACCAGCCGCTGCCAGGCCACAAGTTGAGCCTAGCCGTGGAGAAGCGGACGCGCCTGCTGGACGGGCCAGAGTGGGTGCGCTGCGGCGTGGCGATGATCGGCAACCCGAGCGCGCCGACCCTGCAGAAAGACCCGCTGCTGGTGGAGATTCGGCGTGTATGCACCGATGGCACGCCGAACGCATGCAGCATGCTCTACGGCGCAGCGCGCCGGGCGCTGCGGGCGATGGGGTACGAAACGATCATCACGTACACGCTGCCGGAAGAAGGCGGCGCAAGCCTGCGGGCAGCGGGGTTCATTCTCGACAAGGCCGACGCTGGCGGATGCAGCGCGGACTGGCACAACCGAAGAGGGCGCCGCGCCTTGCCGGTTGGTGACGACCTGATCGGCGGCAAATGGAGGTGGCTAGGTTGAACCTGAACGACGAAGCGCCGAGCAACGCAGCGCACTGGCACAAGATGGCGACCGAGGCGCAGGCCGAAGTGCGGCGGCTGCGTGAGGCCATTGGCGAGGCATACGGCTACCTCTGGTGCGTGAACAATGAGCCCGGCACGCCACACCAATACCCGCCTGAGCGCGCCGCCTACGAAGCGCGCAAGCTGCTGCGCGACCTGCTGACGACGCAAGAGCGCGGGCGCTTCATCAATGCGGCGGTGGCCGCAGTCCGCGGGTCGCCTGCTGGCTGCAAGACGCCATTCGGCTGTGAGGAGCGCGGCTGCCTTGGCTGGTGCGATGAGCACCGCCCAGATGGCGCGGCCGTGCCCGACAGCAAGACGCCCAACGTTTGAGCTAACCGTCCCGCCCGAGGGCCACTGGAGTGAATGATGAGCACTGACGACACGACGGCCCCTGA
>JAKPQT010000529.1 GCA_029555885.1 Chloroflexota bacterium | reverse complement strand
CGCTATGCGTATTGTCCCGGCATCAACATCGAAATCCCCGTCGTCAACACGCCCATCTTCCAGAAGACGTGGTGCGTGCGCCAGCCGAAGCGCGGCGAGGTCATCATTTTCGAGTACCCGCAGGACCCTGAAAAGGACTTCATCAAGCGCGTCATCGGGCTGCCCGGCGACGTCGTGGAAGTGCGCAACGGCGAGGTGTTCGTCAACGGCCAGCGGCTGCCTGAGCCATTCGGGCCCTATCCCGGCAGCTACAGCGCCGGAGCCGTCACGGTGGGCGAGAACGAGGTCTACGTGATGGGCGACAACCGGAACAACTCGAACGACTCGCACCTGTGGGGTCCGCTGCCGGAGCAATATATCATCGGCAAGGCGCTCGTTTCCTACTGGCCCCCGCGCTACTGGTCCGTCGTGCCGCACTATGACCTGGACCCGGGCGCCGGGCAGGCGAGTGCTGCAGACACGAACGGCTAGGGTCCGTCCAGAACAGTGAGTGAAACATGGTGCACAATCTGAATCCTGATCGACCGGCCATCACCGCGGCGGAGTTGGCCCGCATGATCGACCACACCCTGCTGAAGCCGACCGCCACCGAGGAACAAGTCCGCCAGCTCTGCGCGGAGGCCCGGCAGTACAAGTTCGCGACAGTTTGCGTGAATCCCACGTGGGTAGCCCTGTGTGCCGACCTGCTGGCGGACAGCCAGGTGGATGTCTGCACGGTCATCGGGTTCCCGTTGGGCGCGAATCTGCCTGAACTGAAGGCGTATGAGGCGGCGCAGTGCATCGCGGCCGGCGCAGCCGAGTTGGACATGGTCATCAACATTGGCGCGCTCAAGTCGGGCAATCATGAACTCGTCGCCACGGACATCCGCGGCGTCGTGGAGGCCGCGCATCCGCTCGACGCGCGCGTCAAGGTCATCATCGAGACGGCCTACCTGACCGACGAGGAGAAGGTGACCGCGTGCACGCTGGCGAAGGCTGCCGGCGCGGACTTCGTCAAGACCTCGACGGGTTTCGGGCCGGCCGGCGCGACTGTGGCGGATATCGCACTGATGCGCCGGACGGTCGGGCCGGAGATGGGCGTCAAAGCTGCGGGCGGCATCCGAACCGCCGCCGATGCGCTTGCGATGCTTGCGGCCGGGGCCACGCGCATCGGCGCCAGCGCCAGCATCCAGATCCTGCACGAAGTGCAAGGTTAGCCGATGTCACAGCGCGAGTTCATGATCGTTCTGGCTCACACGCACGTCTGCACTGCGTGTCGCGCCCGGCTGCTGGAAGACCCGGAAGGCGTCTTGCAGGGCCGGCCGTTGAGCGCGGAGGAGAAGGAGCGGCTGGCAGGTCTGAAGTTCGAGGACTACATCACGCCGGAGACCCTCACGCGCGCGGTGGGCGTGGGCGCCGCGGAGTTGGAAACCTATCGCGATCAGGGCGTCGTCCGGCTGCGCCATCTTTAGAAGGATTACATGCTTATGCAAAACCTCTGGCGTGAGCTTCGTCCCGGCCCCAGGGTGCCGGATGTCATCTACGCCATCATCGAGATTCCTAAGGGTTCGCGTAACAAGTACGAGTACAACAAGGAGAACGGCGTGATCGTCCTGGATCGCGTGCTGTTTTCCTCGCTGCACTATCCGGGGGATTACGGTCTGATTCCGCGCACCTTCTATGACGACGGGGACCCGCTGGACATTCTGCTGATGACCAACGAGCCGACCTTCCCGGGCTGCATCATCCAGGCGCGGCCCATCGGCGTGTTCCGCATGTTGGACCGCGGGCTCAACGACGACAAGATCCTGGCCGTCCCGGCCACCGATCCGCTCTTCAGCGAATATCACGACCTGAAGGACGTGCCGCCCCACTTCCTGCACGAGGTCGCACACTTCTTCGAGGTGTACAAGGACCTCGAAGGCACGCGCACCAAGCCGGGCGGATGGGAGGATGCAGCTTCTGCTAAGAGCGAAATCCAGCGCGCGATCAAGCTGTTCGACGATCGTTTTGGGTTGCCCGGCCTCTAACCATGGAAATCGTGCCTGGCCTGCACTGTCTGCCTGGCGTCGCGCAGGGGGTCAACGCTTACGTCTGGCACCCCAGGCCCGCCGAACGGCAGCCCGGCGAACCGATCGTGTTTGACTGCGGCT
>JAKPQT010000514.1 GCA_029555885.1 Chloroflexota bacterium | reverse complement strand
GGAAGCGCCGCGGGTGCCAGGTGAAGCAGCGGAACCCGTCCATGTAGTCGATGTCGAGATAGATGGCGTCACAGGGGATGCGCCGCTGGCGGAACTCCCGCGCAATCTGCCGCGCCTCATCGGCTGACATATAGCTCCACCGGCTCTGGTGATAGCCCAGCGCCCACAGCGGCGGCAGCGGCATCCGTCCCGTCAGCCGGGTGTAGCTCGCCAGCACGTCAAGAGGTGTAGGGCCGGTGAACAGCGTATAGGCCAACTCCCCGGCCTCTGCCTCAAAGACCAGCCGGTCTTCCGCGCCGGGGACGCCTACCGTCACCCTGCCCCGCACCGGGTTATCCCAGAAGATGCCATAGGCTGAGCCGCTGCGCAGCCCGACGTAGAATGGGATACAGAGATTGATCGGATCGTCGCCGCGCTCGTAGCCGGCCGGATCGGTGTTCCACAGCGCGTACGACCGCCCGCGCAGGTTAAAGCCGAACGCCCGCTCGCCCAGCCCATGCGCCGTCTCATCGGCGGTCAGACGAGCGCTCAACCGCACCCGCTCACCGCTCCAGGCCGGCCCTTCCGCATCGGCGTAGATCGGCCGCCGATCCGGGCCGCCAACCGCCAGGCGCAAATCGGCGCGCGCGATCCGGCACGTGTTCTGCCCGACGTACACCGCCAGAGCATCCAGCTCCTCCCGGACATCGAAGTCGGGCGGCTGTGACCCACCCTCCACAAGCGCATATGAGAACAACTCCGGGAACGCGCCCGTGGGTGAGACCCGCACACGCAGGCAATCTTCCGCCAGGATGTCCAGCCGCAGGCTGCCCTGTGCCGTGTGGCAGGTTACACCCTGCGCATCCCGCTCGTAGGAGTCCAGCGCCGCCAGGCGCTGCCACGGCACTGCCGGAGCCAGAGGCCGTCCGAAGCGCGCATCCTGACGCTGTCGCGTGCGGCGGTACCACCAGCTCTGCAGCGCCGGGCGCAGCCCAATCGCGACGAGATGAGTCAGCAGGCCCCAGCTCGCGCTGGCCTCGCGTTTTTCAGCCACCGTTGCCACCACCTTCTTAGCAAAATCCGGAAGCCTGCGCGGCCCACCTCATTCATCACGCCGCACGCGCTTCTCCACGAGATTCTTGAACGGGTCGTCGCCGGGCTTGTACA
>JAKPQT010000115.1 GCA_029555885.1 Chloroflexota bacterium | reverse complement strand
GCGACATCCCGCTGATGGACCGCCACACGGCCGCCGGCGACACGTTTACCACCGCCGAGCTGTTTCTGTTTCTGTGCGCGCGGCTGCGCCGCCGGCTCGGCCGTCCGCTCCTCGCACGCGACCTGCCCATCGCGCACGGTTGATGTCGCCACAGACCGGCGACCGCGGTCCACGGCGGCCGCATGGGCCGGGTTTTCCCAGATTCAGGAACGCCCGGTTCCGCTATCGGGAAAAGTCCCGCGTGCCCCGAAGTGCAGGCAAAACGCCATCTCGCTGCCACGTGTTGATTAGCAAAACGGCGTGGCACTTGGCACAGGCCATGCAAAGGCATTGCCCGCCACATGAGCGACAGCCCGAAAAACACCCGACTCGCCTACATCGACCACCTCCGCGTGTTCACCATCGCGCTGGTGGTGATCCAGCACGCGGCGGTCACGTATAGCGGGCTGGGCAATTGGTACTACAACGAGCCCTCGCAGCTCGGGCAGGGCTCGTTCCTGTTTTTCGGGCTGCTGCAGTCGCACGCCCAGGCGTTCTTCATGTCGCTGTTTTTCCTGCTCGCGGGCTATTTCGTGCCGGCGGCGCTGACGCGCAAAGGCCCGTGGCTGTTCCTGAGGGACCGGCTGTTCCGGCTCGGCGTGCCGCTGCTCGCGTACGTCTTCGTGATTCATCCGCTGATCGTGAAACTGCTGAAGCCGTCTCTGGACTTCGCCGGCTACTACGGGTGGGGACTGCGCACGCTCGATATCGTCTCGTGGACCGGGCCGCTGTGGTTTGTGGAAACGCTGCTGATTTTCACGGTGGCCTGCGTGCCCTTCGCGCGCTGGCTCAAGCCGCGCACCGAGGAGCCAGTCACGCCGCTGCCGGCCCGCTGGCTGTGGCTGGCAATCGCGGTGACCACGGCGGGCGCCTTCGGCATCCGGCTCATTTACCCGGTCGGCACGGCCGTCGCCAATCTGCAGTTCTGCTATTTCTCCGCCTACGTGGTGACCTTTGCGGCCGGCGTGATCGCCGGCACATGCCGCGGATTCGAGCGAATCGACGCACGCGCTGGGAAACGCTGGCTCGCAGCGGCGTTCGGGCTCGGCCTGCCGCTC
>JAKPQT010000480.1 GCA_029555885.1 Chloroflexota bacterium | reverse complement strand
ATCGCCGGCGGGTATGTATTGTCCTTCTTCACCGCCCATCAGCGATTCTGGCTCGGTGAAGGTCCGTGCGCCCTTCCAGTACTGCACGAGGCGGTGCGTCTCCCGATCCGACACCCAGCAACCCTGCAGGCGCAGCAGCTTGCTCGAATCGGGGGCCATGAACAGCATGTCGCCGCGGCCGAGCAACTGCTCCGCGCCCGGCGTGTCGATGATGACCCGGCTGTCTACCTGGGAGGTCACCGCGAACGCGATGCGGGCCGGGAAGTTCGCCTTGATGAGGCCGGTGACCACGTCGACACTGGGGCGCTGGGTTGCCAGGACGAGATGCATGCCGGTGGCGCGCGCCATCTGCGCGATGCGGCAGATGTAGCGCTCGACATCCTCCGGCGCGGAGAGCATCAGGTCGGCCAATTCGTCGATGACGATGACGATATAGGGTAGCGGCGGCTCGCCGCGCGCGGCCAGCTTCTCGTTGTAGCCCTCGATGTTGCGCGCGCCCATCTTGGCAAACAGCTTGTAGCGCCGCTCCATCTCCCGCGTGGCCCACTGAAGGACGGGTACCGCGCGCTCGACATCTACGACGACCGGCGCAATCAGGTGCGGGATGCCGTTGTAGACGGTCAGCTCGACGCGCTTGGGGTCCACCATGAGGAAGCGCAGCGTGTCGGGCGTGTGGCGCAGCAGCATGGAGCTGATGATCGCGTTGATGCAGACCGACTTGCCGGAGCCGGTCGCGCCGGCAATCAGCAGGTGCGGCATGCGCGCGAGGTCGGTCGCCATCGGCTGGCCGGAGACGTCACGGCCCAGCCCGAACAGGAGCGGGCCCTTCGTCGCGGCGAACTCCTCCGACTCCATCACCCCGCGCAGCGAGACCTGCGAGATGGTCACGTTCGGCACTTCGACGCCGACGAAATCGCGGCCCGGCACAGGCGCCTCGATGCGGATGGGCGAGGCGGCGAGCGCCAGCGACAGGTCATTGGAGAGCGCCTGAATCTGCGAGACGCGCACCTTGATCTGCTTTTCCTCGCCCTTGCGATCCTTGCGGATGATGATGCCCGGCCGCAGGCCGAACTGCGTGACCGCCGGCCCCTGGTTGACCTCGACCACCTGCACCGGCACGCCGAACCCCGCCAGCGTGTGTTCGATGATCTCGATGCGCTTGCGCAGGTCTTCCTGCTTGATGTCCTGCTCGGTGCTGTCCTCGAGGATTTCCGAGAGGACGGGCAGGTGCCAGGTCTGGCCGGCGCCGCCGATGATGCGCGGCTGGGGCAGCGCCGGGGCCGCCGGGTGTGCGGCGGGCGTTCCACCGGTGGCCGTTGCACCGGTGGATGCCCCTGGCAGCGCAGGTTTCTGGCCGGGCGCGGGTCGGACAGCGGGCGTGGCGCGGCGGTCGGCCGGCCAGGTTGCCGGCGTCGCCGGGCCAGATGTGACCGGCGGAAACGGTGCGGGTTGGTTCAGCGGCGTGCGGCGCTCACGCAGCCGGCGCACCCAGCGTTGCAGGAAGTTTTCCGGCTCACCGAGAGGCAGGGGCGGGTTGACGCGCACGCCTTCGGGGCCGGCGGGCTCGCGGCGGAAGGCGGCGGCGAGCGCGCTGAGCTTCTGCCCGACATCGGTCACGGTCAGGCCGAATACGGCCATGACCGAGAAGAAGGCGATGACCAGGAGGGTGGCAATGGCCGCGGGCAGCCCCAGCGCAAGAATCAGCCCCTGGCTGAACAGCCAGCCGACTGCGCCGCCGCCGATGGTCTCATTGCCTGGGATGGACGGGTCCGGCAGGCCGGCAACCAGGTGGGCGAAGCCTTCGAACGCGATGAGCAGGCCGAGAATCCCGGTGATGCGCCACGCGGTGAGGCCCTGTGCCTCGGTGACGTGGCGGAGCGCGAGCCAGATGCCGAGCGCGCCAAGCAGGAGTGGGACGAACCACGTGCCCACCCCGAACAGGGCCTGCATGACCCCGATGATCGCGCCCGTGACCTGCCCGCGATTGGGCGACAGCAGGCTGAGGAACATGACAATTGCCAGCAGCACGAGCAGGCTGCCGACGATCTCGCCCCTCAGGAACTGTCCCAGGTCTGGCCCGGGCGGTGGCTTGGGTTTCTTACGTCGTGTTGCCATTGTTCATCGCTGCGCTCTGGCCGCGCAAATGTTCTGTATGGTGTAGATTATACCATAGGTTGCCTGTCAAGGGATATCGTGAGCGCGGGGCAGTTTTGCCGCCGAAGGCGGCAAAACTGCCCCGATAGACTTTTGCACCATTGGGGACGCGCGTCAGGCAGTTTCGCGGAAGCTGATTTGGGGGAAGGGCAGGTCCAGCCGGTCGAGCCGGTCCGGGCCGAGTTTGACCGCGGCGTCGTGGACGGCCCGCGCGGCCGCGGCAAATTCGTGGACGGGCACGCTCTGGCAGACGGGAGGCAGGTCCTTCAGGCGGGGCAGGCCCCGGCGAAACATCTTGATTGCGCCTGCGTAGTTGCCCTGTCGGAGATGGTGCAGCGCCACGCCGACCTGTAGGATCCCCTGGTAGAGGTCGCGAACGGCGCGCGGCTCTGCGTTCCAGAGGTGCTCCAGCGTCTCGTGACATTCCCAGTACTCGCCTGCGTTGAACTGCTCGATGCCGCGGCGCAGCGCGGCAGGCGGCGGCTCGTCCCACCCCTCCACGTGCCGGATGGGCGGGTGCAGCGTCTCGCGTACAAGGTCGGGCAGCTCGGAGGTGAAGCGGGAGCGCGCCCACGCGTGGTCGCAGCCCGCTTCGCGCGCGGCCCGTAGGGTGGCCGTATCGACGTGGCTGCCGAAGGCCACGATGGGGATGGCCTTCGTGTGTGGGAAGGTCTTGGCGCGGCGCACCACGTCTTCCCAGTCGCTCACGGACAGGTCCACGAGGATGAGTTCGGGCCAGTGCTCGATGGCCTCCCACAGCGCAGCCGCATTGTCGACCACCACCGCACGCGCGCCGGCAGCCTTCGCCGCGCTTTCGATGCGCACGGCGAAGAACAGGTCGGGTTCCAGCGCGGCGATGAAGGGATGGTTCATGGTCGGTCAGGCGGTGCGGCAGATGCGATAGGTGCAGCTCAGGTCGCCGGCCATCAGGTGCTCCTCGCGCGTGATGTTCGCGTCGGGCAGGATCGCTCGGAGGAAGCTCAACTCGGAATGACAGGCCGCGCGAAACTCGGCAGCCACTTCGTGGACGGCGCAGTTGTGCTCGCTGAGCAGGAAGGTGTTGGCATCCACCTGCTGCCACTCGGCCAGGTAGCCGTCGTTGTTGAGGATGTCGGCCAGCCCGGCCACGCGGTCAGCCAGCGACTTGCCCTCAAGCTGCGCGCGTGCCTGCCGGATGCGGCGGTCGGCGCGCTGGTCGAACAACTGGATGATCTCGCTGCCGCTGTCGCGGTTCGCCAGGTAGCCCAACAGTTCCTTGGCCAGCCCGGCGTAGTTCTTGGGGAACAAGTTCTCAGCCTGCGCGGTCAGCCGGTAAACATAGCTCGGCCGGCCCTTGCCGCGCTGCACCAGCTCGTAATCCACGAGCCGGTCGCGTTCCAGGGTCGTTAGATGGCGGCGCACGCCCATGCTCGTGATGCCGAGCAGCTCGGCCAGCTCGGCCGCGGTCATGCCGCCGCGCTGTTTCAGGGCCAGGAGGATGCGCCGGCGCGTCGGTTGCAACTGGTCGCCGAGTGCCTTGTTCAGTTCGCTGTCTGCCATCGCCATCTCCGCAGGCGTCCGAGCTGTTGCGCGCCTGATTGTTGTGTAAGTCTGCCCTGATGATAGCACAGAATGGGCCAGATGCCAAACATCTTATGTTTTATAAGCGTGTTTGTATGTTATTGTAGGACGGGTTGCCAACCCGTCCTACAGAGGCGCCGCGGGGTTAGGTTGACGCAACCCCCTTCCCGCGGTACACTGGCGGCGTCGTATGCGACGCTGAACGGAAGGAGCAAGCCATGCCGGAGACACAGGCGCGCGCCGCGCAAACGGGTGAAATCATCGCCCTGATCCCTTGTTATAATGAGGCCAAGTATATCGGAGAGGTCGTTAAGCGCGCGCTCGTTCATGTGCCGGTGGTCGTGGTGGATGACGGCTCGACCGACGGGAGCGCCGCGGCCGCCGCGCTGGCAGGCGCGAAAGTGGTGGCTCACGCGGTGAACCAGGGTAAGGGCAAGGCGCTCAACACCGGCTTTGACTATGCGGTGGCGCGCGGGGTTGCAGCGGCCATCACGCTCGATGCAGACGGCCAGCACGACCCGGACGAGATTCCGCTGTTCATCGAGGCGTTCCGTGCCGGGCAGGGCGACATCATCATCGGCAAGCGTACGTTCGGCGAGATGCCGCCGAAGAGCCAGTTCGGGAATCGGGTGGGCACGGTGCTGCTCGGCTGGGCAATGGGCCAGCCGATTCCCGATAACCAGAGCGGCTACCGGCTGCTCAGTCGCGATGTGATGGCGAAGGTGCGGCCCAGCAGCAGCCGCTTCGAGGCCGAGGTCGAGATTCTCCTTCGCGCGCAACTCGCGGGGTTCCGTGTGGGTTGGGTCCCCATCAAGACCATCTACAACGACAAGAAGAGTCACTTCCGCCCGGTGGATGACAGCGTGCTGTTCTTGAAGATGGTCTGGCGCATCTGGCGCGCCCGGCTGCGCGGCTCGTTCGACTGAGGGGTACAGGAGGCGGCTGTGCAGACCGTGGCGGGCATCCTGGTCCTCATCGCCGGAGTCATCTTCCCGATGGCGATGGTCGCCTGGCTGAGCATGCGGCTGGGACGGAAACCGGCATTGCGCCAGCCGCAGGTGGGGCTTGTGCTGGCCCTGAATGGCGTGCTGCCGGTCGCGCTCGTCACCTCCGGCCTGGCGCTGCTGATGCCTCACCTGTGGGCTTCGGGGGTGCTGCGCTACGCAGTGGCGGTGGCCTGGGCCGCGGTCGTGATGGTGCTGACGGGCCTGGTTGTCATGCGGCTGGCCGCACGCAGGACGGGGCAAGTGCAAGGAGAACAGGGCAGCCATGACAGATGAACTGCGGGCGATGGTCGTGCCTGTCGATGAGGATGTGCAGCCATCAGGCGCGTTAGAAGATGCACAGGCGGCATCGCCCTATCCGGCGACCGGTGCGGGGTGGGGCTGGGTGGGCCTCGTGGCTTCCGAGCGCGGCCTGCGCCTCTTGACGTTGCCCTCGGCCACGCGCGCGGCCGCGCTGCGCGCGGTCCATTACGACTATCCGGATGTGCCGCTGGTCGAGTTCGAGCCTGCGGCCGCAACGGGGGAGGCCGCAAGCGGGCCGGAGGCGCTGTTGCAGGCTGCGGCGCGGCAGGTGCGGGGTTATCTTGCGGGGGCGCTGCAAGAGTTCGATGTGCCGCTGGACCTGCGCGGGCATACGTCGTTCGCGCTGACCGTGTGGGCCATTGCGGCCAAGATTCCCTACGCGCAGACGCGCACCTATGCGTGGATTGCGCGGCAGGTCGGCGGGAGCGGCCAGGGCATCTACCAGGCGGTGGGGGCCGCGCTCGGCAGCAACCCGATTCCGTTGATTATCCCCTGCCACCGGGTCATCGGCTCGGACGGCAGCCTGCACGGCTATGCCGGCGGCCTGGCGATGAAGGCGCGGTTGCTGGCGCTGGAGACCGGCCAGGCACGGCTGCTGATATAATCCACTTATGCGCATCGCAGTTTTCGGCGACATCCACGGGAACCTGTTTGCGCTCCAGGCGGTGCTGGCTGACCTGCGCAGCCAGCGACCGGACGCGCTCGTCGTCACCGGCGACCTGGTGTATAAGCTCCCCTGGGGCGCGGAGGTCGTGGACCTGCTGCGCAGCATCCCCTGCCAATGCATCCTGGGCAACGCCGAGCTCTATCTGGCGCTGTGGGAGACATCGCTCTGGCCCGCGCACTGGAACATGCCGCTGGCGCAGGAGGTGGTCAGGTGGGAGCGCGCGCGACTGGGACCGGAACGCGTGGCGTGGCTGGCGTCACGGCCGGAGTACGTGGCCTTCTCCGGGGGTCGTCTAGAGGATCTGCTCATCGTCCACGGGGTGCCGGGCAATCCGTTCCTGCCGTTCCTGCCGCGGCCCGGCGAGGAACGCTCGCCCTGGGCGCAGACCGACGAGCGGGTGCGCGAGCTGCTCGGCGGCGCGGATGCCGATGTCGTCGTCTGCGGCCACACGCACGCGCTGTTGCGCCGGTTCGTGCCGGGGGCGAACGGCAACCAGGGCCGGGGCACCCTCATCGTCAATACGGGCAGCCTGAGCTACGGCCGCGGCAAGGGCAAGGAGCAGGGACGCGCCGAATATGCGCTGCTGGATTGGTCGGCGGCGACCGGCTGGCAGGCCACGCTGCGCATGGTGCGCTATGATCCTGCGCCCTTGCACCGGGCTCTGCTGGAGCGGGTGGACGACTACCCCATCGCGGGGTTCATTGCCAATCGGATGCGGCCTGACGAGGCGGCAGCCGTCCCCGAAAATGCCCTTGACTTCATCCGCTACCGCTGGGGCGATGCGCCGGACTGGTGGGACGAGCGCGACAACCTGCCGGCCTGGCGTACGCTGCGCGGTGAGCCGTGACCCATGCCGCGTTACATCCTGCGCCGCCTGGCACTGATTCCCTGCGTGCTGCTGCTCGCTAACTTTGCCGGCTATGCCTACGCACACCTCATCCGGCCATTGCAACTTGCCAATAACCCGCTCGTCGCGCTGAACCGCGAGGCTGCGCCGCTGCTGCCCGCCTACGGCGCATATCTGCGCGATGCGCTGCGGCTGGACCTGGGCGCGATTCCGCCGGCAGGCGCGCCGGTGCTGCAGACGGTCGCCGCGGCAGCCGGCGCCAGCCTGGGGCTGCTGGCCGTGGCGCTGCTGCTCAGCACGATAGCGGGCGTGGCGCTGGGGCTGGTGGCTGTGCGCGGCGATCCTCCGGGCATCGCGGCCTGGCTGACGGCGGCAACCACGCTCGGCCTCGCGATGCCCGCCTTCTACATCGGCAGCCTCGCCGTCCTGGCCGTGCTTAGCCTGCTCATCTACGGTTCCGTCATCAAGCCGCCGCCGATTCAGGGGTTCGGCTGGGACTCCCATCTGATTCTGCCGACGCTGGTGTTGGCTGCGCGGCCCACCGCGCAGGTCGCGCAGGTCACGGCCAGCCTGCTCGCCGCAGAGATGGATAAGATGTACGTCACTGCGGCGCGGAGCGTGGGCGTGCCGCTGCGTATGATCCGGCGGCGCCATGCGCTGCGTAACATCATCGCGCCAGTGGCGACCGCGGTCTTTACCGCGCTGCGCCTGATGATCGGTGAGCTGATCCTCGTCGAGTGGATCTTCTCGTGGCCCGGACTGGGCCGCCAACTGGCGCTGACGCTGCTCGCACCGGAATCGACCGCCGGGCCGCGCGTCACCTTCCTGCACGCGCCGCTGCTGGCTGCCACGCTCACTGTGCTGGCCGCGGTGTTTCTGGTCGGGGACCTGCTGGCCGGGATCGCGGCGCGCGTTGCGGACCCCCGGCTGCGCGCGGCGACGGAGCAGGCGGAGGACAGCGCCTATGCGTAAGGCGGGTATGCGTCAGACGGCCTTACACCAGGACGCGTCGCCTGTCGCGGGAAGGCAAGTGCGCGCCTCGCGCAACTGGCCGCTGGGCGTGGGGCTGCTCCTGCTGTTGTTTATTGCAGTGCTGGCCGTGGCCGGGCCATCGCTGGCGCCGCAGGACCCGATTGCGACGCACGTGGGCGTGCTCGTGGGCGACACATGGATTTATCCGCCCTATCCGCCCCTCACCGTGCCCGATTTTCCCCTGGGTTCGGACCGCTTCGGCCGCGACCTGTTGAGCCGTCTGCTGTGGGGCGTGCGGCCCACACTCATCCTTGTGGCGCTCGTCGCGGTGATGCGCCTGGGCCTGGGGCTGCTCATCGGCGTCTGGGCGGGCTGGTCCGCAGGTGCGGCCAGCCGGGTCCCGAACGCGCTCATCTCGGTCGGGCTGACGATCCCGACCATCATCGCGGCGTTGGCCGTCATCACCGCGGTGGGCGTGCAGCGCGGCCTGCCCGCGTTCATCATCGGGCTGGCTGCCACGGGCTGGGCGGACACCGCGCGGCTGGTCAGCGAGCAGACGCGGCTCCTCAAGGGGCAACCCTACGTGGAGGCGGCGCGCGCGCTCGGCGCATCCGGCGCGGAGACGGTGTTCCGCCATATCCTGCGCCAGATTATGCCGCTGTGGGGGATGCTGCTCGCGTTCGAGGCGGGCGGCACGCTGATGGTCGTGGCTGCGCTTGGTTTTCTCGGCTACTACATCGGCGGCGCGTACTGGGTCGTGACCGGCGATTTCTCCGCGACGGCGGTCAGCGGCAGCCCCGAGCTGGGCCAGATGCTGTCCGACTCGTGGCAGATTCTCAAGCCGTGGGCCACCGTCGCGACCGGCACGCTCATCTTTGTTGCCATGCTCGGCTTCAACCTCATGGGCGAAGGGCTGCGGCGGCAACTGGCGCGGCCCGCGGGACGCCGGGCGCGCGGCCTGGGGCGCGTGTTCGGGGCCGTCGGCGAGTGGCTGGATGATGCCCTGCTGGGCGGGGGCGGTGCCGGTCGGCGGCAGGTGGCCGGCGGGGTGCTGGCCCTTCTGCTGGTGGCGGCTGCCGTGCTGGTCTGGAAGCCCTGGCAGGGAAGTGCGCCGGAGTTGAGCGGCGCGGCTGTGCAGGCGAGCCTGCCTGTGCCGGGCGGGCACCTGTGGGCGGCGGAGCGCCACGATGCGTATGGGTCCGCGTTGGCGCCGCAGACGGAGCTGGTCACACCGGCGGTGCGCTGGTTCCTGTCCGACGAGACCGGCTTCCCCGGCAGCCCCGCCGTGGATGCCGCGGGCAACGTCTATGTGGCGGCGAAGGGCGGCCATGTGTATGCCCTCACCCGTGCGGGCGAGCTGCTATGGCAGGCTGCGCTGCCCGCGGAGGCGGTCGGTCCGCTGGCCCTGGGGGTGGGGCCGGAGGGCAGCCGCCTGTACGTGACCGATGGGGCCGGCGGCCTGTCGGCCTTCAGCCTGACGGGCGAGCAGCTCTGGCGGGTGCGCTCGACCACCGGACGACGGGCAAGCTCCGGGCCGGTCGTGGCGCAGGACGGCACGGTGTACTACACGGTGGTGACCCGCGTGGAGGCCGTCGCGCCCGACGGCCAGGCCGTCTGGACGAGCGACGTGCTCCCCGGCCAGGGCGAGGTCGGGCCCCGGCTGGATGTGGACGAACGCTGGCTCTTTGTAATGGACGCGGTGCTCGACCGGCAGACGGGCCGCCTGGCGGATTTCAGCGCGGTGGTTCCACCGGGACAGGCTGGCATCAACGCGGCATACATCATCGGCGGGGATGGCAAGACGTACCTGCGCGAGGGCCACGGCGTTTATCCCTGGGAAATGACGGCGGAAGGCCCCCGGCGCACCGGCCAGATCACCTGGAACTGGCAGGCAGCCACGATCTTCCTGCCCTACGACGCAGGCGTGAGCGGGCAGGGCCGCGTATGGCTGCTCTACGGCAGCGCGTGGGATGACCTGCGGTATGTGATGCTCAGCCCCGACAGCCGGCTGCTGCTGCACCTGCGCTATCCGCAGCGGAGCCCCCGCGTGATCGGACTGGACGTAGCCGGACGCGCGTACATCTGCGGCTCGGACCGGGCCACCGTTCCCGAGTGCCTGGTCATCAGCGAGGGGATGGAAGAACCCATCTGGCAGTTGGGCCTGGAGCGCGGTGCGGGCATCGTCACCGGCGGCGCGCTGACACCGGGGCAGCTGTACGTCACTACGGAGAACGGATACTTTATCGCCGTTGGCGAACCCTGAGGGGAGTTTTGGTTCTTATGCAAAGTGTGTGCTAGAATCGCGGTTGTTCAATCGCGCAGTGCAAGGGAGAAACCGAATGGAAGATAAAATCCAGGAGTTCCTTGACTACCTGACGACGGAGAAAGGCAGCTCCGAAAATACGACCGCGGCCTATCGGAATGACCTCACCCAATTTCAGGATTACGTGCTGGGCCGGCTGGATTTCGACACCGATCCCGCTGAAAGCTGGGCTGCACTGACCCGCAATGACCTGATCGATTACATCCTGTGGCTGAAGGAGCGGGAGTATGCTTCGGCTACAGTGGCGCGCAAGGTGGCGGCCATGAAGTCGTTCTGCGGGTTCCTGCTGCGCACCGGCGCGCTGGCAGACAACCCCGCGGACGACCTCGATTCCCCGAAGGTCAAGAAGCACCTGCCGACGACCCTGACGCCGGAAGAGGTGGACCAGTTGCTGGCCCAGCCGGGGCAGGCGGGCGAAACGCCGAAGGCGCTGCGCGATACCGCGCTGCTGGAGCTGCTCTATGCGACCGGTATGCGGGTCAGCGAGGTCGCCGGGCTGGCGTTGGACGATATCGACCTGGAGGCCGGCTCGGTGCGCTGCGTGGGCAAGGGCAACAAGGAGCGCGTCATGCCGCTGTACGCGGAGGCCGCACAGTCTGTCGCGGCCTACCTGGCGAAGGGCCGGGCCGCGCTCCTGGGGCAGAACAAGGACGAGCCGACGCTGTTTCTCAATCCGCGCGGGGAGCGCCTGACCCGCCAGGGGTTGTGGCTGATCATCAAGGGCTATGCCAAGCAACTGGGGCTGGAAGACCGCGTGACCCCACACACGCTGCGCCATTCCTTTGCGACGCACATGCTCAACGGCGGAGCCGGCCTGCGCGAGGTGCAGAAGCTGCTCGGCCACGCCAACATCTCCACCACCCAGGTGTACACGCACGTTACCCAGGGCCACCTGCGGGAGGTCTACGATGGGGCGCACCCGCGGGCCACTGAAGCGAGGGCCTCATGAGCGCCGCCGGCGTGGGCCATCCCACAGGTTTCAACCGGACACACTACCGGGAAGCGGCGGATTACATCCGCGCGCGCACCGCACACCGGCCGCGCACCGGCCTGATCCTCGGCTCGGGCCTGCACGCGCTGGCGGACGAGGTTGCACACGCGGACCGCATCCCATATGCCGTGATCCCGCACTTTCCGCGGCCCGGCGTCAGCGGACACAGCGGGCAACTGGTCATGGGGGAGCTGGCGGGGCAGAGCATCCTCATCATGCAGGGCCGCGCGCATCCCTACGAGGGGATCTCGCTGCAACATGCGACGCTGCCCGTGCGCGTCATGGGCGAACTGGGCATCGAGACGCTGATCGTGACCAACGCGGCGGGAGGGCTGAACCCGGCCTTCCACGCGGGCGACCTGATGCTCATCACAGATCACATCGGTCTGATGGCGATGACCGGCGGCAACCCGCTCTGGGGCCCGAACGACGACACGCTCGGCCCGCGCTTCCCTGCGCTGAACAAGGCTTATGACCCGGCGCTGCGCCGCCTCGCGCTGGATGTTGCGGCGCGGCTGGGCATCGAGCTCCGCACAGGAGTGTATGTCGGGCTGGGCGGACCGACGTATGAGACGCCGGCGGAGGTGCGTTTCCTGCGGCTTATCGGCGGCGATGCGTGCGGCATGTCGACCGTGCCGGAGGTCATTGTGGCGCGGCATATGGGGCTGCGCGTGCTGGGAATCAGCGGCATTTCGAATATGGCGACTGCCGATCCCGCTGCGACCGAGGAGGCCGATCACGCTGAGGTGCTGGCAGCCGGGAAGGTGATGGCCCCGAAGATGGTTGCCGTCGTGCGCGGGGTTCTGGAAGGCCTGTCTTAGGAGAACCAGATGACCCTTGCGGGCGTCTGATAGCTTATGGCGATCATCGTTGACTTCATTCGAGAGTACGCCGCGTGGGTGTACGGCGTCTGCGCGCTCATCGCGTTGTGGTATCTGCGTGTGGTGCTGCTGGCGCGGCGCGAGCGGCGCTATGCCGTGTTCACGCTGGAGCGTGAGGCCGCGCTGAACCGGGTGTACAGCAGTTGGGGGGTCGCCTTCCTCCTGATCATGCTGATGGGTGTGGTCTATCTGCTCAGCACGGTCGTGGCCGAGGCCGTGCGCCCGCTGGTGGAGGCTGACCGCGGCACGGCAACGCCGACTCTCATGGCGGCCTCAGCATTCGGCACGCCGACGGCCACCCCGACGCTGCCGCAGACGGAACTCACGCCGGAGACGCCCACGACGCCTACGCGCCGCCCGCCGCCCACTGCCCGGCCCACGCGTACGCCGATTCCACCGCCCGCAGAGTCGCCGACCGCGGCTGCGCCGGTTGTTCAGCGGCCGCAATGTCCCACGGGGAGCGCCGTCATCACCTCACCGGGCGTTGGCGCGCAGGTTTCCGGCATGGTGCCTATCGTCGGCACGGCGATACACGAGAACTTCCAGTTCTATAAGCTGGAGTACGGCGCAGGCGCTAATCCGGGGGTGTGGTCCTACTCCGATGGCCGCGACCAGCCCGTGCAGGGCGGCCAGCTTGGCGTGCTCAATGCGAGCGCGCTGCCGCCGGGCACCTATTCGGTGCGCGTGGTCGTGGTGGACACGAGCGGCAACTTCCCGCCGCCGTGCCAGACCACCATCGAGATTCGGTAAGCCTGAGCAGAGCATGAGCAAATCACTTGGCGACCGGCTGGGGGAGATTCTTCGGGCCGGCGAGGCATGGGGCCGCAGGCAATGGGTCCAGTTGGCGAGCTGGCGGCGTGCGGCGAGCGCAGTCAGCGAGCAGGGCTGCGTCGAGGCGCTGTACGCGGCCGCGGCCAGGCAGCGCTGGCAGGCCGCGGCCGTGCTGGGCCAGCACCCGATGCGCAGCCCGGAAGCCGTGGCCGCGCTGATCGACGCGCTGGTCGATCCTGAGGAGTTTGTGCGCTGGCAGGCGACCGAGGCGCTCGGCCGGCAGGAAGTCGGCCGCGTGTTTGACACCCTGGTCGCGTGCCTGGACGACTCGGAGCCGCTGCGCCGCGCGGGTGCCGCGCGGGCGTTGGGCCTGCTCGGCGGAGAGGCTGCGACGCAACAGTTGCTGCCGAGGACGGTTGACCCTGCGCCGGAGGTTCGCGCGGCGGTCGCGGAGGCGCTGGGGTATGTGGCCGACCCGACAGCGCTGCCCGCGCTGCTGCCGCTGCTCGATGACCTGGACACGCGGGTGATTCGTGCGGCGGCACATGCGCTGAGCCGTCTTGAGCAGCCGGGCGCGGCTCTGCCGCTGGCCGAAGCCCTGGCCCAGCCCGGCCAACCGCTGTTGGTGCGCCGCGCACTGGCGGCTGCGCTGGCGCGTGCACCTCATCCGGATGCCCAACCGCAGCTCCTCGCGGCGCTGGCCGATCCCGATCCCCAGGTGCGCGGCTATGCGGCGCACGGGCTGGGGCAGGTGGGCAACGAAGCGGCATATGCGGCGCTCCAGGCGCTGCGCGGGGACCAGAGCCGGCTGATCGAAGGGACCGTCGCGCAGCGGGCTGACCGCGCGCTGGCGATGCTCGACCGCCGCGGCCGGCGCGCGCCGGTCGCGGACAAACCCGAAGCGGAGGCGTAGTGGCGTCGCAGACGTTTCAGGTAGGGCGGGTGCGCGTGCACCTGGTCAGCGACGGCGTCTTCTGGACTGACGGCGGGGCCGCGTTCGGCGTGGTGCCGCGCATGCTGTGGCAGCGGGTCATCCAGCCGGACGAACAGAACCGCATCCCCATGCAGCTGCGCTGCCTGCTGATCGAGTCGGACGGCGGGCTGATCCTGGTCGATACGGGTTACGGCGACAAGCTGACGGCGAAGCGTCGCGACCAACTCAATCTGCGCGGGGAGTGCCGGCTGCAGGGCGAGCTGGCTGCGCTGGGCTACCGGCCCGATGATGTGCGGATCGTCATCGACACGCACCTGCACGGCGACCACTGCGGGGGCAACACGGTCTATGATGCCGACGGGCGGGTGCGGCCCGCCTTTCCGAACGCGACCTACCTGGCACAGCGGCTGGAGCTGGCCGACGCGACGTACCCGAACGAGCGCACGCGTAACGCTTATTTTGCGGAGAACTTCCTGCCCCTGACGCATCTGTGCGGCGCCGGTGGGGAGAGCGTGCTGCGCGTGCTGCACGGCGACACGCAATGCACGCCGGAAGTACGCACGCTCATCACGCCCGGCCATACGCGTGCGCACCAGGTGGTCATCATCGAGAGCGCGGGCGAGACGGCTATCTTCCTGGGCGATGCTGCGCCCCATGCCGTCACGCTGGAGAAGCTGGCGTGGGTGGCGGCCTTCGATGTCGAGCCGCTCGTCAGCATGGAGACGAAACGCTCGCTGCGCGACTGGGCCTGGCGGCGCGAGGCGCTGCTCTTCTTCCAGCACGACGCGACGCTGGCCGCGGGCCGGCTGGTGCGCGAAGGGGATGAGTTCCGCGTGGTGAGAGTGGAATGAGTAACGAGAATCAGCGTCATCTGTGTCCCGTTGAGGTGCCCCTATGACCACACTCCCGCATCGCCCGACGTTGTCCGTCGTGGCGCCGGTGTATAACGAAGAAGCGATCCTCCCTGAGCTGTATCGCCGCCTCGTCGCGGTGCTGGACGGCGCGGGGCTGGACTGGGAGCTGGTGCTCGTCAACGACGGCAGCCGCGACCGCTCGCCGGAGATCATGCGCGAGCTGCACGCCGCCGACCCGCGCGTCAAGGTGGTGGATTTCGCACGTAACTTTGGCCACCAGGTCGCCATCACCGCGGGCGCGGACTACGCACAGGGCGACGCGGTGGTCATCATCGACGCGGACCTGCAGGACCCGCCGGAGGTCATCCTGGACCTGCTGGCGAAGTGGCGCGAGGGGTATGAGGTCGTCTATGCGGTGCGCGCGGAGCGCAAGGGCGAGACCTGGTTCAAGGAATTCACCGCGAAGGCGTTCTATCGCATCATTTACAAGATTACGGACATCAACATTCCGATGGACACCGGCGACTTCCGGCTGATGGATCGCAAGGTCGTGGAGGCGCTGCGCACCATGCGCGAGAAGCACCGCTTCATGCGCGGCATGTCGGTGTGGGTGGGGTTCAAGCAGGTTGGCGTGGAGTACGTGCGCGCGGAGCGTTACGCCGGCGAGACGAAGTACCCGCTCAAGAAGATGCTCAGGTTCGCGCTGGACGGCATCACATCGTTCTCGTACTTCCCGCTCCAGGTTGCGACCTACGTTGGTTTCATCGCGGCGGCGGTGGCCGTCCTCGGCATCATCCTCACGGTCATCCTGCGGCTGACGGGCAGCCATGCGTTCTACGGGCAGGCGACGACGCTGGTGGCAGTCCTGTTCCTCGGCGGCGTGCAGTTGATTTCGCTCGGCATCATCGGGGAATACCTGGGGCGCATCTACGACGAGGTGAAGGGCCGGCCGCTGTACATCGTGCGCGAGGCGCTGGGGTTCG
>JAKPQT010000435.1 GCA_029555885.1 Chloroflexota bacterium | reverse complement strand
CGGACGGTTTCGTACTGGAGCGCCAGTTCGGCGCCGGCGAGCCGCGCTTGATTTACCGTGTCATCGTCGCTGCCGTTGTCGATCAAGTACACGGCCTCGCAGCCCTGCTTGCGACAGTTGTACACGGCGGCCGCGATGATGTCCGCTTCGTTCCAGACACGCAGCACGGCGAACAGCCGGCAGGGTCGGTAGGCTCCGTCCGGCAGCGCGACCGGCGTAAACTCCCCCAGGGTCACGTAGCCAGGCCGCGCCCCGGTCGGGGTGACCTCAGCTTCCGTGACGATCTTGTGGCACATAGCTCGTCTCCTTACGCCCAGACCGCTGGCACGCCCCCGAGCTCCGCGGCGTAGCCGCTGAAGCTCGATCCGGACGTACCGATGATCCGTTGAGTCTTGGAAAGAATATACAGGTCGGCCACGGCCTCCGCCACGGAAGTTTGCCGCTGCTTGCGGTTGCGACTGGCATGAAATTGCACCGGGTGCGGCAGCAAGCGGTCCCCCAGCTGTTGCCGTAGCCACTGCACGCTGTGGGGATTATCGCAGCAAGCCACGAAGGCCGCCGCGGGGTCTTGTGCCTGCAGCAACTGCTGCAGCGTCCGGTCCCGCGCCGCGTGATCTCCGGGCAAATCCAGTCGCCGGACATGGATGCCGACGACCTGGGCCGGCCAGTCCTTGCAGCAGGCCTTGACCCGTTCCAGGATCTCCGGCCGCGGATGGAGCCCGCGGAGGTGCCGCAGGGCTACGGCCTCGAACTGGGCAGCGTTGACCTTGGTGTCCACGAAGGGGTGATATAGCCGCCACGGCCGGGTCGCCCCGCGTGAGCCCTGATTACCGTAGAACGTCAGGGTGTTGCGATCCTTGCGCCAGCGATTGGCCGCCGTGTGCGGGATCTGCGGGATCCCATCGGCGAACAGCTCGGGAAAGGTGGCCGGACAGGCCCAGTTCCGCCGCCAGCACATGGATAGCGGCAACTGCAGGATCTCGGCCACCGCCGCGATACCGGCAAGGGCGCGAAGCCGGTTGCACAGCCCGCTGGTGTTTACGTACTGCAGCACACGCACGAACATAGCGC
>JAKPQT010000424.1 GCA_029555885.1 Chloroflexota bacterium | reverse complement strand
CGGTAATGGCCGCGCAGCGTGTGCCGCCGTCGGCAAGGAGCGCATCACAATCCACGATGATCGTGCGCGGGCCGAGCAGGTCCAGGTCCACCGCCGCGCGCATGGCGCGGCCGATGAGTTGGGCAATCTCAGTATCTCGCGCCGAGATGTGCCGCTCCGTCCGCTCGCGCGTGGAGCGGGGCAGCATCGAATACTCGGCCATCACCCAACCCTGCTCATAGTTGGGCCGCCACGGCGGCAGCCTCTCCTCGACGGTCGCCGCGCAGAGCACGCGGGTGTGGCCCATGCCGATCAGCACCGAGCCGTCAGCGTACTCCTGGTAGCCGATCGTCATCTCGGTCGCACGCATCTCATCGGCGGCGCGCCCATCCGGTCTCACCAGAAGTCCCTCCCACCGGCAGAGTATGGCATTGTCAGCATCTCCCCGCTGGGCCCTGGCCTAATGCGACAACCGTACATGACCTGAGAGCCGTGGCATCCAGGCGTCACGCTCGGCACGGATCCCCCTCCAGGCCGCGGCCGGGCGGCAGCGGAGCGGTCAGCCGGTAGCCACCTGGAGCGCCTGCGCTTCGCCATACGAGGGGCAATACGCTGCCGTACCAGCAAGCTGCGGACCGCGCCTGCAGGCCAGCTCGTACATAGATTACTGACAATTCATTGACAAAAGCAGGCAAAACGTGTATAATAACTCGTACCGAAGACAGCAGAGCCTGGCTCCACTTTCGTTTCTGGGCGCATTCCAGACCTGAGGGCTGGCGCTCCGCCAACCATGGCGGAGCCCTCGACCTTTTCTCCTGTTACGTTAGCACCGGTTCGCTGCCGGGGCGTGCAGCGATGCCGTTGGGTGGCTCGAACCCCGTCCGTAGCGTGTGGCTGCGAGGTTGGGCAGTCGAGCCCTTTTGTACTGTGCGCACGGGAGGAGGGCGGTAATGGCGCTCGAGAAGCGAGAGGGCAGCGGCCCTGCGGACCTGCAGGAGGCCGGCCGGCCCGAGGCACCGGGAGTCCCACTGTCTGTCGACGACGAGCAAGAGGGCGCGGCGGGCCAGGGGGCACCGGCCGAGGCTCAGACGCCGGACCCAACGATGAGCGAAGCCCTGCTGGCCGAATACGACTATGAACGGCCAAAGCGCGGCGATATCCGCAGCGGCGTCATCGTCTCTATGCAGCCCTCGGAGATCATCGTCGACATCGGGGCCAAACGCGAGTGCATTGTCGCCGGCAGCGACTACCAAAAGCTGGTAGGCGAAGCGGCGGTCGAGTTCCATGCTGGCGATGAAGTGTCGGTCTATGTCATCAAGCCCGAGGACCGCGACGGCCACCTGCTTGGGTCGCTCTACCTGGCACAGATGGAGAGCGACTGGACCCGAGCCGAAGAGTTCGAAGCCTCGGGCGAAATCTTTGAGGCGCGGGTGAGCGGCCAGAACCGCGGCGGCTTGCTCGTGCCCTTTGGCCGCCTGCGCGGCTTTGTTCCCGCCTCGCACCTGGTCGGACCCAGCAGCCGCGATGGCGACCAGCCCGTCGCGCTGACCCACTGGATCGGCAAGACGTTGCCGTTCAAGGTCATCGAAGTCAACCGGCGGCGCAACCGGCTGATCCTCTCCTACCGCGCAGCCCGCAGGCAGTGGCGCCCGCAGCAGCGCGAGGGCCTGCTGGAAACGCTGCACGAGGGCGACACCCGCAGGGGCGTCGTCTCGAGCCTGGCCAGCTTTGGCGCTTTTGTGGACCTGGGCGGCGCCGATGGCCTGATCCACATCTCGGAGCTGGCCTGGTACCGGGTGGAGCACCCGAGCGACCTCCTGAGGGTGGGCCAGGAGATCGACGTCTATGTGCTGCGGGTCGACCCCTCGCGCGGCCGTGTGGGCCTGAGCCTGAAGCGGCTGCAGCCTGACCCCTGGACCCTGGTGGAGGGCAAGTATGCCGCGGGGCAGGTCGTCCAAGTCCGCATCACCAAGCTGGTCGATTTCGGGGCCTTTGCCGAGGTCGAGAAAGGCATCGAAGGGCTGATCCAC
>JAKPQT010000390.1 GCA_029555885.1 Chloroflexota bacterium | reverse complement strand
AGCCGCCGCATACGCGCTTGAACTCGCAGAGACCGCACTTCCCGCCGAGCAGGTCGGGGTCGCGCAGCTCAGCGAAAAGGGGCGAGGCCTCCCAGATTTCGCGGAAGGTCTGCCGGCGGATATTGCCCGCTTCCACGGGCAGATAGCCGCAGGGAAACACCTCTCCGCGGTGGCTGACGAAGCAGACGCCGGTCCCGGCCAGGCAGCCCTTGCTCATCGCGCTCATGGCCTGGCGTGCCTGTTCGCTTGCGCCGTCATGCCCACTGCCTGCCGCGTGTGCCATGCTGGCTTGCCGGTGATGGCTGGCAGGCCGGGCGCGGACGATGCCCGCGCGACGTTCCTCGGCCTGCCGCTGGCGCGCGATGCGGAAGTAGTGCGGCGCGCAGGTCGCCTTGAGCTCGATGCCGCCGGCCATCTCCGCGTCGTACATCCAGTTCAAAACCTGTTCATATTCCGCGGGCGTGATCTGCTGGTCTTCGGCAATCTCGACGCCGCAGCCCACCGGCACCAGGAGAAAGAGATGGAGGGCCTGCGCGCCGAGGCGTCGCGCCATTGCCAGCGTTTCGGGCATCTGGTGGACATTGTGGCGCGCGACGGTGGTGTTGATCTGAAACGGGACCCCGGTCGCGGTCAGGTGCGCGATGCCCGCCAGCGCCTGCGCGTACGCGCCGTTACCGCGGAAGATATCGTGCGTCGCGGCGTCTGCGCCGTCGAAGCTGACGCTGACGCGGCGGATGCCGCTGGCAGCGATGCGCCGGGCAACCTCACCGTCGATCAGCGTGGCATTCGAGGCCAGCGCGACGATCAACCCCACGTCTGCGGCGTGGCGCGCGATATCGAAGATGTCCGGGCGGAAGAGCGGCTCGCCGCCGGAGAGCACCAGGATGGTCGATCCGGTTGCGGACGAGAGCTCCGCAATCTGTTCCACCAGACGGAAGGCTTCCGCTCGCGTCAGGTCTTGCGGCAGCAGTTGGTCCGCAACGGTGGTGCGGCGGCAGTGGATACAGGCCAGGTTACAGCCGGCTGTCGTTTCCCAGAAGACCAGCCGGGGTGGAGGATATGCAGATGGTAGCAATGGAAATATGTCCTCGGTGCGGGATGGCCCGGCGAACCTGCGTCGGGCTGACATGCTATCCGTCCATGCGCACGGCGGCGCTACGGAGATGATGGGGCTGGCAAATTCGACGGGCGTGCTGACTCGTAAGCCGCCAGCATCGCCAATAACATGCTGTCCAGAAATGTGTTCATGCGGTCGTACAGCCGCCAGGTTTCGGCATCCGGCGCTCCGGCCAGCGCACCCGCCTGGTAGACCGAATCCATGATGTTCCGGCGAACGTGGATGAAGGTCTCCAGCGTCTCCAGCAGAGACAACCCCGTGCGCTGGCAGGCCAGGCCGTAGCCGGTGGCAAGACGCCGGCCCTCCTCCAGAAATACATCGCCGCCGTTGGTGCGCGTCGCATACTGCATGAGCACGGCCATCAGGCGCTGCCCATCATGGCGCATGGCCGCGCGCTGTGCATCATCCAGCCGACCGTACCACGGCTGCTGCTGGAGCTCGAGATGCTCAGGGCCGCCCATCGGCGAGAGCGGCGCGCCCAACATGCGCGTGTAAGCCTGGAACTGCCCCTGGTGCATTCCGGACAGGAACGCAGCCAGCTCTGGCCGGCTGAAGCGGCGCCGACCACCGGGCGTGCGAATGCAGGGGACCTGGCCCGCGTCGGCCCAACGGCGCAACGTCGTAAAGTGGACGCCTAGAAAGTCCGCCGCCTCGCTCAATTCGAGCCAGTCGGCGCGGTCAATGGATTCAGCCATCGTGTTATTCTATGTATTTCTATGCAAGGATATGAAGTTCTATGTGTACCTAAGGCGGCAGCAGTATAGCGGTCAAATGCACAGATGTCAAATGGAGCCGGGAAGCCAAAGCTGTACGGTCACGGCGCTGAAGACGATGAGCATCTGCCCGGGCCCGTAGGTGAACCAGACAAGGTTATCTCCGAGGCGGGATGTCTGTTGGCTGAACAGGCCCGCAGCGATCAACATATCGCTGAAAAAGAAGAGGGCCGCGCCGAGCGCAAAGGGGATGAATGCGGCAACCTGCACCGCGAGGCCGGCTGCCACGCCTGCCGTGCTCGCCAGGAGCAGGGCGTAGAGCAAGGCCATAAAGTGGAAGGCTGAGAAGCGCTGGCCGCGCATAACGAATACATACCAGCCTGCTGCGCCGGCGAGCAGCCAGGCGGTCCACGCGGCCAGGCTGGCCGGGTCAGCGGGCAGCCCCAGGCTCAGCCGGACGAGCAATCCCGCCCCGATATACAGGATGTGGCCCAACCCAAATGCGGCCATGCCGGCGAGCGTCCGGTCGGGTGCGGGCAGCACGCCTGCCATAAACAGGTCGCCCGGCAGGCCCAGCGTCATGCCCGCGGCAACCAGCAGAGGGAAAATGCTGAGCGCAATCCCCCGGTTGAAGATGTAGACGCTCCAGGCCGTGACCGCCAACACCAGCGACGATAAGATGCGGGTCGCCGTCTGGATGTGCAGGCGGCGGGGTGTGCCCGGCCGGGCCTGCAGGAAGCCGCCCAGGAGCAGCGCGGCCCAGGCCGCGAACTGCGCGGCCAGCCAGGCCTGTTGCGCGACATCGAGCGGTGCGAACATCGTTGTTCTTTCTCTTACAACTCAGCGCGACGGATACCCCGTCGCGTCGCGAATCTCCTCGTACAGGGGGCGCAGGCGGCTGTACATGCGCTCGTACACCCGGTGATACAGCCGATCGTACAGCTTGTGGCGCTCGGCGTCCGGCTCAAACACATCGCCGATCCGCGTCATCTCCGCCACCGCGGTCGCGAAATCGCCATGCAGGCCCAGCCCGACGGCTGCATCCATCGCCGCGCCCAGCCCCGATGTTTCATAGAGGTGGGGTCGGGCGACCGGCAGGCCAAAGACATCGGCGGTGAGCTGCATGGTCGCCCGGCTCTGGGAGCCGCCGCCGGCCGCGCGCAGCTCCGTGATGGACACGCCGCTGCGTTTCTCGCTGCGTTCCTTGCCCTCGCGGAGCGCGTAGGCCAGCCCTTCGAGGATCGAGCGGTAGACATGCGCACGGGTATGCACGTCCCCGAAGCCAATGATCGCGCCCTTGGCCTCCGGGCCGGGCAGCTTCAGCCCCGGCGACCAGTACGGCTGG
>JAKPQT010000389.1 GCA_029555885.1 Chloroflexota bacterium | reverse complement strand
CGGTGTGGGGCGGCACGTCAGCCGTGACGACCGCGCCGGCTGCGACGACCGCCCCGCGGCCGATGCACACGCCGTCCGTGATGATCGCACCGGCGCCGATCCAGACATCGTCCTCGACCTTGATGCCTTCCGCAGTGATGCCCTGGTCGACCATCGGGCGGGACGGGTCGTCATAGACGTGGTTGACCGCGAGCATCTGCACGAGCGGCGCGGTGTAGACCCGGTCGCCCACGGTGATGCCGCCCTGTCCGCGCAGCACGTTCATCTCGCCGATCAGGCTGTCGCGGCCGATGCGAATGAAGGCGTGCGGCAGGTCTCGGAAGTTGTAGACGTGCAGGACCGCGTTGTGCATCACGAAGGAGCGGTCGCCGATCTCGATGCCCGCAGGGCAGGCGTGCAGGTAAACCCCGTGGTCGAGATAGACGTTCCGGCCGAGACGGATGCGGTCCGCAAAGCGCAGCCGCACGCCGTTCTCGATGGCTGCGATGCCGTCCATGCGCAGGATCAGCCGGTACAGGATCGCCCGGACGCCGATCCCGATGACCGTCGGAATCCAGCCGGCGACGGCATACAGGAGTTGTTCGAGCACGTAACGCGGCAGGCTGCTGGCCTGGCGGCTGAGATAGAGCGAGAGACCGGCCCCTGGCTCGGTGTGCTGTGGCGAAAGCCACAGCCGAGACCGGCCAGAACGATCTTCGGATGGGTAATGAGTTGATTGGGTCATGGATGACGATGCCGGCGCGGCACCCGGGCAGGCTCCGCCGTGCCGGGCTCCCGCAAGGGAACCGGCCACAGCCTGCACTATGTGCCGCGCCGGAGCAAATGCTACGACGAGCGCGAGCCTTGGAGTTGCATCATCTGTTCCGGAGTGTACAAGCGTCCGGTTAACTTTCGGCTTACGAGCCGCCGAATCAGCGCGCGAAAACGCCAGCCGCGGTCGACCGCGGCTGGCGTAACGAATCTCTATCTTGCGACCAGGAATGCAGGGCCGCGGCCTCAGCCGGAACAACCACCATTACAACCGCCAATCGACAATAAATGCTTACATACCAATGATACAATCGAAACGAAGGTGGATGATACCAGCCGGAAGGCGAAATGTCAAACGCCGTCTTTGCTTATCAGACTCTCCATGATCGCGGCGAAGAGCGGCGGGGTGATGTTTTCCGCGCTGTCGGTCGGGCCCAGCCCGGTTCGCACGACCACGAGGTCGAGCGAGGGGATCACCGCACACATATTCATGTTGTAGCCCAGCGCGCTGAACGCATCGCGCGGGGCCATGGACCAGAGCGTGCCTGCGGTGTTGACCCACCAGGTCAGTCCATAGCGCGGGTTCATCCGCTGCGAGGTGCGCGTGCACAGGTCCAGCCACCACGCGGGAACGAGCTCGCGGCCCGCCCACCGGCCGCCGCGCAGCATCAGGTAGCCGAAGCGGGCCAGCTCCCGCGCAGTCACGTGGACGCCGGAGAAGGGCATCGTATGGACGCCGGTGCGGCCGTCGTCGAGCCCCATGGTGTCCCAGGTGAGGCTCTCGATGCCGATAGGGTCGATGACGCGGGCCTGCATGAAGGCTGCCACTTCCTGTCCCGTGATGTGCCAGAACGCGAGCGCCAGGTGCGCGAAACCGGGGTCGCTGTACTCCCAGCGCGTGCCCGGCGCGCCCGTGAGCTTACCGGCCCAGAGGTCGCCGGCCGGGCCGCGCCGGGTCTGGTTGAGCGGTTGGTGGCCCAGCGCAGCGTCGAAGGGGTTGACGTCTGCGGCGGTTTGCACGCCGTACAGGCCCGCGTCCTCTCCCGGGATGTTCGAGCTCATCGACAGCAGGTGGCGCAGCGTAATCTGCGCCTTGCGCCCGTCGCTGAGCGGGTAGCCCTCCGGGATGTGGGCGTAGGCCGGCGTGTCGAGCCCGATGTCGCCGGGCAGCTCTCCGCGCCGCGCCATCTCGAACAGGATGCCGTAGGCTGTGCCGGTGAAGGACTTGCTGCACGAGTGGATGTTGTAGCACGTCCGCGCGTCCGCGCCGTGTTCGTGCCATTCGGCCACCAGGTAGCCCCGGCGGATGATGACCAGCGAGGTGGGCACGCCGAATTGCACATTCCATGCGCGCGCGGCCGCAAGCCGCGCCAGGTCCACCCCGGCTCTGGCGCGTGCTGCGTCCGGCTCATCCGCCCTGCGCCAGCCGCCCTGTGATTCGGGCGGGGGATAGTAGTCGATATCATCCTTAGCAATGCCAGTCATGGAGCCTCCTCCTGTCGCGGGCCAGCCCTGCCTGCCGGCCACTCGCTGCGCAGGATCGCATAACACTCGATTGTCTCGAACACGCCCCATTTCAGCACGTGCTCGCGCAGCGTGCCCTCGTGACGCATGCCGATCTTCTGCATCACCCGGCCGGACGCGGGGTTGCGCGCCAGGTGGACCGCCTCGACGCGGTGCAGCCCTAGCTCGCTAAAGCCCAGATCCCGCACGGCTAGCGCGGCCTCGGTGCAGTAGCCCCGGCCCCAGTAGGGCACGCCGACCCAGTAGCCCAGCTCTGCGCGTTGATGTTCCGGGGTGAGGGACAGGCCGATAGCGCCGCAGAGATCGCCCGTTTCCGCAAGGGTGATGGCGTAGGTTATGCTCCTGCCTTCCGCCAGTGCGGGCGCGTGGGTGCTGATCCATTCCTCGGCCATGCCGTCCTCGTAGGGATGCGGGATGACGGCCGTCGTGGACGCGATCTCCCGCGCGCCGGCCAGCCGCTGCACGTCCGCTGCATCGGCCAGGGTTAACGGTCGCAGCAAGAGGCGCGGCGTGTGGAGGGTGGGCTGGTCAAGCATGAGGGAACCTTCCGTCTTTGTCATCTGTCGGCTCGTGCTCGCCCAGCACCTTCTGCAGCAGCGCGACGCCGGAGGTCTCGACATAGCCGAACTTGCGGTCGATGGCGATCATCGGCGCGTTCTGGTTAAGTCCTCACTTGGTCGGCCAGGCCTCCAGAAATGCGACGAGCAGCCGCGCGCTGTGGTTGGCCGACCATGCCAGTATACCGTTGGGGATATGCGGCGTCAAGCGGCCGGCCGGGCGGAATGGGCATGGGTCCTTAATGCAGGAGTCGGGGCATTGGCCGGCTGAGGCGGCGATGTGTGCCGCCGTTATCCGGTCAGGCCCCGACTTCGGTGCCAGCCCTCTGCAGTATGCGGGCTTATTTGAGACCCAGGGCGGTCAGCAGCAGCCAGCCCGGCCAACCGGGCGACCTGCCGCGCGAGCTTCCGGGCGTATCGCTGCTCGAACTTGCTGGCCCGGCGGCCTTCTTCTGCCGTGCGCAGCTTTTGCTGATACTCGTTCATGGCTGTGTCCAGATCGTACAGGGCAAACATCGCAAGCCTCCTTTGCGGTTTCTCGCTCCGCCGGTCGGACCGACCGGGTTGATGTCTGGTTGATGTTTGCCTGTAGCCTACACCTGGGCACGCACGTGCGCATGGGGCAGGTGGACGAGTTATTCGTAGGCCAACTGGCCGATTCAGTTGGGGGCTAACTGATTGGGCACGCGAAAGACGCCGTGTGGCCTGAGCCTTGTGCCCGTCCACACGCACAAGGGGCCAGGCTATGTGTGGCGGGTGAACCAGTCGAGCAGCGCCTCCGCTTCAGCCTGAGTAGTGACGGTGGTGGTGTATAGGGTCTTTTCGGGCCGCAGGTGGCGGTGCATATACATCAGCTCGTCGGGCGTGCCCCAGACGTGGACGGACTTGCCCGCGGCCTGGATGGCCTGGTACAGGGCGATGTACCTGGGATGCCGGTCGCCGCTGCCATCCACGGCAATCTTGCCGGGCACGTACCCGATGGTGTGAAAGTACGGGCTGGCGAGGAGGTCGGGCATGTGCTTGAGCGCGTCGGGACCATCCCAATGGAAATATGCGTGCCCCACGAGCGCGGCTTCTTCCTCCAGCGCGGGCAGCACCCAGCGCCGGAACATGCGCGGGCCGATGAGCGCGGCGAAGTCGCACGCGAGGTTCGAGGTGCCGGTCGGCGAGTAGAGCCCCTGCGTGTAGCCCCACTCGTCCATGCGGCCGGCCGTGCGGATGGCGTCCCACAGAATGGGGAACAGGCTGCGGGCGCTGGTCATCGCCCGGTCGATCAACTCCGGTCGCTCCAACAGGTCCAGGCACAGGCGCTGCGGCCCGCGGATGGCGGAGAGGAGGTCCATGTTGGTGTGCCAATCGAGGGGCTGGATGAGCATCCTGCCGGCCAGACGCTCCGCCGCGCGGCGGACCAGCGCGAGCATCCGCTGCCACATGGGACCGTCCTCGTGCAGCCGCAGGGGCAGCGCAGCTTCCCAGTCCTCCACGTAGGGCACGGCCCAGTTCGTGTCGGGCGAGTCGGGGCTCCAGCGCAGTTCCGCGCCCGTGAAGACGGCAATCTCGTCGGCCGCGATGCTAGGAAGGAACGCGGGGATGGCCTCGCCGCCGTAGAACGTGGCCTCCGCGTGCGCCAGGACCCGGTCGAGCAGCCCGTCGATGTCGTCGAACACCCGCTCCCGGTAGCCGTAGTGCTGCCAGGGCGCGGGGACGCCGGCGCCCGGCCGCGGCGCGGTCACGCAGACGACGGGGCGGTCGATGAGGTCGCCGGCCAGGTACGCCTCCCAGCGCGCGGCGGCCTCCGGGAAGTCGGGCTTGCAGAGCAGGGGCGCGGGCTTGACGGTCGGCATGGGTCTCCAGAGATATCCTTCGGCGTGCTCCGCGTATTCCGCGGTTGTTATCAGTTCAGGCTGGCGTCCTGGCTCAGCAGCCGGCCGCGCAGCGCTTCGATCGCCGGGCGGCAAGGACATGATATACTGCCTGCTGCACTTTGTCAGATTCGACATGCTCAGGAACTCGACGGGCCCGCAACATCTGCAAACAATCATGTCCATTACAGGGGCCAGGACTCAGTCAGAGAGGAAGTGGTCATGTCCATTCAGCAAGCGATCATCTTCGGCGTTCTTCTGCTGACTCTGCTGCTCTTCGTCACGGGGCGCTGGCGCTATGACGTGGTTGCCCTGCTCGCGCTGATGATCGTCGCGCTGACCGGCCTGATTTCGGCCGAGCGGGTCTTCAGCGGGTTCAGCAACGCGGCCGTGATCACCGTGGCGGCGGTGCTGGTCATCAGCCGCGGCCTGCAGAATTCCGGCGTGGTGGACCTGCTGGGCGAGCGGCTGCTGCGGCTCCAGGGCGGCGTGACGGTGCAACTGGCCGCGCTCACCGGCATCGTTGCGGCGCTCTCCGCGTTCATGAACAACATCGGCGCGCTGGCGCTGGTCATGCCGGTGGCCATCCAGGTCGCGCGGCGGAAGGCGATTCCGGCCTCGGTCTTTCTCATGCCGCTCGCGTTCGCCTCGCTGCTTGGCGGCATGACCACGCTGATCGGCACCCCGCCGAACATCATCGCTGCCTCGTTCCGGGCACAGACCGGCGCGCCCCCGTTCCGCATGTTCGACTTCACGCCGGTCGGGCTGGGGGTGGCGCTGGCCGGGCTGCTCTTCATCGTACTGGTCGGGTGGCGGCTGATTCCCACGCGCCGCGGCCAGGCCACGGCCAACGACCTGTTCGAGATCGAGAAGTACGTGACCGAGGTGCGGCTGCCGAAGGACTCCCGCCTGGCCGGCAAGCCCCTCCCGCACATCAACACGCTGGTGGAGAACGGCATCAACGTCCTGGGACTGGTGCGCAACGGCGTGCGGCAGTTGCCGCCGCCGCCCTCGACGGTCTTCGCGGCGGGCGACATCCTGATCCTGCAGGTGGACGCCGAGAACCTGAAAAACCTGGTGGCCAAGGCGCGGCTTGAGCTGGTGGGCAGCGAGCGGATCGTGCAGGCGGACCTGGAATCGGATGAGGTCATGCTCGTGGAAGCGGTGGTGACCGCGAACGCGCTGCTGGTGGGCGAGACCGCGTTCAGCCTCGACCTCAGGCGGCGGCACGGCGTGAACCTGCTGGCGATTGCGCGGCAGGGCCTGCGCCTGCGCGCGCGGCTCGACCGCATCCGGCTGGCTGCGGGCGACGTGTTGCTCTTGCAGTGCCCGGCTGCCACGGCGAAAGACGTGCTGGCAACCCTGGGTTGCCTTCCGCTGGCCCAGCGCGAGCTGCGCATCGGCCAGCCGCAGCGGCTCATCCCGCCCCTGGTCATCTTCGGTGCGGCGCTGCTCCTCTCGGCGGTGGGCCTCGTCCCGGTGCAGGTGGCCTTCGTCCTTGCGGTCATTGTCCTGCTCATGGGCGGCTTCGTTTCGCTGCAGGAGGCTTATGCGAGCATCGACTGGCCCATCATCATCCTGCTGGGCGCGATGATTCCTGTGGGCGAGGCGCTGGAGACGACCGGCGGCGCGCAGTTGATTGCTGACGGGCTGCTGCGCCTGGCCGGTCAGCTCTCGCCCGCCGCGTTGCTGGTCATCGTCCTGGTCTTCACGATGTTCCTGTCGGACCTGGTCAACAACGCAGCCGCGGTCGTGCTGACCGCGCCGATCGGCCTCAGCCTGGCGGAGGGGCTGGACGTCTCGGCGGACCCGTTCCTCCTCGCCATCGCCATCGGCGCGTCGTGCGCGTTCCTGACACCCATCGGCCACCAGTCGAACACATTGGTGATGGGGCCGGGCGGCTACAAGTTCGGCGACTACTGGCGCATGGGGCTGCTGCTGGAGGTCGTGGTAGCGTTGGTCGCCATCCCGCTGATCCTGCTCTTCTGGCCGCTCGGCCGCTGAGGCGTGCGGGACGCCGTTCCTCAGCCCCGCGCGCCGCCTCAGCCGCCGATCCCCCGCGCGTAGAGGAACCACAGCCCGCCCAGGTATACCAACAGGATCGCCAGGGCATCGGCCTCCAGCAAGAACAGCCTCCGCTCGATGCGCGCCAGGTTGCCGATCAATGCCATGCTTGTCAGGATCAGCCCCAGCAGCGCGACCAGCGCGAAGGCCGGGTCGACGGCGCCCAGGAAGCGGCCCTGCGTGAAAAAGAAGTCGCTGAGGCTCAGCGTCACCACGTTGAAGGCGTTGCTGCCGAACAGGTTGCCGACGGCCAGATCGAACGCGCCGATGCGGACCGCCGCAATGGTCGTGACCAGCTCAGGCAGGGACGTGACCAGCGCAACCAGGGTCGTGCCGACGAAGCCGGCGCCCAGTCCGGTCATCTCGGCAATCTCGGCGCTGCTGCTCACCAACTCCGGCGTCACCAGGACGAGGACGCCGGCGGCCGCGAGGAAACCGGCCAGCGCGAGCGGCAGGCGGGGCACGCCCTCCAGCTCCGCCTCAGCGGCGGGCTCGGCGGCCGCCGGTGAGTTGGCCGAACGGATCTGCTGTACGCCTGCGACATAGATGCCGAGCAGCACCAGGCTGTCCGCGCCGACCCAACCGATGCTCACATCGATATCGGCCAGGATGAAGAAAGCGGCCGTCCCGATCAGCAGGGTTGCCAGGCTGGCGGTGAGCGCGTGATGCGTCGCAACCCGGCGGAGGATGCGTTCCTGCCGGAAGAGCATGTCCAGGACGGCCAGCATGAACATGTTGAACATGTTGCTGCCCAGCATGTTGCCGGCGGCCAGGTTCGGCACCCCCTGGCGCAGCGAGCTGATGGTGGTCAGCAGTTCCGGCAGAGAGGTGGCGCCGGCCAGCAGGAGCGTGCCGACGAACATGCCGCCGAGCCTCGTGCGCACCGCGATGGCATCGCCGAACCGTGCCAGTTGTGTCGCCGCGAGGACGATCACCGCCGCGCTGCCGATGAAGATCAGCCAGACCATGCGCCCTCCTCACCCTCAGGCGCAGCCGGCCTGAGCGGCACGCCTTTCACCATTGCGAGGGGCCAGGCTGCCAGCACGCCCGTGTCCGGGCCGTCCAGGTCGCCAAGGATCCTCTCGGCCTCGGCCAGGCACCGTCGCACGGCCTCTTCGTCGGGCACGATGGCCCAGAGGGTGTAATTGCCTTCGTGGCCCATTGGCCCCGGGCTCCCGATGGCATAGGGCGTCGGGACGCGCGGGCGGCGGGCGCGGCGCCGGTGGACGCCCGCCGTCTCCGCAATGGTCGCGCCGTGGATTCCGGCACCCTGCCAGGCGTCGATCACGGCGTCCAGCTTCTCTGGGACATCCAGCACGAGCATCACCATGTACATGCGTAGCACCTCCTTGCTTTAATCTCAGCTATATGATAATTGATAAGGGACAATTCACTGTCATTGAGGCAGCCTGCGCCAGATGCGACGTGACACCCTGGCATCGGAGACGTCATGGCCCGGAAGCGGATTCTGGTACTATATAATGAAAGCCCTGCGCTCATCAAGGGCGAGCCGCGTGATATGCTTGCGGAGCAGGGTGTGATTGCGTGCGCGCGGGTGGTGGCTGCGGCGCTGGCCCACCGGTACGAGGTGCGGCGGGTGCCGATCCATGCGGACGTCGAGACGGCGCTGGCGGGCTATCCGCCGACGGAATGGGCGGTCTTCAACCTGGGCGAGGGGATGCAGGGCCGGCTCTTCGAGGAGGCGCGCATTGCCTGGGCGCTCGAGGCAATGGGCTACCGGTTGACCGGCTCGCATGGGAACGCGCTGGCGCGGTCCATCCACAAGGCACATGCCAAGCGGCTCTTCGAGCGCGGCGGAATCCCCACCCCGCCGTGGCGCCTGTACCGGGATGTGGCCGAGGTAGAGGATGGACTGGGCTTTCCGGTCATCGCGAAGCCGGTGGCCGAGGACGCGAGCCTGGGCATCGGGCCGGAAGCGGTGGTGCACGACGTGGCGGCCCTGCGGGCGCGCGTCGCGCACATCACCACCTGCTACCGACAGGCGGCCCTGGTGGAACGCTTTATCACGGGCCGCGAGTTCAACGTCAGCCTGTGGGGCGACCCGCCCGAGCTGCTCCCGCTCGCGGAGATCGACTTCCGCGACTTCCGCGACCCCTATGAGCAGATCGTGTCGTTTGCGGCCAAGTGGGAGCCGAGCTCGTTCGAATACAGCCACACGCCCGTGCTCTGTCCTGCGGACGTGAGCCCCCTGCTCGGGCAGCGGATCCGCGCCGCGGCCCTGGCCGCCTGGCGCGCCATCGGCTGCCGGGGGTATGCGCGCGTCGACATGCGGGTCGATGCGGCCGAGCAGCCGTATGTCGTCGAAGTCAACTGCAACCCGGACCTGTCGCCCGAGGCGGGCTTCTTCCAGGCCGTGCGGACCACCGGCCTGGACTACGATGAGATGGTCTGGCGCATCGCGGGGCTGCCCCTGGGGTAACCGGGCGCGACGGCCTGCAGGCGTTACTTTTCTGTCGCGCGGGCCGTCAGGAGGGCGATGACGTTGTCGGCCAGCGCGTCCTTCTTGGCGCTGCCGCCGGTGCCCACGGGGGTGCCCTGGGCCTGCGCGGTCGCTTTGGCAGCCTCGCGCTCTTCCGGCGACAGGTCCTTCATGCGGCCGCTCTGCGGCGTCACGCCGGGCTCGGGCGTGTTGGCGGAGGCCACGCCGCTCTCGGCGTAGTAGGCCTGCAACATGGCGTTGGTCAGCCGCATGCCCGCAATTGTGGCAATCTGGGCCGGCGTCAGCGTGGCCTGGATCTGGGCCTGCACTGCCGCGGCCTCCTCGGCTGCGGCGGTGGTGCTATCGTCGAGCGCCTGGAGCGCCTGCCACAGGGGCAGCAACTGGCCGGCCTGCTCCGCGGTGACGGCATCGGCTGAGCCTTCGAGCCGCAGCAGGCCGTAGGCCAACTGGTTGCGGATGCTCAGCGCATCATCGTATGCGTCGGTGAGTGCGGCCGTGGACGTAGCGGGCGTCGTCGCGGCTGCGGGCGCAGAGGCGGGGGCAGTGCCGGCGGTCCCGCTGCAGCCTGCCAGGAGAGCCACCAGGCCCACCAACAGGGCCAGCTTCATCAGCGTCTTCATCGTTCAGACCTCACGTCGTTCCGACCTCACGTCCGGCTTACTTCGCTTCGAGCAGCTCGATGACTGCGTCGAGCAGCGCGGTAGACATGCCTCCGCTTGTGCCGGTGCCTCCGCGCTCGGCCCGGCGGGTCGCGCGCGCCTCAGGTGACAGCGACTGGCCGCTGCCCGCGCCCATGGCGGCACCCTCGCCCGTGCCCACGGACAACCCCTGGCTCTTGCCCCATTCCTGCAGGTCTGTCTGGGTCAACTGCATGGCTGCGATGGCCGTGAGCTGGTCGTCGGTCAGCGCGGCCTCGATTTGCGCCAGCAGCGCATTGGTTTCGGCTTCGCTGGCCGTGCCGGTGCTCGTCGTGGCGCGGATGCCCTGCCACAGGGGCAGGAGTTTGGCCGCCTGCTCGCCGGTGACGGCGGCGGCGCTGTCTTCCAGGCGCAGCGTGCCCAGCAGAAGCTGGTTGCGCTGGGGCAGCGCGCCTTCGTAGCCTGTGTCGAGGCGGCTGGCGGGCGCCGCGGCCGGCACGACCGCGGCCGCCTGCACGGCTGCCGGTTCGGCAGCGGCCTCTGCAGCCGCGGGCGCCACGGGCGAGCCGCCGCATGCCGCGGCAATCAGGACGAGCAGGGCCAGAAGCCCGAGGGTGATGGTTTGTTTCATCGTTGTGTGAGTCTCCCTGCTATTCGTGGCGCAGCGCAACGATCGGGTCGAGCTGCGCAGCCTTGATGGCGGGATAGTAGCCGAAGAAGATGCCGACCGCGGCCGCGGCGCCGAAGGCCAGCGGCACAGATGCGGGCACGACCCGCGTCTGCATGTCGCCGAGCCGGCCAAAGAGCTCGGCCCCGCCGACGCCCAGGAGCACGCCTGCCAGTCCGCCCACCAGGCTGAGGATGATGGCCTCGATGAGGAACTGCAACAAGACGTCGCGCGGCCGCGCGCCCAGGGCCTGGCGCAGTCCGATCTCGCGGGTGCGCTCGGTGACGGAGACGAGCATGATGTTCATGATGCCGATGCCGCCGACCACCAGTGACACCGCCGCCACCCAGGCCAGCAGGTTGCGGAAGGCCTCGGTGGTGGCCTGCTGCGTGTTGATGATGTCCTGCTGGGTCTGCAGGACGAAATCGGGCTTGGCCGGGTCCACATCGTGTCGTTCGACCAGCACCGTCCGAATCTGGTTGGAGACGTTCTCCATCGCTTCCTGGCTCTCGGCCTTGACGTAGATGGTGCGGACCCGGTCCCGCGCCATGACGCTCGGGCTGAACTTCTGGTAGAGGAGCTCCAGGGGGATATAGATGCGGCCATCATAGTCGACATCCGCCACGACCCCCTTCTGCTCCATCACCCCGATTACGACCAACCTGGCGGAACCCACGGTCACGGTCTGGCCGATGGCGCTCTCCGCGCCGAAGAGGTCCTGGCTGATGCCGTAGCCCAGCACGACCACCTTCGCCTTGCGCTCGTTTTCGTCCGCGGTGAAGAAGCGGCCCTCGCCGATGCCGTAATCGCGCACCTGGGGGAAGCCGGGCGTCACGCCCAGCACGGTCAGGCCGTCCAGACGGGCGCGGCTCGAGCTGACGTTCTGCACGACCTGGAACTCGGCTGACACGCCCGCGGTGTTGCGGACGCCCTGCTCGATCGCCACCGCGTCCTCGTAGGTGAGGGTCTGGCTGTTACCGGGCACCCCGCGCATCGGGCTGACGATGATGAGGTTGGCGCCGAGCGCGTTGATCTGGTCCGCGATGGCCGCTTCTGCGCCCGCACTGACCGCCAGCATCATGATGACCGAGGCCACGCCGATGATGACGCCGAGCGTGGTCAGGAACGAGCGGATGCGGTTGAGCTTCAGGCCTTCCCAGGCAATCTGCACGGTCTCAATGAACGTCATCGTGGCCTCCCCGCTCGAGGCAGTGCACCGTTCCGTCGCGGCCGTCGGACACCACTTTGCCATCGCGCACGCAGACGACGCGCTGCGCGTGCAGAGCGATGTCGGGCTCGTGCGTAACCATGACGATGGTCGCGCCCGCGGCATGGACCTTATGCAGCAGGTCCACCACCTCGGCGCTCGACCGGGTGTCGAGGTTGCCGGTGGGCTCGTCGGCCAGGATCATGGCGGGCTGGTTGATGAGCGCGCGGGCGATGGCAACCCGCTGCTGCTGGCCGCCGGACATCTGGTTCGGGCGGTGGTGCAGCCGGTTGCCCAGGCCGACCGATTCGAGCGCGGCGACGGCCCGCTCGTGGCGCTCGGCCTCGCTGAGCCGCTCTTCCACGTTGTAGAGCAGGGGCAGCATCACGTTCTGAACTGCGGTCAGCCGCGGCAGCAGGTTGTACGACTGGAAGACGAAGCCGATCTTGCGGTTGCGCACGATGGCGAGCTCGGTGCGATCGAGGCTGCTGACATCGAGGCCGTCCAGGATGTACTGACCGTCCGTGGGCCGGTCCAGGCAGCCCATGATGTTCATGAGCGT
>JAKPQT010000384.1 GCA_029555885.1 Chloroflexota bacterium | reverse complement strand
GTGGATGACCCCTACGACTACGGTGCGATCGCGGCGGCCAATGCCATGAGCGATGTCTACGCGATGGGTGGCGAGGTGGCGCTGGCGCTGAACATTTGTGGCTTCCCGCCCAAGCTGCCGGAGGAAATCATTGCCGAGATCCTGCGCGGGGGCGCGGAGAAGGTGCTGGAAGCCGGCGGGGCGCTGGCCGGCGGGCACACGGTGGACGACAACGAACCCAAGTACGGTCTGGCCGTCATGGGACTGGTGCATCCCGGCCGCGTCCTGACCAAGGGCGGCGCGCAGCCCGGCGACATCCTGGCGCTCACCAAGCCGTTGGGCGTGGGCATCATCACCACCGCAGCGAAGGCAGATGCTGCCGACCCGGCGCACCTGCCGCCCGCGGTGGCGAGCATGCAACGACTCAATCGACAGGCCGCGCGGCTGGCCCAGCAGGTCGGCGTCCATGCCTGCACCGATATCACCGGCTTCGCGCTGCTGGGCCACGGCTCCGAAATGGCCGAGCGCAGCAATGTCCGTCTGCGCTTCGACATCGACCGGCTCCCCTTCCTCGATGGCGCGGCCCGCTATGCGGACGAGTGGCTCTTCCCCGCGGGCACCTGTCGCAACGAAGGCTGCTTCAGCCCACGCGTCACCTTCGCAGCGGATATCCCCGAGGAAATGCGCCAGCTCCTGTACACACCGGAAACCTCCGGCGGTCTGCTCCTCGCTGTCGCGCCGGAAAAGGCCGACCTGCTGGCTGCTGCGTTTGCCGACGCCGGCGAGCCTTTCTGGCGCGTGGGCGAGGCTATGCCGGGCACGGGCATCGAGGTGGTGCGTACAGGCTCAACTTGACCCAATCATGACACAATCTTCGTACAAAGTGACATTTCTTACATATCTCTGCCAGTAGCGGGCATACCATCCATGTAGAGTGTCCTGGCTCGGTGTCAGGCAGTCTGATCGCGTCTTGCGAGCATAGGATGGTTCATTGATGCCAGCAACCTCGTACCAGGATTTCGAGCTCCAACTGGGACCGCGTGCGGGCGCGGGCTATGAACTCGCCGCGCGCACGCCGGTCGGCGAGGCACGCGGAGCCTTTGCCCTCCCCCTCGCGGCAGCGAACCCGCAGGCACCCGCGGCGGATTCGCAGGATGCTGCATCGGCGCAAGCTCTCGGCGCTGCGCTGTTCCAGGCCGCCTTCGCCGGCGACACCCTGAGCCTGTACGACGCCAGCCGCGCACTCGCCCGGCGGGACGGCTCCGGCGTTCGCCTGCGGCTGCGCATCCTCGCGGCGGAGCTGGCCGCGCTCCCCTGGGAGCTGCTCTACGACGCGCGACAGGGCGAGTTCATCGGCCTGTCGCAGCAGACGCCCATCGTCCGCACGGTCGAAACGCTCGCGCCGCTGCAGCCGCTCGCCGTCTCCCCGCCCCTGCGGATCCTCGGCCTGGTGGCTTCGCCCACGAACGTGCCGCCGCTGGATACGGCCCGCGAGCGGGACTTGCTCACGAGCGCAGCCGGCAAAGCCGGCGGGCAGCTTGAACTCGCATGGGCCGCGAGCGGCAGCTGGCGCGCGGTGCAGGAGCAGCTGCAACAGGGGCCCTGGCACATCTTCCACTTCATCGGGCACGGCTACTTCGATGGGGCCACGGGCGAGAGTGCGCTGCTTCTCGAAGACGAGCAGGGCCGCGCCGACCCGCGCAACGCAACGGAAATCGCGCGCCTGCTGGCCGATCAGCCCACGCTGCGCCTGGTCGTGCTGAACGCGTGCGAAGGGGCGCACGCAGGGACGCAGGCCCTCTATGCGAGCATCGCTGAGCACCTGGCGCGCCGCGGGCTGTCTGCGGTGCTCGCCATGCAGGACGTGATCGCCGACACCGCGGCAGCCGAGTTCACGCGCAGCTTCTACGCCGCGTTGAGCCACGGGCTGCCCGTCGACGCCGCAAGCGCCGAGGCGCGCAAGGCGATGAGCCTGGCCGCGCCCTACTCGTCCGGCTGGGCCACGCCGGTGCTGTTCCTGCGCAGTGCGGATGGTGCGCTGTGGACGCACCCGGATCAGGCCACAGGGGGAGCCATGAACACAGACAAGCCGCAGCCGTGGTGGGAGCAGGTCTCCAATTCGATTGGCAGCGTGGATGCGAGTCACGCGGCGGGGGATGTCATCATTGCGGTCGTCGGGGCAGGCGCGCGCAACGTCGCGGTCGGCAAGAACATCACCCAGACCGTGCACGAGGTGCTCGGTCCGCCGGCACCCGATGACAGCGAGCAGGTCAGACAAGGATTTGCCGCTCTCCTGGCCGCGCTGGCACGCCTACCGATCGACGCAGGGGCAGCCGAACGTGCGAAGATGCGCATCGAGCTCCTGCAGGAGGAACTGACCCGCGGCGACAACGAGACACCCAACGCCGGCACGATCACCAGCATGGGCGACTGGCTGCTGACCAACCTGCCCACGCTCTCCAGCGCACTCGGCGCCCTGTTTGCGCTGCCCGCCGCCGGCCGCGTCCTCGCCCGGGCCGGCGAGCCGGCGGTTAAGTGGGTGCAGCAGCGCTTCGGCAATGGATAGCCAGGACGCACGCACGTGACCGCACCGCACGACCCGAAGGGCAACCCGGATTCACAGGGCAGCTGGCTGATGCGCCAGTGGCAGCGCCTGCGCGGGGGACGGTGGCGCGATGTCGTCATCGGGCAGGTGGGCGAGGGCGCGTCCAACGTCGTCATCGGCAAGAACAACATCCAGATCAACGTCGGCGGCCGCAACATTACGCTGCCCGTCTGGCTGATTACGCTCGCTCTGTTCGTCATCATCGGGTTCCTGGCCTACCAGCCGCTCATCGAGCCGTGGCTCTTCCCGTCGCAGATGAACGCGACATTCAACATCGCGGTCGCGGAGCTCGGCAGCCTCGATGCCCGCGGGAGGGTGAGCCGCATTCCCTTCGGCGCGACGCTCAGCAAGGCCATCTACGACAAGCTGATCGCAGAATATGAGCAGAACTACCCGGAGCTGACGGGCATGCGGGATGGCGTGCTCATCTGGGAGGACAGCCTCGGCCGCGCGGTGAAGAACGTCCGCTTCGGCGTCATCACTGGGTCTACGCCGGAGGCACGCGCTGAGCAGGCCGCACGCCTGGCCCGGCGCATCAACGCCGACCTGGTAATCTACGGCTACCTGAGCCCGGACAGCGCAGGCACCGACGAACTGACCCTCGAGTTCTATGTCGCGGGGTCGGAGACGGTGCGCGGGGAGCCGGATGCCATCAGCGGCCGCCACGTGCTCGGCCGCGGGGTGCAGGTGCCCGTGGATGCCCGGACGGAGGCCATGAGCGCCGCACTCTGGCTGAACGACGGCCCGCTGGCCGTGCGCTCCCAGCTCATCTTCTGGTTGACCGTCGGGCTGACCTACGAGACGCTGAATAAGCCCGATGTGGCCCTGAACATCTTCGAGCAGGCGCGGGACCGCCTGAACCTCGGGACCGGGGACGGCGCAGCCGTGCTGGAGTATTTCATCGGCCGCGAGGCCTTCTGGCTGCGCGATTATGACAAGGCCATCGCCACGCTGGAGCTGTCACAGCAGCTCGATCCCACGTACGCCAACGCGGGCATCACGCTGGCAAACGTCTACTACGACCGGGCGCAGCTCTACTACGTCGCGAATCCGCCGCCGGCCGAGTTGAGCCAGTGCATCACCGAGGCGCACCTGGCCGCGGCCGCGCCGACAGAGGCCGCAGCGATCGCGGATATCGACGCCGCGATCGCCGAACTGGAACGGACGCTTGCCACGATCGACGAAGCGCCCTGGCCGCCGATTGCAGCGGTCGGCCATCTCTCGCTGGGAAACGTCTACCGGCTCAAGGGGCAGAGCTATCTGCTGGCCCAGCCGCGCGACCTTGCCCAAGCCGAGGCCTGGTTCGCCAAGGCCCTGCCGGAGTTCCAGGCGGCTCTCCAGGCCTTCACCAAAGACAACCAGAAACGCTACATGGCGTGGACGCACCTGGGCATCGCCACAGTGCATCTGTTGCAGGCCTACGTGCCCATCCAGCAGGTCGCAGCCGACGAAGCTGCGGCCACGGCCGACCCGAAGAAACAGGCGAGCATCCGTCTGTTCAAAGAGGCGGCCAGCGAAGCGCAGCTGTGCATCGACCTGAGCGCCGATGTGGGCGACCTGGCGTTTCGCCAGAAGGTACTGGACTGCGGCTGCGTCTACTATGAGCAGCGCGCTACTGCCCTGGCCGCACAGGTGCAGGGGACCATACAGGAGCAGAAATGATGCGAGCAAAACATGCCGCGTTACTGCCAGTGATACTGGCGAGCCTGATGATCATCCTCGCGTGCTCACCCCAGGAGAGCGAGGCCCAGAGCAACGCGCCCGGGGGGTTGAGCCCCGGTGTGCCGGTCCAGGGTTCTCTGGCCAGCCGGCTGGGCGAAGAATGGGTCGTGACGGCGTGCGCGGGCGACGTGCTGACGGCCAGCATGCAGAGCACCGCCTTTGCGCCCAACCTGGAGCTGTATCCGCCCACGGGCCGGACGCCGCTGGCAGCCACTCGCAACACGACGCAGCGCTCCGTGCAACTGGCCGCGACCACCCTCCCCGAGAACGGCGAGTACACGCTGGTCGCGCTCGGCAGCGGCGCACGCGACCGCGGCGCGTACTCCCTGACTGTCTTCATTTCGGGCATCGACGCGCTGCCCGAGGACGTGAAGCTGCTGACCCCCGGCGCGTCGCTGACCGGCACGATCAACAGCCGCGACGGCGAAACATGGGCCTTCTACGGCTGCGCGGGCGATGCGGTCACGCTCACCATGCAGAACACCGGCTCCACCCAGGCCAACCGATTCGTGCCGCAACTGGAGCTGTACGGGCCGACGGGCCGCACGCCGGTTGCCACAAGCGCAGCCAGACCGGGCGGCACCTCAGTCAGCAGCCGCAGCGCCGGCATCACGGACTTCGCCCTGCCCGAGTCCGGCCTCTACACGGTGCTGGCCCTGGGGCAGAACATCCGCGACCGCGGCCCCTACTCGCTCTCGTTGGAGGTGGAAGTCGCCAGCGAGCCGGCTCCCTCACCCACGCCGACGCGGCCGTCCGGGCCCATCTGCACCGTTGTCTCCGCGGGCGGGCTACGCCTGCGCGGCGGGCCGGGCACGGACTACCCGATC
>JAKPQT010000378.1 GCA_029555885.1 Chloroflexota bacterium | reverse complement strand
CTGGATGAGCAGCAGCAGGATCACCTGCCCTGCGAAGCTGAGGTCCTCGCCCGGCACAATGATCGAGAGTCCTGTCACGGCCAGCGCGGAGGTCGCAGTGAAAAGGGCCTCGTTGCCTGCCAGCGGCCGTGTGGCAACCCCCGGCAGTAGAAACAGGAGCGTGCCGAGCAGGATCAGCACCCCCAGCCCGCCGATCAGCCGGACGGCGGTCGGGATACGGCGACGCCGCAGTTTGCGGGCGGTCCGCGTGCGTTCCATGAGGGAGGCGGCCCCTATGAGATCCTGGTCAGCCGGTCAAGGTTCGCGTTGGAGCCAATCACGACGAGCAAGTCCTCCTCCTGCATGATCACGTCCGCGGATGGCGAGATCAGAAATTCCTCCTGCCGCTTGATAGCGAGCAGCGTGATCGCAAAACGTCCGCGCAGGTCGACCTGGCGCAGGCTCCGGCCTACAAACGAGCCGGGCGTGCGGAGTTCGGTGATGGCGTGATTCGCATCCAGCACCAGTTGGTCGAGCAGTAAGGGCATGGTCAGGCTGTAGGCGAGCCGCTGGCCGGCCTCATATTCGGGCAGGACGACACGGTCTGCACCGACCTTGAGCAGGATGGCCTGCTGGCGTTCGCTCAACGCCTTGCACACGATATGGCGCACGCCCAGGCTTTTCAGCGCCACGGTTGCCATCAGGTTGCTCTCGAAGTCCGCGCCGATGGCGACCACAACCGTGTCGAATGAGGCAATGTCGATGGTGCGCAGCGCATCCTCATCGGTAGCATCCAGGGCCACAGTCTGCGTTAGCTCATCGGCAAACTCCTGTACCAGGGCGCGGTCGCGATCGATCCCGACGACTGTGTACCCGCGGCCGGCCAGGGTCAGCGCGAGGCTGCTGCCGAAACGGCCGAGGCCGATCACCGCAAATTCAGGTTGGTTGTTCCGTGCCATAGACGTGGGTTCCTCGAGCAGTCAAACTGGGGTGTTCATGTGCAGTCTACCCCCGTCCGGTGTCTTTCGCAAACGGCAATAGCCGCAAATGGTATTTAAGGTCCCTGTGTGCAGCAAGGTTTTGTGATAGCTTTGTCTACAGACAATCCCGGCGCAAGATTTCAATCGTGGGCCGGAGTTGTCAACGTTCGACAATAGCTATACAATGGCTCGTGTAACAAGCGGCTTGACCATCATTGCTGACCAGGACGAGGACCCAATCATGCCAAAGATTGCCATTACCGGAAAAGGCGGCGTCGGTAAGACGACGTTGACCGCGCTGCTCTCGTACGTCTATGCCCGGCGGGGCCATGATGTTATTGCCATCGATGCGGACCCTGCGGGGAACCTGGGGATGGCCTTCGGGCTAAGTGCGGCGTTGGATGCTGAGCTCAAGCCCATTGCGGAGATGGAAGCGTTGATCTACGAGCGCACCGGCGCGCAGCCCGGCACGGTCGGCGGCTGGTTCAAGCTCAACCCGAAGGTGGACGATATCCCGGAGAGCTTTAGCATCCATCATCGGGGCGTACGGCTCCTGCGCCTGGGCACAGTACGCGGGGGCGGCACCGGTTGTCTATGTCCCGAAAATGCACTCCTCAAGGCCCTGGTCACGCACCTGCTGCTGCGCAAGAACCAGACGCTCATCCTGGACATGGAAGCGGGCGTCGAGCACCTGGGTCGAGGCACAGCCGGCTCGGTCGATGCATTCGTGATTGTCGTGGAGCCGGGCCTGCGCAGCCTGGGCACGGCGGAGCAGATTCGCGGGTTGGCCGCGGAGATCGGCATTCACCGGGTGTACCTGGTGGCGAACAAGACGCGCCACGCGGAAGATGAAGCCTTCATCCGCGCGCATGCGGACGGCCTGCCTGTGCTGGGCAGCCTGCCCTATACGCCGGACGCGGTCGCAGCGGACCAGGGCGGACTGGCCGTATTTGACCAGGCGCCGGAGTTATTGACGGCTGCAGAACGCATCGCGGACGCTCTGGCGGAATTGACGGTAGCGTAAGGCGAGGTGGCTATGACTGAGGAAGCGCGCTTGAGTTCGTATGACGATGCGCCTGTCTACACCATCAAGACGGTCGTGCAGGAGACGGGCATCCCGCCGGCCACGCTGCGCGCCTGGGAGCGGCGTTACGGGGTCCTGTCGCCCGGCCGCAGCGACGGCGGTTACCGGCTCTACTCGGAGCGCGATATTGCCATCCTGCGTTGGCTGAAAACGCAGGTGGACACGGGCGTCTCCATCAGCCGGGCTGTGGCCCTGCTGGAACTGCGGCACCAGGCCGGCGAAGAGCCCGAACGTAAGCTCACCCGCACCGGACCAGACCCCGCGTTGCTCCCGCCCGCGGGCGCGCGCAGCGCCGAAGCCATCGGCGAGGAAATGGTTGAGGCGCTGCTGGCGTTTCAGGAGGCGCGGGTGGAAGCCATCCTGAACGAAGCCTTTGCGCTGTATCCGGTGGAAGCGGTGGCAGAGGACATCATCGCGCCCGTACTGGTGGAAATCGGTGAGATGTGGCACCAGGGCGAGGCGAGCATCGTGCAGGAGCACTTCGCGACCGCGATCCTGCGCCGCCGGCTGACAGCCCTGTTCCACGCCTATGCCCAACCCGCCAGCGGGCCGCTGGCGATGACCGGCTCCGGCCCGTCCGAATGGCACGATGTGGGCATCCTGCTCGTCAGCCTGGTATTGCGCCGGCTGGGGTGGCGGGTTATCTATCTGGGCCAAAATGTGCCTGCGGACCATCTGGGGCAGGAAATCATCCGGCTGCGTCCCGCGCTCGTCTGCCTCTCGGCCAGCACGCGCGAAAGCGCGCACGCGCTGGGGGAGGTGTACGAGCTGGTGCGCGGCCTGCCGGAGCCGCGGCCCCGCCTGATCTTTGGTGGCCGCGCGTTCAATATCCACCCCGAACTGCGGAGTCGCTTTGCCGGCACCTTCATCGCGGGCAGCGCCCGGGAGCTCGCACAGGAACTCAACCTCGTCTAGCCCCTGAGTCGAGACGCTCAGTAGAGCGTCTCGACCACAGCTCCTAAATTCGTCCTGACAAACTATAAACAAACTATTGACATCTGTTCACTTCTGTGCTATAGTAGGATCGTACTGTAATAGCAGCGGGAGAGCGCCAGAAGTGAACATGAATCCGAACGAGCTGGCAGGCGAGACAGACACTCAGCCTGTGTACAACATCAAGGCAGTGGTAGAAGCTACCGGTCTGCCTGCGGCAACCTTGCGTGCCTGGGAGCGGCGCTATGGTGCGCTGGCGCCCGGTCGCACCAACAGCGGCTATCGGCTCTACTCGGCCCAGGATATCAATGTGCTGCGTTGGCTCAAGGCGCGCGTAGCCGAAGGACTTACCATCAGCCAGGCGATTGCCCTGCACAAGCATCGCCGGTTGGACGACCAGCCTCTTGCGGCAGCGGGCGAGCGGCGCCTGGAGAACCGCCAGGGCCTCACTGCCGCGCGGGATGCGCTGCTGGCTGCGCTGGTGGATTTCGAGGAAGTGCGGGCCGACCGGCTCCTGGAAGAGGCCTTCGCCGTGTATGGCCTCGAGGCCGTGACCGAGCATCTCATCGGGCCGGTCATGATGCAGATCGGCGACCGCTGGCACCGTGGCGAACTGAGCACTGCGGTCGAGCACTTTGCCAGCAACTATCTGCGCCGCAAGATCGACGCCATCATCAACGCAGCGCCGCGGAACACGACCGGCCCCCTGGTGGTTCTGGGCTGCGCGCCGGATGACTGGCATGAGCTGGGCCTGCTCCTCATCTACCTGCTGCTGCGCCGCCGCGGCGTGCGCACGCTCTACCTGGGCCAAAACGTGCCGGTGTTGCAGTTTGTCGAAGAGATGGAACGTCTGCGCCCGGCCATCGTCATTATTGCTGCCACCACCGTTGAAACCGTGCGCGGTGTCGGCGAGCTTGCGGCTGCGCTGCAGAGCCTGCCGGAGCCGCGGCCGTTGTTCGCCTTTGGCGGCCGCGCCTTCAACGTACAGCCTGCATTGCGCCAGGAGATTCCGGGCGTCTTCCTGGGCGAAAACGCCCGAACCGCCGTGGAATATGTGGCCGCTTTGTTGGATGATATGAAAACCGCCAAGCCATAGCCGGCCTTACAGCATCGAGTGCGGCAACCTGAAGGGAAGATTAAGAATTAATTAACAGCTTTGACAAACTATTGACATATGGCTGATTTTCACTTATACTCTTGAGAGTAATTGGAGTGAGAATCACAGACCGGTGGTAGTACGGCGTGCAAAGGGGAGGTGTTCTGATGGTGCATCGAGGGAAGCAGCGTTCGGTACCGGAGATCTTAATCGAGCTCCGCGAAGATGATCCCGAATTCAAGCAAGCAATCACGGCGCAGTCGATCCGCGCAGGGCAAACTGTCGCGGAACCGGATGTGCTGGCGCGAAATCTCTTTACCCTGATGAAGGGCCGGGTGCAGTTGATTCGTGAAGGTCCCAACGGGCGGCGGCTGGCAATTGCCACGTTGGGCCCGGGTTCGATGTTCGGTGAAGGCGCGCTGCTGGGCGCGGCGGATCCGTGTGTGAAGGCCGTGGCCTTGACCGATTGTGTGCTGTGGATGGTGCCGCAGCCGCAGGCGCAGACTCTCGCGCTGCGCTACCCGGTGTTGAGCTGGGGCCTGCTGCAGACCGTGGGGCAGCGGCTGGCCCAGGTCGAGAACCGCATGGAAGAAGTCGCCTACAAGCGGCTGCCGGAGCGGCTGGCGAGCCTCCTGCTGGAGCTGGCGAACGGCGGGAAGGCCATTCGCGGCACGAGCCACCAGGCGCTCGCGGACATGTTGGGCACGTACCGCGAGACCATCAGCGCCATCCTGCGCAGCTTCAAGGATGACGGGCTGGTTGAGCTCGGCTACCGGAAGATCGAGCTGCGGGATGTGCGCGGCCTGCGCATGGCTGCCGGCAGCATCGAATAAGAGGATGCCGTATATCCTATCAGTAGTGTAGCCCCTTGTGGGCGTTCTGACGGGCACAAGGACCTATGCTACGATTGATCGGATAGAGTTCTGAGTCCGTTTACGGGAGCAGCGTACTAGCGTTGCTCCCGTATTGTTTAAGGGACCAAAACCGTGTATGATACGCAGCAGAGGCGATGAAGATGGAGCATGGCATGTTGGCGGGCAAGGTTGCCTGGGTCACCGGGGCCACGGGCGGCGTAGGGCCGGCTGTCGTCAAGGCACTGGCTGATGCGGGTGCAACCGTACTGGCGAGCGCGCGCGATGAGGCTGAGGTCGCGGCGTTGGCCGCGGAGCATGGTATCCCGGCCGAGCGGTGGCTGGCGCTGCCCGTGGATCTGACCGACGACGCAGCAGTGCAGGCTACCGTTGCGCGCGGCGTGGCCCGATTCGGCAGGCTCGACATCTTAGTGGCCGTGGCGGGCGCGTGGCGCGGCGGCGCAACCGTGGCCGAGACCGACGGAGCGACGCTGGACTTCCTGTGGCGTGTGAATGTGCAGACGGCCTTCAATGCCTGCCGGGCGGTTCTGCCCCACATGACCGCGCGCGGCTGGGGGCGCATCATCACCTTAGCGCCCGCGCGGCCACGGCAGGCCAGGCCAAGAGCGGCGCATATGCGGCGAGCAAGGCCGCCGTGCTGGCCCTCACCCAGTCGCTTGCGGCTGAGGTGCGCGCCCACGGTGTCACCGCGAATACGCTGTTGCTGAGCACCGTGGATACGCCAGATAACCGGGCCGCCATGCCGGATGCCGACCGGAGCAAGTGGGTGCGCCCGGAACAAATCGCCGCGACCGTGCGTTTTCTATGCAGCGACGAAGCCGCCGCCCTTAGCGGCGCGGCCCTTCCGCTGTACGGACGAGCATGACTGGTGGGCAGCCAGGCAGGTGAGACGAGGTAATCGGAGGTTAGCCCCATGGACGAAGCAACCGAAACAACCGAACTGGCCCTGTTTCCGCTCAACACCGTGCTGTTTCCCGGCCAGGTGCTGCCGCTGCACATCTTCGAGGATCGTTATCGCCTGATGATCCGGCGGTGCCTGGCGGATGAGCTGCCGTTCGGCGTCGTGCTCATCAAGCAGGGCGAAGAAGTCGGCGCGGATGCGGAGCCGTACAATATCGGCACGCTGGCGCGCATCATTGAAAGCACGCACCTGCCCAACGGCACGCTGAACATCATCACGGTCGGGGTGGAGCGGTTTCGCATTCGCCGGCTGATTCATGACCAGCCTTACCTGCGCGGGGAGGTGGAGACGCTGCCGCTCGAAGAGCAGGAAGATGCAGGCGCAGTGGACGCGCTGGCAGACAGCGTGCGCGAGCGGGTGGCCCTTTACATCAAGCTCATTGCAGAGGCAGCAGGTCTCGAGATCAAGGTCGACCAGATGCCCGACCTGCCCCAGCAAGTCGGCTATCTGGCGGCGATCACCATGCAGATTGACAACCGTGAGAAGCAGGAACTGCTGGTGAGCCGGTCGTTGGGCGCGATCCTGAGCCGGGCACGCACCCTGCTCAACCGTGAAAATGCCCTGCTGACCTGGATGGCCGGCAGCAAAGGCTGGCCGGAGCAGGCCCAATTCGGGCCGAGCGGCACGCTGCTGCCCAACTGACCGGCTGTCTCACGTATTTGACATGGACCCCCTCACATGGTAAAATCCTGTTCGTTGTGATCGTTGCAACAATGACCAGGGAGTAGGACAGTCACCAGCCACCGGTGCTGCAGTCTAGCCCGGTGGTTTTGTGTTATGTCCGGCGTCGTGCGAACGCTGTATGTCCGCAAGACTATTCCAGTGCCCGGCCAGACGTTGGCGATCATAGGACTATATGCAGGAGGCACTACCAATGGAGAGCACGGGTGTGGTTAAGTGGTTTAGCCGGAGCAAAGGTTACGGATTCATTTCGCCGGATGGTGGAGACAAGGACGTATTCGTCCACTACTCCAACATCCTCGGTGAAGGCTTCCGCAACCTGGACGCTGGAGAGCGGGTGAGCTTTGTCATTGAAGATACGCCCAAAGGCCCGCAGGCAGTTAAGGTAACCCCGGTCTAAGGGGTCACTGAGCGCCAATCCGGCCCCCGGCTCTCCGCTGGGGGCTTCTGTTTTTAAGCGTGCATGCAGGGTTTGGCCGGGCGTTGTGGCAGCCCTGTAAACAGAATCACTTGCCAAGGCCCCTGAACCGGTGTAAAATGCCGGACAACTGGGCAGGAGTAGATTGACGGTGATTCGCCCGTTCGGTCTGAACGACATCGGGTTGGTGCGCCGGCTGCAACGTGACGGGATGTCGCTGGCGATGGAGCACATGCTGGCCCATCCGCACCAACCGCTGTGGACTGCGCTGACTGCACCGTGGCCGTGGGCGGGAGCGGGCGTGGCTTCTTTTATCCTGGACGAGAGGGTCAATGGCCGGCGGCTGACTGGCTTCATACAGTTGATGAAGCGAGCCGCGCGGCCTGAAGCGGACCTGTTGCATCTTGCACCGGTCGTAGCCGCTGTCGATGACGAGGCTGAGGCGGCGCGACCGGGGGATGACCCGACGGTGTGCGACACAGACGGCGCTGTCATCTGGAGCAAGCTGCTGGCCTACTGTCAGCGTGCCGCGGCCGGCCACGGGCTCCAGCGCATCTACGCCAGCACGCCGGAAGGGTGTGCCGAACAGCAATGCCTGCGGGATGCGACGTTCAGTCCGTACACGCGGGAGACCATCTATCGGCTGGCAGCGGCGCCCTCGGCCGGCGGGGCCTTAGTGGGGTTCCGCCCGCAGACGCCGCAGGATAGCTGGGCGTTGCAGCGGCTCTATACCCGCGGTACGCCACGGCTGGTGCAGCAGGCCGAGGGCGCCTTGACCGGTGAAGTCGGCTCCCCCCCAATGTCGTGGTGGGAACCGGACAGCTGGCGCGGTACCGTGTGGGAACCGGCGGGCGAGGTGCGCGCAGCCGTGCAGGTACACATCGGGCGGGCCGGTCACTGGCTCCGCCTGTGGGGCGCGAACGAGATTTCGCCGCGTGAACTGCGGTCGCTCGTCGAACAGGGCCTGCGCCAGATCGACCTGCTGCGGCGGCCGCGGCGTACGGTGCCGGTGTACACGACCGTGCGCGAGTATGAGAGCGCTCTGCGCGGCGCACTGACCGGCTTTGGCTTTGCGCCTTTCATGGAGCGGGTACGCTTCGTCAAACACACTGTGGTGATGGTACGTCAACCTGCGGCGGTGGCCGCAGTGGGCCGCGAGGTGCGCCAGGAGATGCCGGTGCGCAGCCAGGTGGGCCGATCGTAAAGCGGCCAGATTGTTCAGTGGCCTGTCCAGACGGCAGGCAAGAGGTTGTATTCAGAACGTATGCAACAACGAAGAATTACGGATGACCTGGATGCCCTGCTCCAGGTCCTGCCGCCACCCGTCGAACAAGCGTTGCGGGAATCCAATCAGGGCGATAGCCTGCTGGAAGTCATCTTGGACCTGGGCAGGCTGCCGGAGGCCCGTTTTGTGGACCGGGAGCTGGTGTTGAGCCAGCGTGAGGTCAGCGAGGATGACCTGAAGTTCGTCATCGAGCGCATTGGCATGTTCACCGGTGACAACCGGGCCGGCATCGAGCGCACGCTGCACCGCATCTCGTGCATCCGCAACCGGCAGGGCCGCATCATCGGCCTCACCTGCCGGGTCGGCCGTGCGGTGTATGGCGTAATCGATATCATCGAAGATATCGTCAAGTCCGGTCAGAGCATCCTGCTGTTGGGCCGGCCGGGCGTCGGCAAGACGACCCTGCTGCGCGAGGCGGCGCGCATCCTGAGCGAGAAGGCGC
>JAKPQT010000376.1 GCA_029555885.1 Chloroflexota bacterium | reverse complement strand
TCCGGGCGCATCCTCGCGCTGGAGCTGGCGCTGGACGTGCTGGCCGGGATGCCCGACCTCAGCCTGAACATGCTGACCAGCATGGGGGGCACCGGCCCGCTGGAGCCGGAGGGCAGCCGACTGGCCGCGGCGCTGGCGGAGCAGCGTCCGTTCCTCGATGCGCTCGCGCGCGAACGGGCGGGCCGCCGGCGCCGCGGCATCGGCATCCTCGACAGCGAGGATTATGCGCGGCACGTCCCGCTGGCCGGGCGGCCGCTGATGGCCTGGATGGAGCCGCGGCCGTGGGAGCAGATGCTCGCGCGCAGCGGCTTCCCCATCGGCCGGCCCGACCAGGGCCCGCACTGGCTGGCCGGGGAGGCGGTGCGCGCGTGGTCGGGCTACGACATTGGGATGGCGCTGCCCGAGGGGCTGATCCTGGACCCCCTGGCCGCGCGGGCACTCATCGAGATGGGCTGGGGCGAGCGGTTCGGCATCCGCGCTGTGCGGCCCGTCGGTGACGGCGTCAACGAACTCATCGTCGCCGGTCTGCCGGGCGCATCCGAGCGCCACGTCGGCCACATCCTGCCGATGTACAACCACGTGCGGCCCGAGCAGCTCTACACCTTCGAGGTCGAGGCGGCGGGCAGCACGGTGCTTTCGCGCTGGCTCAATGTGGACGGCGAGGACCGCGGCCCTGCGGCCATCGCGCTGGAACGGCCCTCGGTCAACCCGCGCATGCCCGCGCCGTTCCGCATTGCCCTGCTGCCGTACGCGCTGGCCGCGCCGATGCCCGCGCTGCTGAACATCGCGCACCGCGAGCAGTGGGCTGCGCTCGTCGGCTGGGTGAGCGGGTGCAGCCTGCCCTGCCGGGTGACGCGTGGGGTCAACCTCTACCCGCTGGCGTTCTATCGGCCGGGTGGTGGGAGTTGGCTGCTCGCGGTTGCCAACCTCTCCGCTGATGACGTGCCCGGCGCGTGGCTCGACCTCAGCGGAATTTTGGATGCCGCCGACGGCATGTGGCGTGTTGAGCGCCTGGATGGGCAGGGCGCGTGGCAGCCCGCGGCCGGCCCGGCCGGGCGCATTCTGCGGATCGACGTGCCCGCCTTCGCCCTGGCCGCCTACCGGCTGGCGGTGCAGCCGTGAACAGCCGGGAGCGGTTTGGCCTGGCGATGCGTCACCTGCCCGCAGACCGCGTCCCTATCGACATCGGCGGGACGACGCTGACGGGGATGCGGCCCGGGGTCGCACGGCGGCTGGCCGACGTGCTCGGCTTCACCGGTGTGCCCCAGTTAATGAATGGGCGGATCGATGAGCAGATCCTGGCATGGGCCGGCACCGACTTCCGCTCGGTCGGCGCCATCGTGGACCTGCCCAGCCCGCTCACGCGGCGACCGGCCGAACCGCCCGGGCCGGCCGTGGACTGCTGGGGCGTGCGCCGCGAGCAGGTGGACGGCGAGTACCAGATTACCGGCCATCCGCTCAAGGGAGCGACGGTTGAGGACCTGGCGCGTTTCCCGTGGCCGGAGCCGCGCGTCGACGAAGCGCTGCTCGCCGCCTGGCTAACGGATGCGCAGCGGCTCGCGGCTGAGGCTCGCTACGTGGTCGTGGCCGAGCATCCGGTCTTCGGCATCCTCGAACTCGGCTGCTGGATGTGCGGCTACGACGACTTCCTGATGCGGCTGGCCGCTGACGGCGATTTCGTCCTGGCGTTCTTCGACCGGGTGTACGCCATCCAGCTGGCGGTCATCGAGCAGTATTATGCGGTCCTGGGCCCATACATCGACCTGACCACGAGCGGCGACGACTTCGGCATGCAGCGCGGCCCGCTGCTGTCCCCGCGCGCGTTCCGCCGCTTCATCGCGCCCTACTTCACGGCGCGCATCGCGCGGACGAAGGCGCTGGCGGGCTGTTACTTCTGGCATCATAGCTGCGGTTCGGTGACTGACCTGCTCGATGATATCATTGCGTGCGGCGTGGACATCCTCAACCCGGTCCAGACTTCGGCCGCGGGGATGGAGCCGGCGGGCCTGAAGGCGCAGTTCGGGGAGCGCATCGTCTTCTGGGGCGGGGTGGACGTGCAGCAGTTCCTGCCCCACGCCACGCCCGATGAGGTGGCGCGGGAGGTCGTCCGGCTCGCAGCCATCCTCGGCGCAGGCGGCGGCTACGTGATGGCCCCCGCGCACGAAATCCAGGAGGACGTGCCGATCGAGAACCTCGTCGCCTGGATGGAGGCGATGAGATAGTAGGGAGGTCGCTATGCGCTTTGGCATGTCCGGCTGCTTCCTGCCGGATAACATGGACGACATGACGCCGGAAATCTGCCGCCGGGTCAGGGACCTGGGATTCAGCGGCATCTTCACGCGCTTCCGACGCAATCACCCGCTGGAGACGTCGCGGGCGCAGGCGGACCGTGTGCGCCGGCTGATGGCGGACGAGGGCGTGCGGCTGTATCAGGCGACCGGCTTCTGGCAGAACCTTGTGACGCCGGACGAGACGCAGCGCAGCGAGGCGGTGCGCGTGCTCCAGGCCGCGCTGCGGCTGGCCGGCTGGCTCGGCGCGCGGGGCATCGACACCGGCCCCGGCTCCGTGAATCCGGACGGCCCCTGGTTCCCGCACCCGTATAACTGGACGCAGACCGCGCGCCACCAGCTCATCAAGAGCCTGCGCGAGGCCGCGCCCGCGGCTGAGGATGCAGGGGTGTACCTGAGCCTGGAGGGACACCAGTTGGTCACGCTGGAGAGTCCGGAGGTGACCGCGGAGGTCATCGACGCGGTCGGCTCGCCGTGGGTCAGGAGTGACTATGATTCGGCCAACTGGATCACCCGCCGCGAGGTGTTCGACACCGGCCCGGCGCTCGACCGGCATTTCGACATCCTGGGCAATCGGATCATCAGTTGCCACGCGAAAGACATTTGGATCGAAAACCGGTTGGCGTTACACTTGCAGGATGGCTGCCCGGGCAAGGGCCTGCTGGACTTCCGGACGCTGTTCCGCCGGATGGAGGCCCTGTCGCCGGACTACCCGGTCATTGCCGAAGGCAACAACACGGAGGAACTCCCCCAGGTCAGCGCGCTGTTTTACGGGCTCGCGCGCGAGCTGGGCATATCAGTGAGGAATTAGGAAGTAGGAGTTACGAATTAGGAGTCGTGATGCTCGTAGTTGCTAATTCGTAATTGCTAATTTCTCATTCTCAACGGGGGGATGGCATGCCGAATCTACGTTTTGCCGCGCCGCACGAGCGGCGGGTGGCGCTGGTCACGGGCGGCGCGCGGGGCATCGGCCGCGCATCGGCCCTGCGGATTGCCGAAGAGGGCCGCGACATCGTCATCGCGGATGTGTTGGACGTGGAAGGCCGGCAGACGGCCGCAGACATCGAGGCGCAGGGCCAGCGCGCGCTTTACATCCACACGGATGTGAGCGACGAGGCCGCGGTCTTCGCGGCGGTCGCGCGGACGCTCGAAGCCTTCGGGCGGTTGGACATCCTGGTCTGTTGCGCGGGTACACTGGGCAAGGAGATCCCCTTCCTGGAGCAGACCGCGGAGATGTTCGACCGGGTGATGAAGATCAACGTCTACGGCGTGTTCTACGCGCACCAGGCCGCCATCCCGCATATGCTGAAGCAGGGCTGGGGCCGCTGCGTGACGATCACCTCCGGCGCGCGGCTCGGCGCGACGCACGTCGTGCCCTATGGCACGTCGAAGGGCGCAGTCTGGTCGTTCGTCGCCGCGCTCGGCAACGCATTTCCCAAAGAGGGTGTCTTTGTCAACGGGGTCGAGCCAGGCCGCGCGCTGACGGAAATGGTCGTCCCGCGCTTCTCCGCCGAGTTCCTCGCCAACCCGCCCGTCGCCATCGGCCGCTACTCCGATGCGGAGGAAGTAGCCGAGGTCGTGGAGTTCCTGACCTCCGAGCGGAATACCTACACGACCGGTTCGGTGTGGAGCTGCAAGGGCGCGACGGGGTGATTCCGGCGACATGAAAACACTACAACGTTTGCTCCAGTACATGCGGCCGCACCGCCGCGCAGCGGTGCTGACGTTCATCGCCCTGATGGCCGTGACGATCCTCAACCTGGTCATTCCGTGGATCGTCAAGCAGGTGATCGACGTTGGCCTGGTCCGCGGGGAGCACGCCTACCTCATCCAGGCCGCATTCCTCATCGCAGGCATCAGCGCGCTGCGGTCGCTCTTCTCCGTCGGCCAGCGGTATGGCATGGAGCGCGTGGGTCAGCTTATCTCGTTCGACGTGCGCAATGCCCTGTACGATCACATCCAACGGCTCAGCTTCACCTATCACGCGCACGCGCAGACCGGCCAGCTCATGTCGCGGATGGCGGAGGATGTCAACGCCGTCCAGCGGTTCCTGGGCGTCGGCCTGCTGGACGCATTGAGCGCGGTCATCATGCTGGTCATCATCATCGGCATTCTCGTTTCGATCAATCTGCGGCTGGCGCTGCTCACCCTGCTGCCGATGCCCTTCCTGGCGGTCCTGGTCGTCTACCTCGCGCAGGTGATGCGCCCGCGTTGGCGCCGCGTCCAGCAGGCGTTTGCGCAGGTCAGCACCGTGCTCCAGGAGAACCTGACCGGCGTGCAGGTCGTCCGTGCGTTTGCCCGCGAGCCGTACGAGATGGAGAAGTTCGACACGGCGAATCGCGATTACATGCGCGAGCGGTTGCGCACGGTGCGCTTCTGGGGCATGTCCTCGCCGGTGTTGGGCTTCCTGGTCGCGTGCGGCACCGCGCTCGCCTTCGCGTTCGGCGGCCCGATGGTCATCCGCGGAGAGTTGACGCTGGGCGTGCTGGTCGCCATCAACAGCTATGTGGTGATGCTGTCGGGGCCGGTGCAGCGGCTCGGCAACACCATCAACATGGCGGCGGAGGCGGCCGCATCGGGCGACCGTATCTTCGAGGTGCTCCATGCGCCGCGCGACATCCAGGACAAGCCCGGGGCGATCGAACTGCCGACCGTCGAGGGATGCGTGCGCTTCGAGGGCGTGGATTTCCGGTATGGCGACAGCAGACAGGCCGCGTTGCACGATATCAACCTGGAGGCCAGCCCTGGTCAGGCGATTGCGCTCGTCGGGCACACCGGCTCGGGCAAGAGTACGCTGGTCAATCTGATTCTGCGCTTCTACGATGTCACGCACGGTCGCGTCACGGTAGACGGCTATGACATCCGCAACGTCACGCTCAAGTCGCTGCGCCGGCAGATTGGCCTGGTGCTGCAGGACCCGCTCCTGTTCTCCGCAACTATCCGCGAGAACATAGCGTACGGCCGGCCGGATGCCACCGAGGAAGAGGTCATCGTGGCTGCGAAGGCCGCCCGCGCCCACGACTTCATCATGTCCTTCCCGGAGGGCTACGACACCATCGTGGGCGAGCGCGGCATCACCCTGTCCGGCGGCCAGCGCCAGCGTGTCGCCATCGCCCGCGCGCTGTTGGTGGACCCGCGCATCCTGATCCTGGACGATTCGACCTCCAGCGTGGACACCGAGACCGAATACGAGATCCAGCAGGCGCTCAACACGCTGATGCGCGGGCGCACCTCTTTCGTCATCGCGCAGCGGCTGACGACGGTCAAGAACGCGGACCAGGTGCTCGTGCTCGATCATGGCCGGATTGCCCAGCGGGGCACGCACGCCGAGTTGATCGCCCAGCCGGGGCCGTATCGTGAGGTGTATGACCTCCAGTTGCGCGACCAGGAAGAGGCCGCCGCGGACGTTGCGCGAACGGGTCGATGATGCTTATTGAACCGCGAAGACGCAAAGGGCGCTAAGAACCCATAAAGAGAACTCTTTGTGCTCTTTGCGTCTTCGCGGTTCACCAATGAGACAGTTGATGACAGAGAACACTTCCATGTCGAAACTTCATCGCTGGTGGCGCCGCGTGGCCGGCTACGACGAGGCGCTGCTGGTCTCCGACCTCCCGGAGAACTTGCAGGACAAGCAGTACGACTCGCGCATTGCACTGCGCCTGCTGAGCTACGTGCGGCCGTACATGCGCGAGATGGTCGTTGCGATCATCCTGATCGGCATCGTCACGGTGGCCGCGCTGGCCGTGCCGTATCTGATTGCGCAGATGCTCGACGAGGCGATTGCCAAGGGCAACGTGCCACTGCTCATGCGCCTGGTGGCCGCATTCGTCGGCATCAACCTCATCAGCTGGTTCGCGCGCTCCGGGCAGATCGTCGCGATGGTCGGCGCGGGGCAGAACAGCATCTACCAGGTGCGCCGGTCGCTGTTCGAGCGGCTGCAGCGGCACTCGCTCAGCTTCTTCGACCATGCGGATGTTGGCGTGCTCATCTCGCGGCTGACCTCCGACGTCAACGCGCTGCAGGACCTCGTCACCTGGGCGGTCATCGGCACCGCAGCGGACCTGTTCACGCTCGTCGGCATCGTCATCGCCATGCTCTCGTTGAACGTCTACCTGTCGCTGCTGACGTTCGCGGTCCTGCCCATCATGTTCATCCTGACGACCCTCTGGCGCATCCGCGCGCGCAACCGGTGGCGCAAGGTGCGCTATTACCACGGCCGTATGTTGGGTTTCATCGAGGAGAACATCCAGGGCGTGCGCGTCGTGCAGGCCTACACGCGCGAGGACCTGAACCTTAAGAAGTTCGTCGAGGAGGTCAACTTCCGCTTCAATCAAGCGCAGGGCAACGCGGCGCGGCTGTCCGCGCTCTTCTTCCCCGGCGTGGACTTCCTGGGCTCACTGGCGGTTGCGCTGGTCATCGGCTTCGGCGGCTCAGCCGTGCTGGGCGAGCAGATTACGCCCGGCGTGCTGGTGGCATTTATCCTCTACATCGGACGGTTTTTCGATCCCATCCGCGACCTGGCCGAGCGTTACAACACGCTGCAGGCCGCGATGGCCGCAGGGGAGCGGTTATTCAACCTGTTGGACCGCCCGCTGGCAGTAGAGAGCAAGCCAGGCGCGCCTGAGATGCCGCCCATCCGCGGGGAAGTCGTCTTCGAGAACGTCAACTTCGCCTACACGCCCGAACTGCCCATCCTCCGCGATATCAACCTGCACGTCAAGCCGGGCGAGCTGGTCGCGCTCGTCGGGCCGACCGGCTCAGGCAAGAGCAGCCTGGTCAAGCTGCTCAACCGGTCGTATGATATCCAGTCGGGCCGCCTGCTGATTGACGGGTACGACGTGCGCGACGTCGAGCTGGCCTCGCTGCGCCGGCAGATGGGCATCGTGCTGCAGGAGACGTTCCTGTTCCGCGGCACCGTGGCCGAGAACATCCGCTACGGCCGGCTGGACGCGACGCAGGATGAAATCGAGCAGGCCGCACGCGCGGTCGGCGCACATGAGTTCATTGTCAACATGCCTGATGCCTACGAGACGCACGTGGAAGAAGGCGGCGCGAATCTCTCCGTCGGCCAGCGGCAGTTGCTGGCGTTCGCACGTGCGCTTCTGGCCGACCCGCGCATCCTGATCCTCGATGAGGCAACGTCCAGCATCGACACGCAGACCGAGAAGCTGATCCAGGACGCGATGGATGTGCTGCTGGAGGGCCGCACCGCGTTCGTCATTGCGCACCGGCTCAGCACGATCGTGCGCGCAGACCAGATTCTCGTGCTGTCTGCCGGGCAGATCATCGAGCGCGGCACGCACGAGGAACTGCTGACACAGCGCGGGGCATACTACAACCTCTATACGATGGGGTTCATGGCCGTGCCGCTGGACGAAGCCGCGGCCGGCTAAACTGATTCCATAGTGAGCACCGCGGGCAGAACTGAGACAGGATTTACAGGAGTTATCCCGTCAATCCTGTAAATCTTGTCCAGAATTGTCTCTGGTTTTTTGCATTGCACTGAGTATAGTTTGGCTGCCTGGAAGGACCGACCCTATGACCGGCAATAACCGTACCATCCTGCGTGAGCTCGCGCGTCGCGTCGCAGACATCGCCGCGCTGCCCGTTCAGGAGCAGCGCCGCGCGCGCTGGCGGCGGCACAACCGGCTCGATGCGACCGCCGGCCCGATGATCCTCATCTTCCCGGAGGGCTCCTGGGAGGAGCTGCTGCCCGACGCTGCGCTGGTGTGCGAGGATGAGGCCAGCCGCCGCATCGAATGGGAGCTGCGCCGCCGCATCTACTGCCACGAGCATTTCCGCGATGATACCGTCATCGAGCGCGAGTGGGTGGTTCCGAAGGTCATCCATAATACCGGCTGGGGCCTGGCAGGCAAGCGCATTCCCGCGCCGGCAGAACGGGGAGCGTGGAAGTTCGATCCGGTGCTGAGGGATGCGCGGGACCTGGCGCAGCTGCACTACCCCGAAATCAGCTACGACGAGCCGGCAACGCAGCGCAACCTGGCTGCGGCGCAAGACCTGTTCGGGGATATCCTCGATGTGAAGCTCAAGGGTGTGGCGCACATCTCCTACCACCTCATGTCGCAGTACAGCGATTGGCGCGGGCTGGAGGAGACCATGCTCGACATGCATCTCCAGCCGGGCCTGCTGCACGAGGCCATGGCGCGGCTGGAGGAGGGGCATCACGGCGTGTTGCGCCAGTTAGTCGCGCAGAACCTGCTCTCGCTCAACAACGACGGCACCTATCACAGCTCGGGCGGCGTGGGCTACACGGATGAGTTGCCCGCGGCGGGGTTTGACCCGGCGCGTGTGCGCCCCTGCGACATGTGGGCGAGCGCCGAATCACAGGAGCTGGCGCAGGTCGGGCCGAAGCAGCACGCGGAGTTCGCGCTGGCCTACGAGAAGCGGCTGCTGGAACCGTTCGGGCTGACAGGCTACGGCTGCTGCGAGGACCTGTCACGCAAGCTGGACGATGTGCTGACCATCCCGCACATCCGCCGCATCTCCATCTCGCCCTTTGCGGATGTGGACCGCGCTGCGGAGAAGCTCGGCGGGCGGGCCATCTTCTCCTGGAAACCGCACCCCGCGCACCTCGTCGGCGACTTCGACGCGGACGCCATCCGCCGTTACATCCGCCACACGGTCGAGGTCGCGCAGCAGCACGGCTGCGTGCTGGAGATGATCCTCAAGGACACGCACACCTGCGAGCACCATCCCGAGCGCTTCGACCGCTGGACGCTCATCGCGCAGGAAGAGGTGCGGAATCCCAATCATTCATAGAAAATATCAGCGTATATCAGTCGCATCAGGGCCAACCTTTGGTTGGCTCGGCATCAGCGTACCATTTCGTAGTGCCCATAGGAATCCTTATGCAACACGATACCTTCAGTGACACCTGGGTTGCGACCGACGCGCTGGGCCGGGAGCTGCCCGGCTTCGAGCAGGTCGGGCCGCCGAAAGCCAACCGCCACGTCGGCATCTTCTACTTCATCTGCAACACCTACGATGGGCCGGAGGCCCCGCGCGATGTGACGAAGATGCTGGCGGCGAACCCCGCCGATCCCGGCTTCGTGCCCGGCTTCCCGCATTGGTGGGGCGAGCCGGAGCTGGGCTACTACCGCTCTACAGACCGCTGGGTCATCCGCAAGCACGCGTACATGCTGGCCGACGCGGGCGTGGACACGCTCATCTTCGATACCACCAACGACGTTACCTACCCCGAGACGTACACCGCGGTCTGCGATGTCTTCCGGCAGGTACGTGGGGAGGGGGAGCGGACGCCGGACGTCTGTTTCCTTGCCAGCGAGCGTTCCATCGAACTGCTCTGGGAGGAGCTCTACAAGCCAGGCAAGTATGCGGACCTGTGGTTCCGCTGGCAGGGCAAGCCGCTGCTGCTGTTCGGCCAGCACGACAAGCGCGGGTACATGGCGAACATCGAGCTGCCGAAGCGCATCCATGAGTTCTTCACCGTCAGGCGTTCCTGGGCATGGGACAGCCTGCCGTGGTGGGGCGACGAGGGACATCACCGCTGGCCGTGGGTGGCGCACCATCCGCAGACCCCCGGCTGGGACCGGCTCGGCGTCGCAGAGCAGGTCGCGGTTGCGGTCGGCCAGCACCCCCTGTCGGGCATCGGGCGCAGTTTTTATAACGGCGAGCAGCCGCCGGTGAACGAGTTCGATGTCACGCCCTATACCCATCTCGGCCTGCACTTCGAGGAACAGTGGCAGCACGCGCTCGAAGTCGACCCGGAGTTCGTGTTCGTGACCGGCTGGAACGAATGGCTGGCCGGCGCGGCGGTCTGCGACGACCCCGGCCAGGAGGCGCTGCAGGGGCTATGGGACTTCTTTCCCGGCGCGCGGCTGGGCAAGGCGACGCGGCCTTTGAAGCTGGGTGAGCTGTACTTCATCGACCAGTACAACCAGGAGTTCAGCCGCGATGCGGAACCAGCCCGGGGGCTGCACACCGACAACTACTACTACCAGCTGGTCGCCAACATCCGCCGCTACAAGGGCGTCCGCCCGCCGGAGCCGGCCTCTCCGCCGGTCACCATCGACCTGGCGGGCAGCTTCGGTCAGTGGGCGGACGTGGCTCCGGAGTATCGCGACCATCTTTACGACACCGAGCATCGCAACGAACCCGGTTGGGGCAGCGCGGGGCCGTACGTCAATCGCAGCGGGCGGAACGAGTTCGTGACGCTCAAGGTCGCGCGCGACGACGCCCATATCTACTTCTACGCGGCGACGCGCGGTCCCATCTCGCCCGCGGGCAACGCGGACTGGATGATGCTGTTCATCAACGCGGACGGCCGCCGGGATAGCGGCTGGGAGGGGTACGACTTCGCGGTCAACATGCCCACGCTTGACGGCAGCCGGACGACGGTCAAGCGCAACACGGGCGGTTGGGCCTGGGAGACAGTGGGCGAGGCCCGCTACCGCGTCGAGGGCTGCGAGCTGATGATCGCGGTGCCGCGTGCGCTGCTGGGTATGGCGGACGGGCCGGCGGCATTCGATTTTCACTGGATGGACAACGTGCCGCTGCCCGTGCGCCGCGAGCAGACGGCGAATGACGTGCCCGACTTTTTCGTGAACGGCGACCATGCACCTGCGCGGCGCTTCGATTACCGGTATTGTGAGGGTTGACCATGACGAATCGCTTGTCCGACGACCCACAACTGGCCGAACTGCGCCGCCAGCTTCAGGCCGAGCAGGACCTGATGCAGCGCGGCATCTTCACCGATGCGGATACGGGCCGCCCCTACTTCACGGGCTATGCGTACCGGACCCTGTACGACTGGGATCAGTATTTCGAGAGCATCGTGCAGGTGTACATGGGCTGGCCCGCGGACTACATCCGCAACGGCGTCACCATCTTCCTCGACCACCAGCGCGAGTCGGGCCTGATCTC
>JAKPQT010000368.1 GCA_029555885.1 Chloroflexota bacterium | reverse complement strand
CCGCTCCAGCGCACACGGTACACGATCCGAGCGTACGAGAAGGTGCTGGCCGAGTGGCCCTGGGTGGATGCGCTCTGCCTCTGGGCGTTTCGCTATCCTCGCCCTGCCGCGACATACCAGGACTACTATACGTTCGTGGACAGCGAGTTTCAGCCGAAGCCCATCTACCTCGCGGTGCAGCGGTACGCCGCGGGCGAGCCGTGGGAGGACCTGCCGTGATGCATCCTTCGACTGGCGACTCGACGTATGGCGCGTTGGTTCGTACACCCGCTCAGGATGCTCCGGTAGAGGAGCAGGGTGCAGGGCGGAATCGCGCGCGATGGCTGCGCAGGCTGCCGCCGCGCCGCGTGTGGCTTGGCCTGCTCATTGTGGTTGGGTTGGTTGTCGTTATGCTGCTCGCGCGGGGCATCGTCCTGGGCCGTGATCGCCTGTGGGCGCACATCCAGGAGACCGGCGTGTGGCGGGTCGGCCTGGACCCCAGCTTCCCGCCCTTCGAGATCCTGGATGGCACGACGCAGCGGCTGGTCGGCCTGGACGTGGACCTGGCCGAGGCCATCGCGGCGCGCTGGGGTGTGCGCGTGGAGTTCGTCGGCGTGGGGTTCGACGAGTTGATGGACGCCGTATCGGCCCGCCGGATCGACGCCGCCGTGTCCGCGCTGCCCGTCATCGAACACCGGACGCGCGACGTGGCGTTCTCCGACCCCTACATCGAGGCGGGCACGGTGCTGGCCGTCCCGCTGGACAGCACGATTGCAGGCACAGCAGACCTCGCAGGCAAGCGCGTGGCGGTGGAGTGGGGCAGCACCGGGGATGCGGAGGCGCGGCGGCTGATGCGGGACCTCGAGGGACGGCTGACACCCGTCGTGCGCGAATCGGTCAACGCGGCGCTGGATGCCGTTCTCGCCGGCGAGGCCGACGCCGCGCTGGTGGATGCTATCAGCCTAGCCCTCCATCCTGCGGCGGACCGCCTGCGAACCGCGGGCGAGCCGCTCATCAGCGACCCTTACGTGATCGTGCTGCCCGTCGGCGCGCCCAATCTGCTGGCGGAGGTTAACGCCGCGCTGGCCGCGCTGAAGGCCGATGGGACGCTCGACCGCATCTACGACCGTTGGCTGGTTGCACGGTGAGCGAAACCACGGAATACGCGGACGACGCGGAAGGATAGGTTTCTAGCGCAGGCAGAACGGCAGGAACGTACGGAAGCCCCCACAGAATATCCCCGTCCGCCCCAGCTTGGGGATGCTCATCAGCCAGGCCTGGAAGTCCTTCCCGGCAGGCTCACACAACTGCGTGTTGTTGAAATAGAACTCGTAGAGCTTGAGCTGCATCAGGCTGGTGGGCAGCGGTCCGCTGAGCGCGTTATCGTTCAGGTACAGCGCGTCCAGGTTCGCCAGGTTGCCCAGTTCAGGCGGAAGCGGGCCGGTCAACTGGTTCCGGCTCAGGTCGAGCCGCCACAGGCTCCGCAGGTTGCCGAGCGCAGGGGGGATGGCCCCGCTCAGCAGGTTCCGGTTCAGATAGAGCCGGTCCAGCCGCGCCAACTGGCCCAACTCCGGCGGAATCGATCCGCTGAGCTGGTTGTCGCTCAGTCCGAGGTACTCCAAGCTGGCGAGGCTGGCGAACGCGGGTGGGATGCTGCCGCTCAACCGGTTGTCATCCAGGAACAGCCAGGTCAGCCGGGTCAGGTTGCCCAGGCTGGCCGGGATGCTGCCGGTAAGTTGGTTGCCGCCCAGGGTGAGGCTCTCGAGATTGGCGAGGTTGCCAAGCTCGACGGGCAGTGCGCCGGTCAGGGCATTCCCGTAGAGGTCGAGGCTTTGCAGGCCGGTCAGCGCACCCAAGGTGGGCGGGATGCCGCCGGTCAGCGCGTTGCGGCTCAGGTTGAGCGCCTGCAGGTTGGCAAGCTGCCCCAACTCAGGCGGTATCTCACCGCTGAGGTAGTTACGGGGAAGGTCAAGCCGCTGGAGTTGGGTCAGGTCCGCGAGCGCAGCAGGGAGCGATCCCAGCAACCTGTTATCGACCAGGGCAAGGCCCTGCACATGCCCCGCTGCACACTGCACGCCGTACCAATCGCACGGAGTTGACGTAACCAGCCAGCCAGCCTGGTTCGTCCAGCCGGGACCTTCGGTGCTGTTGTAGAAGGCGACCAGGGCGTCGCACTCCGCCTGCGGCATCCCGGCGGCGGTCTCGCAGATGGCAGACGTCGCGGCCGCGCTGTGTGCCAGCGCCTGCTGCGGCATCACGTGGGCTGCGAGCGCGGTCAGGATGAGCAGGCCCACGATGCACCAGCGGCAAGTGGAGCGATGTGTGGGATGAAGTGCAAGCGGCACAGTCAGCCTCCTGAGTAGATGCAGATTCGCGTGCTCCGTCTATTCCGCAGTTGAACCCAAGCGAAACTCCACGAAGGTCAACCCCCCCGCCTGCACCTGGATGGGCAGGGAGAGGTTGCGCATGCCATCCCGGACGACAAGCCGCGCGGCGCCGGCGGGGAGGTCGGACAGCACGAAGTTCTCCCGCCACTCCGGGTCAGGGTTGATGGTTTCCTCGTCCGGGTACGTCGTGCCGATGCGCCACAACGCGTCCCCGCGGTAGAGGTGGACGGACGCGCCGGCGATGGGCCTGCCGTCCAGCGCCAGCACCCGGCCCGCGACGACTCCGCTGCCGGGCAGCGGCTTCAGCCAGAACTCCGGGTTGCGCGTGTGCCAGCGATCCTGCGCGCTGGCGCGCACCTCCACGTGGAGATGTGGCCCGATCGCGATGCCGGTCATGCCGACGGTCCCGATCACATCTCCGGTCTTGAGTTGGCGGCCCACGGTCACTTGCACTTGGTTGAGGTGGCCGTAGAGGATATAGACCGGCATTTCGCTCAGCGTCCGCGCCAGCCGCACCAGGACGAGGTTGCCGTAGAAGGAGAGCTTCGGGC
>JAKPQT010000359.1 GCA_029555885.1 Chloroflexota bacterium | reverse complement strand
CCTGCAACGGGAGCAGCAAGGCGCAGCGCGAATCACCGCCTTCGGGGCGGCACATTGGACACGAAACGAAGCTGCTGCGCGCGAAGTGCCTCCTCCGCCATACAGCTCCGTGTCGGAATACATCTGCTACGACGCGGCTTGCGTGCTGGCCTATATCGATCATCTCCGACAGCGCGGCGGCCCGGACGAAAAGGGAGCAGCTGAGAAGATCAAGCATCCGCTCTCCGCAATCCGCAGCTTCCACGCCTTCTTGTACCGCGAGCTGCTCGGCGCCGTGTCTCCTGACGTCATAAGGAACCCCTATAGCAAACTTCATCGTCGGGGTGCATATCAGTCCGCGTGCGCCGCCGAGCCGCCGGCTGCGGCCGCGGTGGTGCAGCAGCCGCGACGCGCGGCGCAGCACAGCCTCGGCGGTCCGAGACGCACGCACTGCACGGACCGCATCTTCAGCGGCGAGGTGCTGCCGCTGCGCGACAAGGCGGTTACGCTGCTTGTCGCGCGATACTGCACGTTCACTGAGGTCTGTCGACTGCGCAGGGGAGACCTGTCTTTCGACGAGATCGGCTTGAGGCTGCAGATGTCCGGCAGAGCCGACTCCGCCCTGCTGATTGGTGACAGCGACAGCGTGGCCGCGGTGAGCGCGTATCTAAAGAGCCTGGGCCGCTCCGCATTCGCTGTCGCGGCAGCCGCCCCCGACGCCCCTGCTTTCTTGAGCTCCGACGGCGGCACCCTCACGGTTGACGACAAGATGCCGAAGAAGCTCGCCAGCCTCTTCAATGCGCGGGATACTTTGGTGACCGGCCTCATCAGAGAGGGGCGGACCTTCGGCGAGATCCGCCGCATGGACATGCATGCGCTGTTCGCGTTCGATACCGCGCTGACCCGGCTGCGTCATGAGTATCGGCAGGGGCTCGCCAGCAGCCCGCTGGGGGTGCACACTACCGGTCAGCACGGCCCCCGGCGTGCTTTTCCTTCCGCGGACGGCGGCTCGCTGACCGCTGATGACGACAGTTATTAGCGACATGCCATGGAGGAATTATGCG
>JAKPQT010000358.1 GCA_029555885.1 Chloroflexota bacterium | reverse complement strand
GGGATACCGTGTTCGTCCTGGCGCAGTGCATTGACCACCTGCGAGACAAACCACAGCGCGGAGTTGGACTTACCGGAACCGGAATCCCCGACGATGACGGCGTGCATCAACTCGTCGGCGCGGAAACGATGCACATTGTTGGGATCGGGCTGTAAGTTGATATCCAGCACCGTGCCCAACGCGATTTCCCCCTGGGTGCGGCGGTGCGACAGGTCGTCCGGCCAGGCATCCAGCGAGGCCGAAATCGTACCGTCCGAGATGCGGATCGGATGCACGAACGCCGCTAACTCGTTGGACGTCAAAGTCTGTGCGTGGCGCAAGGTGTCGAACGGCCCGGCATCTTCCGGGCGGGCATCGAAGTCTAGCGTAATGGCCCGTTGCCACAGCGTTTCGTCCCCGGCGCGCGCGGCGACGGGCACGACGACGTTTTCCTCGCGCATCGCCGCAATAGACGCGGCAGCCAGTCGTTCCAGCCGGGCCTGGTCAGGGGCCAGCAACGTTACCTGCGTCAGGAACAGCCCCGTGTCCAGCCCTGCGCTCAGACGGCGCACCTGCTGGTCGAGCAATTGCGCCACCAGGTCGCGTTGCGCGTCCACGGTCTGCCGGGCGAAGGCCAGGCCAGCTACCAACGAACCGCCCGAAGGCCCCATCACACCGCGTGTTGTCACCTGGGTGCGGCCCACGTTCGCCAGCGTCGTTCCGACCTGGTCGGCGGCCTGGGCCTGCACGTACTCGCGTCCCTCGCCGATCATCGCTTCCTGCCGCGCCTCGGCCCCGTCCACCTGTTCTTGTGAATTACGGTAGCCATCGAAAGTCTCGCTGCGGAAACCGTTGACGAAGCGGTGGGTCTCGCGTTGCAGCGCGCGGTCGGCCACGATGGTATCCTGCTGCGAGAGATGCCCGCTGCGCTGCCCGCTCTCGGCATAGCTGCCGCCAAAGGTGCGGGCAAAGTGCTCCACGCCTTGATAGCCGTCGCGGGTTGCTTGCTGCCAGGCCGCGTCTTGGTCTACGGCGCTCTCCCAGGCGCGCTGCGCCTCGCGGTCGGTGTGGCTGGCATCCTGGTAGGCCTCGCTGTAACCATAGGCGGTCTGACTCGACCGTACCCCACCGCCACTGCGCCACTCCGCCGTCTGCACCGTCTCGTTGCCCTGCCAGGTCTGA
>JAKPQT010000338.1 GCA_029555885.1 Chloroflexota bacterium | reverse complement strand
AACGAACTCGAGGCGCAACTTTTCGGCAACCTGGAAGCGGCGGGGATGCGCCGCGTCGCCCTGGCCGGCAGCAAGCGGCACCTGCAGGAGTTGCTGCGGCAGGACTACCGGGGCCTGATCGTCTCCATGATTCACAAGTTCGACGACATCCCCGCCAACCTGAACCTGCGCCGGAACATCTACGTCCTGGTCGACGAAGCCCATCGCACCACCGGCGGCGGCCTCGGCAACTACCTGATGGGCGCCCTGCCGAACGCCACGTACATCGGCTTTACTGGTACCCCCATCGACAGGACGGCGTACGGCCAGGGCACCTTCAGGGTCTTTGGCCGCGATGACCCACAGGGCTATATCGACAAGTACTCCCTTGCCGAGTCCATCCGGGACGGAACCACCGTGCCGCTGCACTATGCGCTGGCGCCGAGCACGCTCCGCGTCGACCGGGACACGCTGAACCGCGAGTTCCTGGATCTGGCCGAGGCCGAGGGCGTGAGCGATACCGAGGAACTGAACCGCATCCTGGACCGGGCGGTGACGCTGAAGAACATGCTGAAGAACCCCCAGCGGATCCGTCAGGTGGCCAGGCACGTGGCGGAGCACTACCAGACCAACGTGGCACCCATGGGCTACAAGGCTTTCCTGGTGGCCGTCGACCGCGAGACCTGCGCGCTGTACAAGGCAGAACTGGACAGGCTGTGGCCGAGCGAGTGGTCGACGGTGGTCTACAGCGCTGCCCAGAACGACCCGCCCGAACTGTCGCGCTGGCACCTCTCGGCGGAGGCAGAGCGGGATGTCCGCAAGCGGTTCGTCCGTCCGGACGAGGAGCCGCGGCTGCTGATTGTCACGGACAAACTGCTTACCGGCTACGATGCCCCCATCCTGTACTGCATGTACCTGGACAAGCCGATGCGCGACCATGCGCTGCTGCAGGCCATCGCCCGGGTGAACCGGCCCTACGACGACGACCAGGCCCGCCGCAAAACGAACGGCCTCATCTACGACTTTGTGGGCGTCTTTGAGAACCTGGAGAAGGCGCTGGCGTTCGACTCGGACGTGGTCGCCTCGGTCATCCGCAACCTCGACGTGCTGCGCCAGTTGTTCGGGACGATGATGACGGAGCAGGCGGGCGCGTACCTGCCGCTGACGCGCGGGATGGATGACAAGGCCAAGGAGCGCGCGGTCATCGCGCTGCGGGACAAGGACGCGCGGGAGGCGTTCTTCAAGTTCTTCCGCCAATTGCAGAGCCTCTATGACATCCTCAGCCCCGACGCGTTCCTGCGGCCCTTCATCGACGACTACAACGCGCTGGCCGTGCTCTACGCATGGGTCCGGCAAGCCTACAGTGACCGGGTGTACGTCGACCGGGAGTTCACGCAGAAGACGAAGGAACTGCTCCAGCAGCACACGCAGAGCGGGACGCTGGAGCCGCCGACCGTGGTCTACGAGATCGGCCAGCGGCAGCTCGTCGCGCTGCGCGAAAGCCCGGCTGAC
>JAKPQT010000330.1 GCA_029555885.1 Chloroflexota bacterium | reverse complement strand
CGTTGGTGATCATCTCGCAGAAGCCGATAATCATGTTGAGCGGCGTGCGCAGCTCGTGGCTGACATTGGCGACGAACTGCTCCTTGGCGCGACGTTCATCCTCCGCGGCCTGGCGCAGCGACTGGGCCAGGCGGTTGAGCCGGGCCATCTGGATGTTGGCCGCGCGCAGGTCATCTACCGTCTCGGCCAGCTCAGCCTGCTGCTGGCGTGACTGTGCCAACAGCATCTCGCTCTGCTCGTAGTGCGCCCAGGCCCAATGCACGGCTTGCAGCAACGACTCGCTCATCATCCACACCATGCCAACGACGACCCAAACGGCTGTTGCGCTGAGGACGCGCAGGTCCGTAGGCGCAGGGAAGGAAGGGGGCAGCAGGATGAGCGTGCCCGTGACTGCGGTGGCGAGGGCAGCCTGCGCGGCGAAGCCCAGGCTGAAGCCCGCCAGCCCGACCGGCAGGATCAGAAGCACCAGCGCCGGGGTGAACCCTGCCCAGCCGACGGTCAAGGTAATGAGCGCCAGCGTGCCCGCGACCAAGACCGCACCGGCGGCCTGGGCCGACCGGCGCCCGGCCAGCCAGGCCGCGCCGATGATCGCGAAGGTCAGCAGCGCCAGCCCCAGGTATTGCGTCGGCTGGCTGAACAGCGCGGGCGAGCCGGCGAAAGCCAGCGCCGCAACATACAGAAAGCCGAGCGTCAGGCGGTTGGCCTTCGCGCGCACTTCGTCTAGCCACTCGGCGGTCTGCCGGGCGGAACCGATGGGGATAATCGGGTTGTCTGTCATGCTGTGATTGTACTGCCTGGGGCGCGTCCTGTAAACCGCGGCGGGAACAAGGTGAACAGGAGACGGGGTGAACAGGAGAGGGGGTGAACCGGTGATTTGCAATTGTTCTCAGGGTTGTTGTAGGCGTTTTTGCACTTTGACAAAATGACTCGGTAGACTGTGGCCCCTACCCCGTGCGAGCTTTGTTCGCCTTCCCCGTCCCCGCCAGCGGGGGCCGGCAAGGCCTGCTTTATGGGGTTTTTGGGCCGCTTTGCGGCCCAAAAACCCCATTCTAGAAAACCCCCTCTCCCACACCGCAGTGTGGGAGAGGGGTGGGCGGCCTTCGGCCGCACGGGGTGAGGGCAACCCCAGCGCCACTACCCAGCTAAATTGTCAAACCACAATAGCACCGTTATCGGGTGCTGAAGCGCCTACTGCAAACAGACCACGTTCGCTACATGTTGACAATCCGCACGCCCGGATTCGCGCTTGCGTTGGTGCCCCGGTCGTTGCCGACGCTAACATCGATCAAGTCCACGCCTGGCGTAGGATCCTGAATCAGTGCGGGCGGGGCCGTGTTGCCGGTATAGCTGGCGCTGATGGCAAATACGGAGCCGCCCTGGTTGCCGGCTGCTGCGTCGAACGAGTTGCCGCTGAAGACGACATGCCCGGCGAGCGCGAGCGTCACGATATCCTGCGGGTCGGTGTACAGCCGGTTTTCGCTGATGAAGATGGCCGAGAAGATGTTGTCGATCTGTCCGCCATTACCTGCCGCCTCAGCAAGTCGTGCGGCGTGTTCGCCTGCGCCGTCCAGCCGGGAGATATCATTCCCGCAGATGTGCAGATGGCCGTCCTCTGGCAGCAGCAGCAAGTTGCCGCGCTTCAGTTGGGTACTCAGCAGTTTGTGAAAGTCGATGTTGAGGAAGACCGCCGCAGGGCCGCTGTACAAGAAAAGCGTGCCGGCAATCAGATTGTCGATGACGTGGACCTGCGCACTCGGGCAATTGAGGGCGAGCGCAGGCCCGAACCCCTTCGCTGCGGCCGCGGCGATCGCGTCGATGGCAGCCAGGCTGCGGTCGACGGATCCGAGGCTCACCTGGGGCGGGCTCATGACGTTCGCCAGGGCATTGTAAGCCGCGATTTCTGTCTTGGTCAGCCGTGCCTGCTCCGTCTCCAGCCGCCTCTTGAGATCGGCGACGAACCGCCGCCTCTGCGTGACCGCGAGGCCCGCCAACGCCTCGCTAGCTTTGCTGCGCTGTATCCGTTTCTCAGCCGCCCTGCCGAGAAACACATCGCCTAAGGGGATCGCGGTCAACCCCTCCAGGATGTCCCTGGGGCCGATCGGATTGTCGCTGCTGCGCGCCCGGAAGACGTTCTTGCGTACCTGCACCAGCGTGCCGCCCTCGATGTGCACGATGGGCTCCTGTCTCCCCGGGGAATTGTCCAGCCGGCACCCTGCGATGACTACCTCCCGGCAGTCCTTAAGGATGAAGGTCGGCGGATCAGTGCCCTCCAGGAAGACATCCTGCAGGTGGAACAGGTTCAGTCGTGAGAGTATCCAGCGTTCCCACCGGACTGGGATCGCCTTGCCGCAGCCGCGCACGGTCAGGCTGTAGTGCAGGTCGCTGCCGTCCAGGTCCAACGGACCGACGATGCCGCCGTTCTTCGTGACCTCCAGGCAAACCTCGATGTTTTGCTGTCCTGCGCCTGCGAGACTCTGGATAACCTCACTCATCTGCTCCGGCGCAACGGTCACGCAGCAGCCCCCGCCGCTGCCCTCGCTGACCACAATCAGGCTGGCATTGAACTCCACAGCTTGCGGTTCCGTGGGGGAGTACCCGCGCGGAACGTCGGTGAGCCTGGCAGTGACGAACTGCGTGCCAGCCTGGGCACTCGTGCTGATGCGCCAGAAGCAGGAGGCTATGCCATTTGCCTGGGTCGTCACAGTCAGCGTCTCAGGCGCTGGAGATGGGAAAGGGAGCTTCTCGGCTAACTGTCCGCCCTTCGTAGCCGTGAAGGTGACTTCCGCGCCGGCCAGCGGGCCGCATGAGCTGACGACCTGCACCTGGATGGGCCGCGCCAGCGCAATGTGTGTGCCGCCTTGGTTGGGCAGCAGCAGGCCGACCTGCCCTGCGCCGCCGATATAAGCGAGGTGTGCCAGCGTCGCCAGCCGGTCCAGGGCGTCCTCGACGGTGTGCGCAGACGCGAGGTTGGTGCAGCCCGCGTTCGGGTAGTAGGCAATCTCCGAGGCCTTGCCCAACTGGGCGTTGAACACGATGGACCGCGGGATGAGCCGCTTGTCGCCGGGCACGCTCACCAGGCTGGCCCGCACGCGCTGGGTCGGGTCGCCGTCGAACAGCTTCCAGAAGCACTCGGCCACGCCATCCGGGCCGGTGGTCAGGATGATGTCTGCGGCCTGCGCGGGCGGGGTTGTGCTAAGGTCCGCGCGCTTGGCCTTCAGGTCGCCACCGTCCAGCGCACGAAACCGAATCTCCGCGCCTTCGACCGGGTCGGTTGAGCCAAGCACCTGCACCCGCAGGGGCAGGTCCAGCGGCAGGAACAGCCCGACGCCCGCCGGGTCGGCCCGCGCAATCTGCCCATCGCCGCCCGCGTAGTACATGTCGATCAGGCCGGTCAGGGGCGGGAAGATGTTGCGGCAGTCATCGATCACATGGAGCTTGCCCGCATGCTCCGCGGCGATGACGGCCAGCGGGCAGTAGTGATGCTCGATGCCTGCCGCCGGCTCGAAGGAGGCATCCACGCCGGCGGGATAGGGCGGCCAGTAGATTTCGTCGTCCTGGCGGCCCGGCCATTCGATTTGGCCGCCAGTCGTGCGCGCAGGGATGAGCCAGTAATCGCCGGTGCGGTACGTGCCCGGCTTGAACTGAACCTGCACGCCGTCTTCCAGCTCGATGGGCTTGTCGATGCTCAGGGCACGCACCGGGTTCGCTGTATCGGCCAACTGGTTCGTGTCCCACCGCCGGATCTTGGCGTTGTTGGGAAACTCGGTCAGCTTCGGCACTTCCGTGTTGGCTGGCAGCGCGGTCGTGTCCACGGTCAGCCGCGCGCCATCGGGCGCGCCCAGCCGCACGAGCACGCCGGGCAGTCCTTCCAGCTCCCGGCGGTCGTCGGTCAGCTCCACCCATTGGCCCGGTGCAAAGCCGAGCACGATGTCGGGGTTAGGGCCTTCGATTTCCAGGATTTCGTTCTGTGCTCCGCTCTGTCCGATCCAGCGCACCGCAACCGAGCCGTTCTCCCGGCTCCACTTGAACGTGACGACAATCGGCTTCTTGTCCTCAACCGTGCCGCCGTTGTGGATTTCGACCCGGTAGAGCTGGTTTTCCAGCCTCCGGAAGCCGCCCCCCGCGGGCACCAGGCAGGGGTTGTTCTCGTCGCCGGAGGGCGGTTGAGCCTTCGCCATCATGCTGCCCGTGCTGCCGGCGACTAATTCCGGCCAGCCCGGCCATTCGCCCCGGCAGCCGTGCGGCGCATCAAGTTCAGCCAGGAGATCTTTGACGGTGGGCACGCCTTTGGCCGGCGGCTGGCCGATGGACGCGGCAATCTTGAGCAGCATGTCGACGAGGGCCTGCTGCTTGGTGGGGTCCAGCTTGCCTTTCGGCTGGGGGAACGGCAGCAGCCGCACCTGCCAGATGACTTGCTTGCGCGTGGCCGTGTCCGGCCCGTTGAGCGCCTTCTCGCGGATGTGGGCATCGTCCAGCGCGGTGATTGTGCGCTCCCAGACGTCCAGGTAGGCCAGCGCCAGGCGGTCGGGCAGCCCGGCAAGCTGTTCTTTGGTGAGCGCATCCAGGTCGGCCTTGGGCACCAGGCCCACCAGCGACAGGGCCTTCAGTTGGTCCAGGTCGGTCTTGACCGAGGGCGCGGGCGGGCCGAGCCGGTGCGGCTGCGTGCTATAGGTGGTCGGCCACGCGTTCTCGCAGAGGATACCGTCCACATAGATACGCCCGATGCCGATATCCAGCCCCTTGTCGTTGGCGGAGAGCTTGAAGCCATCCAGCGTATCTTCGGGCACGCCGCAGAGGCCCACCACGTCCCGCGTCGTCGTCTCGTCGAGGTGTTGCTGGATGGCCTGCTGCTCGTTCCAGTCGGCGTCCACCTGGACGCGGCCCTGCTGCATAAGCACGCCGCGATAGTGATGCTGAGGGACGAAACTGTCGCGGCTGAAATCACCCTTCATAACCTGACCTCCTGATGGCTAGTTAACAAAGAACAGCCCCGCTTCGATACTCGTGCGCAGGTACTCTGTCAGCGCGGCCCGCAGGTCTGCCTCGCGTAAGGGCGTCTGCAGGAAATGATAGGCGCCCATCTCGCTGCCGTCTTCCGCGCCGGTGCGGATTTCCGTGCAGCACTGGACGCTCAACTGTCCGTAGCCGGGATGCGCATAGTCCCGGCTGGTGAAGGCCGGGCGGATGCCCGACAGCAGGGCAGAACGTTCGACCGCCGTGAGCTGGCGACGCAGCTCGGTCTCGCGCTGGTCGATTGCCAGGTCCGGCTGGCAGCGGAAGCGCCGCGGGGTCTGGCTGCCGTCACGGACGAAGCTGTAGCGCACGCAGCCGGCCTGGCGTCGGTCCGCCTGCACGATGTCTTCGAAGATGCACTCCGATGCCAGGGTCAGCTCAGTGACGTGAGCCCGGCCGAGCAGCGTGGCGCGTTCCATGAATGCGGGCGGGCCGGGCTGGGTCGCATCGTCATTCGCAGCCAGCGCAGTGGCCGCGTCCAGGATCGTGTCGCGCAGCGTTACGCTGGAGAGCGTTGCGGGCACGCGCAGCGCGCCGGCGATGGTGCGGTCGAGGATCAGATCGAGCTTCGCGTTCGGCCCGGTCACGTCGAGCCGCGCCTCGCCCTGTCCGGGGAGGCGGACGAGCGTGCAGTGGACGATCTCCAGGCTGGCAAGCTCCGCGGTCACATTTATATCGCCGCCGATGAGCAGCCCGTTGAGCGTGAGCCGTGCGTGTTCGCTGCCGCCGCTGATGGTCAGCCCCGCGGCGTCCACGCTGAGTGCGGGCCGCTGCCCGTTCGCGGCCTGGATGACCAGCCGGTCGCCGCCGAGCGCGATCTCGGCCGGCAGCGCGTGGGTGGCATTGTCCCCGAACTCGATGACACACGACGGGAAGTCTGCGTCGGCCCATGTCTGAAGCGCATCTGCCAGGGTCGGCGCTTCGCCGGGCACATGGATGTGCTGCTCTAGCAAGTACGGGTTGGCTACGGTGTCGGCCTCCAGATCCCTCGAAGCCCCCCCCTGGCTGCCCCATGCCGCGGCCTGCCGCCGGTCGTACGGCCCGCCGCCCAGGTCGCCCGGTGCACCGTAGGTGTAGCTGACCTGCAGTGCGTCCGGCACGTCATCATCCAGCCACAGCAGCCGACCCAGCACCGGATCCACTGCGACGATCGTCGTGTAGTCCGACTCATCCACGGCCCGTTGGAAGGGTTCGGCTGTCGGCCCGCGCCAGTCGGTCAGGTCACAGACGGTGATTTCCTCCGGCTCCAGGTCCAGCCCATCTGCCGCGACGGTCAGCACCGCACGGTCGCCGAAGTAGCGTGCGGCGGGCGTCTTGCCGGCGGTCAGCGCAGCGCGGCGCGCGATCAGTTCATCGTACAGCGGACGGCGGCGCAGCTCACCCGGCACGTTGAGCTCGGTCAGGCCGCCGGAGAAGGGCTGGCTGGTCTGGCTGGGGTTGAACAGCGGTTGGTCATAGCCGAGCGGGTGGAAGGTGAATTTCCCATCGCCGAGCGCGCACGCGGCGCCGTCCGGGATGCGATAGGCGGACAGCCGCCAGAGAAACAGCCCCAGGTTGGGAATGTTATGGTCGCCCCGGTGAAAATCGGCACGGCCCTGCCCGTCGATGTGGCGCACATCCACGGTGTGGCTGGTCAGGTCGAACGGGCCGTCAACCAACTCAAGTTCTGACGAGCCCCGCATCGACGCGGTGCCGCCGCGGCCGGGCCGGATGTGTTTCATATATTGCGTCCAGCCCAGGCGCTCGAAGAACTCAACTGCCACTGCGGGCCAGCCGGTGATGTCGCGGGCCAGTCGCTCCAGCACGACCGCCGTGCCCTTGCGCCGCCGGTAGGCCAGCGCGTTGGCGACGAACGCGCGCTGGCTGAAGGTGTTCTCCGCGTCGGCCCCGCGCAGGTTGCGCACGCCCAGCAGGTCACCGATATAGGGGATGAGCCATTCGGCGCACGTCTCGATGAACCAGTTGTCGTACAACTGGTCGATATCTTGCTCGACCAGCAGAAGCTCCTGCTCCAGGACGCCCATGAGCACGCGCAGGGGCTGGCCCTGTTCCGCATCGCGGATGCGGTAGATGGCGGGCAGCAGATTGTACAGCCGGTCTTCTGATGTCGGGCTCATGCGGTCATCTCCTGTAGCACCACCCCGGCCGGGTTGAGCAGCAGCAGCTCGGCCAGGTTAATGCTGCGTGTCTCGGTGTCGAAGGTGGCGCGTTTGGCGGGCAGGACGGCAGGCGGCTCCGCTCCGGCGGCGGCGCGACCTGTCAGTGCGCCGCGCTTATGCGGGGTCGGCATGATCATCTGTTTGCCGGCAGTCTGGCCGTCGGCGCCGCCTTTGCCCCCTTGCGCTTTGTCGCGCTGCAGAGTCATCGTGACGCCGCGGCCGGCACGGCCCTGCGCGGTGAGGTCCTTCACGCTGAGCCGGCTACCCTTGCTGGCCGCCTTGGTGACTGCCATGCGATCGGTGGTCTGCACGCTGGCGACACTGCTGGCGGCGGTCGCGGTAGTCGCATCGCGCGTCAGGCTGATCATGTCCACTGCGATGACGCCCGTGACCTGCTGGATGGCGGTGACGACCTCGGCCAGCGTGACCGGTTGGCCGAAGTCGCGCGCATCGAAGGCAAAGGTCTCTTCGAGCCGCGCACGCACATCCGCCAGCACGTTCACTGCCAGGTAGCGCGGGGTATCGATGAGAACGCTGGCTTCGAGGCTGAAGGTGACAGGCGTGTAGCCCGACACGACGAGCCGCTCCAGCGGGTCGCGCGCCGCGTCGATGGCGTCAATCAGGTTATTGTAGACGTCGCCCGGTGTAAGCGGGTCGCCGCTCGCGGTCGCGGCTGTGACATGAATCAGGAAGTCCTGGCCCGTCCACAGGCGGTCGGCGCGGGCCTTGCCGATGCCGCGGAAGCTGCGGGTGAAGTCCTCGTAATCGCGCAGCGACACGATGCGGTCCAGCGTGAGCACGGTGTTGGGCGCATTTCCCCGCGCATCCTCCATCTCCTCTGCGGGGGCCGCACCGGTCGCAGGGACGGGGTTGGTCACCCCGCGGATGCCCAGAGGCCGCGTCTGGAGCAGGCTCAACTGGCCGGCCTTGACTTCGCCCTCGGGCCCTGCGCCGGTGCGGTAGGTGGCAACGATATTCTCGAAGCCGCTCGGCGGTCGCGCACCCTGGATGCCGTCACCAAAGACCACGGCGGTCTCGCCGTCGTCCTCGATGCGCACCGTGTAGGCCTGGTCCTGCGGCGTCAGTCCGTACAGCGAGGGGAGTTCCTGCCACTGCACTTCGTTGATGCGCACGCTGAGCGTGCTGAGCGCGCCGGTCGCGGTCGCCGCGGAGACATAGGTCAGCGGCGGCTTCTTGAGCCAGAACCGCTGGTTGGCCTTGCCTGCATCGCCGCTGCCGAGCACCTCGTTGGCGACCGTTTGGCCGTGCGTTGCGTGAACCGTGTTGGCGTTGAGTGTGACCGTGGCCCGGTCGTAACAGGCGGTCAGCGGGTCCTCGACCAGGAGGATCGTGTCCTCGCGGTCGACACGGACGGCAAGGGCACTGTCGTCGATGACGACGACCTCCTGCAGCACCTCATCGTCGTCTTCTGCGGGCGCGAGGGTGACCTCGCTGCCGTTGGCGGTGAGCGTGCCGGTCGCGCCATCGCGGTCGATCAGCCGCCAGGCGACGTCGCCGGTCAGCCCCGCAAGCCGCGTGACCAATGCGGCAGGGAGCAGTGTCTCGTTGCCGGACGTGGGCGGGGCCAGCATTTGCAGCGTGTCGCCTGTGGTCAGGGTGCGCGTGGCGGCGCCGGTCCCGTCAGGCACGTCCAGCGCCAGCGTCAGGCTGTCGACCAGGGTCTTGACCCGCTGCCGCTTGCCGCTGAGGGCGAGCGGCTGGCCGCGGGCGAGGTCGGGATACGTGCCGTCGATGATAATCTCGTGGTCGTACAGCGGATCCGGCACCGGCTTCTCGGCCAGCATCAGTTCCTCCGGCTCGACGAAGACGGTCGTCTCGCGCAACCCGAACGAGGTCAGTCCCAGGTCAGTGTCCAGCTCGACGCGCGTCACCTGGCCCGTCAGCAGGTAGTCGCTGCGCGCGGCGGTTGTGACGCTCTTGACCTGGTACAGCTCGACATAATGGGACATCTGGAGGATGAGCCAGCTCTCCGGCAGCACCTTCGGGTAGGTGCGGTCGAGATCGATGGCCTTGCCCGCCGGGTTCTTGATGAAAAACTCCGGCCATTGGTCGCCGCAGTCTGGCACTCTGGCAGCACATTTCTCTCGGGCAGCCGGATCGGTGAGATAGGATAGCTTTGTGTCCTGGGCGAGGGGTCGCCAGTCGGGCGCATTGTGGCCGAACAGGGCGGCACGCGCCCGGAAGACGTACGCGCGGGGGTGCTGCGCGGCCGGGTGCATCAGTCGCGGCGCGACTTCGCCCAGCGGCTTGACGGTGACCATCGTGTAGCTGTTCGCCGGGTCGGGCGTCGTTACGCGGGTGACCGACTGGAGGATGCGGAAGTCCCAGTGGTTGTCATCCTTCGGCGCGGGATCGTTCAGCCGTTCGTCGCCGACAATCAGGATGGCGTCACCTGCCTCCAGCCGCATGTCGATGCCGCGAAAGTAGAGCGTGTCCATGCCGTGAGCGGGCGGGTTAGGCACGCTCAGCCGCGGCCGCAGCGCGTTCCACGCAGCCCGCGCGGTGATCGCCTCGGAGGTCTCGAAGGTCTGCGGCAGCTCGTCCTGGCCGGGGATGCTCATTACGCGCGTCCCCGCGTCTACAACGGCTTCGCTCGGTGCGCCGGGCGCGGTCTCGACGGTGAACGCCAGGTGCGTGCTCGCCGCGATCGCGGGGCTGAGCTCGTAGCCGATGGCGCGGGCCAACTCCAGGATGGAGCGCCGCTCCGTCGCCGTGCGCAGGTAGCCTTCGTTGGCGATGCGCTCCTGGTAAAAGGTCAGCACGTCCACCGCGACGGCCCACGCATCGAGGAGCGCCTGCGCCGGGTCATCGTCTGCGCGCGTGGTCAACCCCTGGGCCAGCTCGATGCGCTCGGCCTCGCGGCGACCCTCTGCGTCCAGGCGGCCCGTGAGCACGTTGAGATATGGGCGGGCCAGCGTGCTGCGCATCGCTTCCAGCGCATCGCCATAGGTGCGGATGCGATACGCGAGGCTCGACAGGCCGGGCCGGTTGTAGAGCACCGGCGCCGGGGCCTCGCCCTCGCAGCAGCCACAGGTATCCTGCGTCGTATACTCGTTCATAGGCCACCCTGCATGATGAACTCGATCTTGCCGTTCTCGGGCCGGTTCGGGTCGTTGTCCAGTCGGGCGATTTCCAGCCAGCCCATCGGGATGTAGCCCGCGGCCAGTTCGCCCTGGCTCGGCTGGCCCCACCGTTGGAAGCGGTTGGGCTTCGGCGGGGTATCATCTACGTCAATCCACGAGACACCCGGCACCTGCATCGCCGCGGCGATGAGCTGGCTGAGGTAGACGGGCTGGCCGAACGTAAAGTTGTCCGGGTGGAAGAACCCGCGTGAGCCGTCCGGCAGGCTCGTGCTGCTGAACACCCGGTTCAGCGCCTGGCGGACGTTGGCCTTCACGTAGCCGGGCGCGACGCAGACCGTCATCGCGATGTCGAGCGAGACGTAGATGGGCCTGTCGATTTCGAGATCGTGGCCCGCCAGCCGGTAGCGCTGAAGGAAATTGCCGATCTCGACGCCGAAGGCCTCGTCGCTGCTGCGCGCCGGCTCACCGGCCCGCACCCCGCGGCGGTCCACCGTCACGAACATGGTGTACCAGCTCCCCGTCCAGCGGCGGGTGGCGGTCGCGCGCTGCACCTCGGCGTGGCGTTCGGCCATCGTCGCGTAGTCCGCTTCGGTTACGGCGCGCTCCTGCGTGCGGAAGGCCTGCGGCGCGTAGAGGCGCACCTGGTCCGCGGATTCGGGGTCTTTGCCGCCGGTCGCGGGCAGCGGGTTGCGCGCGTTGGTGATGCCCGAGGGGCCGTTGACCACGTGCGCGAGGCTCTCTGCACCCACATTCCCGACCCGGCCGTTGCCGATGCGGTAGGTGGCCGTCAGCCCGCCGATGGGCTGTGCGCCGGAGATGCCGTCGCCGAAGCGCAGCGTCGCCCGGCCGTCATCCTCCGCCTCGGCCACAAAGTCTCGCGCAAAGCGGTCGCTCGCCAGCAGATCGGGCTGGGGCCGCCAGGCATCGCCGTTCGGGTCGAGCAGGAAGACGGCAGGCAGGACATCGCGCATCTCCCAGGCCGCGGCCGTGGCTGCCGGACTGTTCAGGTTTACGACCGCAGGCTCCCCCTGCGCATCCAGCAGCAAGTCGCCGGAGGCATCCCGCGCCCGGCCTTGCCGAGTCAGCGGGCCGAATTCGAGCTGCGGGCGGTAGGTCTGGCCCAGCGCGAGCGGCGCCAGCGCCTCCCCGGCAATCGTCTGGCCGTGGTCTGCCAGCACCACGTTGCCTCGCGCGGCCGTCACCGGCACTCGGGCGCCGGTGGCATCCTCCACCGTCCACAGGCAGAGCGGGAAGGGCAGCGCGTCTGCCGAGTCCCATGCTATCTCGATGATTTCGAGCGGCGTCGTAGGGTCAGCCGGGTTCAGCGGGTCCGTGCCGAACGTGACCTCGGTGAGCCGCACCGCGTGGCGGTGGGTCGGGTCGAGGTCTGCGGTCTGGCCGGTATCGGCTCCGCGCACTTCCTCGAAGATAAGGACGTCCCCAGCCTTCAGCTCGCTGTCAGCCACGCGCGCATCCCGGCCCTGGCGCAGCAGGGTAGCACGCGTCGCAGCCTTCGGCAGGCAGCAGCGGTCGTCGCCCCAGGTGTGGAAATAGAGTTCGTTGCGGCTCGCATGCAGCGTGACATCGTGCAGCGTCTCGAACACCAGCGCACCATCCGCGACCGCCTGCGTGAATTCCTGGCTAGTCAGGGCCAGCGACCCGCGCGGTGACGGAATCTGCGTGAGCAGCGTTGCGCCGGGGTGGCCGCTGTCGGGGTCGGCGTTCGGCCCGGCCAGCGTTTCCCCGTCCGCGTTGGAGCCGGGTTCGACCTCGAGGGCCACCCACGCGCGCGCATTCGCGCCGTCGTGCATGGGGTAGTCGAGCAGCCGGGCGTGCCGCCGGATGGACGTGCGGCGCCGCGCGGTGCCCAGATAGGCTTCCGTGGCGACCGCATCCTGGTAGTAGCTCAGGTGGTCGGCGGCATAGGCGAGCGTTTCGACAATCGCGACGCCCACATCCGCGGGGTTGCGCTCCTGCCAGCCGGGCATGGTTACGGAGAGTCGATCCAGCATCAGGCGGCGGAAGGAAGCATAGTCCCGCGCAAGATAGTCGATCACCGGCGCGGTCCGCGTGGCCGGCGGGCATTCGCTCACAGGCTGGCAGTCGAACTCGCTGGGACACTCGACCTTGAACGAGAAGTCGATGGCCGAGAGCAGCGGGTCGAAGGGGGGCGCGTCGGTCGTGCGCCGCTCGATGATGAGGCGGTAGGTCGAGAAATCGCCGCGCACGTTCGTACGCACGATGAGCAGTCGATCCTTGCCGATGGCCGTGCCCAGCGCGTCGATGTAGGCCTGCACCGGCGGGTTGACCTGGCTGGCCGCCAGCCTGTCCGCGCGCACGGCCCAGTCCACGTTCACCGGCTTGATGCGCACCCCGCCTTCGACCCGGACGCGCGTGCGGTCCAGCTCGGGAATGGCGTGGAAGAAGAGGACGACGAGCGTCCGCTGGCGCAGCGCGAGATCGGGCTCCTCGGGGTCCAGCACCTCCAGCGCGTCGATGCCGTTGACGACCGGGTTGCCTTCAACCAGCGTGTCGCGCACGAGGGCGCGGCGGCCATTGTCGAGGCAGCGGTATTGTGTTGCCACGTCACACCTCCCGCGTGAAGGTCGCCGTCTGGCGCTGCTGCGTCCGGCGGATGCGGTACTGGACGACGACCGCGAGCGTGGCATCCTCGCTCGTCACCTGCACGGCTTCCACCTGGATGAGCTCGCCCAGCCACTCTTGCAGCGCGCCCTGGACAAGGAACTGCGTGGTCGCGGCCAACTCCGGGCTGTTCGGCGCAAAGACTAACTGCATCAGGTTCGTCCCGAACGTGGGCCGGTTGACGCGCTCGCCGGGGATGGTGAACAGCACCTGCTCGATCAGGTCACGGATGTGCTCATCGCGCTCGGTCGTGGCTGTCCGGCCGCTGCTGTCGAAGCGGAACGGGTAATCGATGTGCACCGTGCGAATGGTTTGCATGGTCTACATCCCTCTCACGCGCACCTGCGTCACGAGAATCTGCAGCGGTGTGCCGGTCGGCGTACAGATGGCCTGGCTCGACTGGACCACGACGGGCACACCCCCCGCCAGCACGCGCGTCGCGCCGACGACCCACTGCGCGGTCACGCACGGGCCGTTGCCCGAGGGCGGCACGAACGCGCAGCCGGCCACGGTGTACGGCGCGCTGATGGTGGCGACGGGCTGGCCGCCGACGAGCACGCGCGGGCTCGGCGCCGTCGGCATGGCCTGGCCGCCGTGCATGCACAGCACCGTCGCACCCATGTGAACCAGAAAACCGGGCATAGCACCCCTCTTGATGCGGTTGCAGGTTGGAAAGTTGAATGTTGCAGGTTGCCGGTAACGTTCAACTTTCAACCTGTAACTTTCAACCGGCCTAGATGATTTCCAGCGCGCCGTTGTTGATCGACACGCTCACCGGCGTGAGCTTGACGCTGGCCGCACCGACGGTCATCTCGATCCCGCTAACGTTCAGTACCAGCTTGAGCGGCAGCGCGACCGCGGGTGGGTTGACCTCCAGCGTGACCCCGCCGATGCCGGGCAGGTCGTCCAGCTTCAGCGTGATGGCATCGGTCTTCCAGATTTTCGTCTGGGGCAGCGCGGGCAGCACCGGCGCTTCGCCGACGCCCCAGAAGCAGCCGCTCCAGATGGGGTAGTCCGGGTCGCCGCCTTCGAACTCCACCCAGATGTTGGCGCCGGTGGGCGGGATCGCGAAGAAGCCGACGCCCGATCCCGCGTACGGCACGCAGGGCATGGCCCAGCTCAGGCTGCCGTCGCCCAGCACCGCAGGGCACGATATCTGCACCCGGCCCTGCTGCAGCGGGTCGATGTTGTTCTCGACTTTTCCCCGGTACTTCCCGTAGTAGGTTCGTCCAGGCATGCGCTCCCTCGCTTATATCCGTTACTCGTTACTCTTTACTTGTTGCTTACGGTATCACCACCGGCACGGTCGACCCCAGGCCCTCGCGCGTCAGCGTGAAGCCCTGGAGATAGTTCTCGCGTTCGATCCGGTGCTTGACGCGCTTGACATACCACAGCCCGTCATAGCTGTAGCCTGCGCCGCGCAGCCCGACGATGCCCCGTGCGTCCAGGATGCCGCCGTAGCGCATGGTATCTAGCTCGCCTTCCGCCACGACCGCCTCGCTGAACGCATCTGTCTGACCTTGCGCGCGGGCATACGCCTGCGCAACGTTGAGTCCGGTTGCACTGAACTGGCGCAGCGGCACGTTGGGCTGGTTCATCAGCAGCGCAGGGAACGCGGCCAGCGGCGGCCGCAGGCTGGCGAACGTCTTGACGGGCACCTTCTGGTTGGTCAGGCTGTCCTGCACCTGGCCCTCGACCGTCTCCATGCCGAGCGCATCGTTGCGGAAGTTGATGCGATTGACGTTGGTCGTGCCGCCGAGCGCAACCGACAGCGCACGCTGCGGGACGCCGATGCGCGGGGGCGGGCCCCAGTACGCGGTGTTGGTGAACGGCGCGGGACCGGGTTTGACGTAAAAGACGTAGCCGTACCGCTCGGCCATCTCGCGCAGGAACTCGAGGTCCGTGCCCTGCTGCCGCGGGATGCGCTGGATGGGCAGCGGGATGTCCACGCTCGGCGGCGGGATGACCATCGGGATCAGCCCGTACTGCGCATAGGTCGCGATGAGCTTGAGCGCGATGACCAGCTCCGGCTGCGCCGGGTGCTCGACCGGGTGATCTTGCAGGTCCATCATCACGCTCACATCCTTGCCCATCAGCGTCAGGGTAGATTGCCCCGGCTCCGCGCTCGGGTTGAGCTCCAGGTGGGTGATGATGCCGTCCATCAGCACGGTTGGGATGGCGTTCATCGTGACGACCATGATGACCCGGTTGAACACCTTGAGCAGCGGGTTGGACATCAGCGCGAAGTCGAGCAGGTCCATCGGCCCGGAGCGGCCCACGCTGAACACGATCTGGAAGCCCGACTGCCCGGAATCGTCGTGCGTGACCTCGATCCGCTGGAGCGACTCCAGCAGCGATGGCGGCGCGGGCACCGCGACGGTCGGCCCGATCAACAGCGTGAGATAAGAACCTAAGAGCATCGTATCCTCGCTACGCCTGCGGCACCGGCACGCGCAGGACCTCGCCCGGCTCGTCCGTCAGGTCCGGCGGATTCATCGCCTCGTTCGCGTCGCAGATGCGCCAGTACTGCTCCGGGTCGCCGAGCGTGCGCGCGGTAATCAGGTCCAGCCGGTCGCCCTGGCTGACCGTTACCTCCGCCAACACCTGCAAGTCCTCGGCCTGGGGCAGGAAGCGGCGGCGCTTGTACGCGACAACCCGGCCGTCGGCGAGCGTTAGCGTCGCGGTCTCGATGTTGTAATAGCGGCTGGTGTGCTCGAACATGCTCAACCTCCGATGCTGGCGCTGGCGCTGAATGACCCGGAAATGCCGCCCGCCACGTTGCCCACGCTGCCGACCACGGCCATGACTTCCTTCATAATCTGGTGCGCCAGGAACAGACTGTAGCCGGGGTGCGTCACGGGCAGGTCGTTGTAGCTGAGCACGCGCATCCCCAACTGCACGCGCGCTCGGATGGGGTTCAGCAGCGGGTCGTAGGCTTCTTCCGTGATGCTGAAGGTCGTCAGGCGGACGGGCAGAATGCGCTGCGGGCCCCAGATGAAGAGCGTCAGCGGCGCGGCCGGTGGGATGATTTCGATGGTGCCCGCGGCGAGCAGGATCGTGTTGGCGATGACGAGCGCGCTCTTGGGATAGACGAGCATTTCGAGCGCGGCCAGTTGTGGGTAGATGCCCATCGTGCCCGCAATCGGGTTGCCGTCCGCAAGCTGGTCCGTCGCGTCGATCTCCACGCTGAGCGTAATCGCTTCCTGCGGCGCACCCTTCAGCCGCAGCGCCTCGGACCGATCTGCGCCCTGCCCGCCCGCGGTCTGCGGCGTCAGCGTGCGCGTCATCGTGTCCGGGTTGTACTGGAAGATGATGATACTCGCCAGCGGGTTGAGAATGTCGATGCCGACAATCGCGCCCTTCAGCAGCCGTGGTGAGCTGGATAGTGTACCCATAAGCCTGTCACTCCGTCATGCCTCTAAAAGTGATATGTGAACCCCAGCCCGAAATAGGGCTGCGGCGCGCGCTCCCGCTCGCTCGGCCCGAAGATGTCCGGCCCGGTGTTCGGCGGATTCACCGGAATCCGCGCGCCGAAGTCGATCGACCACACCGGCTGCACAATGCACCGCTGGCCTGCGCCCGCGGCCTTCGCCTTGCTATACAGGTCACCGATGGCCGCGCCCAGCTCGACTGCCCGGTCGATTTCCGGCGGCAGGACCGGGCCCGATTCGCCCGGCGCCAACGGCGTGGGCGCGGGCGGGTTCAGGAAGTTCTGGAGTGCAGTCGTGGCCCGCTGGCCCGCGGCCTGTAGCTGCTCCTGCACTTCGGTCGCGTTCGGGATCGTGCAGGTCCTGCGCGTGGACTGGACCACCAACCCCACCGTCATGTTCCCCGTCTCCCGGTTATAGCCGACCTGCGTGCGGATGCGAATGTCCGGCTCCGTGTCGAGCGTGATCGCCAGCGAGAAGTTGTTCGGGATGTCCGCAGTCATCGAGAAGGTCAGCGTGCCGACGTTGCGCAGCTCCACCGGCAGCGTCGCGACGACCTCCGTCGGCAGGTTCGCCTGCAAGCGCAGGTCGCCGTAGCGGAAGAGCAGGCTGGTCATGCTCGGCATACTGACTGATGGGCCGGAAGAGCCGGATGAGCCGGGAGGATCGCGCTGGAGGACGTCCGGGCGCTGCTGGATGACGTGGGTCAGCTCGTGCGCCAGCAGTCGGCGGCCCGCTTCTGTATGCGGCGCGTACTCGCCTGCGGCGAAGATGATGTTGTGGCCGAGCGTGTAGGCGCGGGCGTGGATTGCATCTGCGGCGGCATCGGCCTGCGGGCCGGTGTGAATGCGGACCCGGCTGAAGTCGTGGACGCTGCCGCCCGCCGCGCTGAAGCGCGAACCGAAGAAGTCGCGCACCGGGGCGGGCAGAGCCTGCCCGCCGCCCTGCGGCACCGCGGCGCTCAGCGCGGATGTCGTCGCGCTCGCGGCGGGCGTGATGGCCTCCCGCTGAATAAGAGCATCCTCCGGCTCGTCGTCGCACGTCGGGCATTCCTGCCGCTGGATGACCGGCTCCGGCATCCGCAGGATGGTCTCGCTCACCCGGTCGGCCTCTTGTTCGAAGGGGTCGCCGGGCTGGCTGACGCTCAATTTGGCCTGGATGCCCGCCGGGCAGATGTGGCACGCGCCGCCGAACGGGCATGCGCGGGGGGACGCGGGACAGGCTGCCGTGCGTTCGCTCGTGAGCGGCAGGATGGCCCCCAGTTGCCGCGGCTGCAACAAGGGCGCGGGTCTGTCTACAAGCTGGGGCTGCACGCCCGGCGTCTCCAGCCAGGTTGCGGCCGGCGCGTGTGCCGCGGCGCGGGCTTCCGTGCGAGTTACATTAGTCATGGCGGACCTCCGCTGCGTTCGGCGCCTCCGGTGAGCCTGCTGCCCCGGTGTACAAGGCCTGTGCAACTTGGACGCCAATCGCAGAGGGCGGCGCGGCCGGCATGACCTCGAACTGCCCTGCGTCCAGCCGGTCGATCTGTGCGCCCTCGGCCCAGCCCGGCGGGAGGCCGCGCTCTGTAAGCAGCCTGGACAACGCCTCCTCGACAGCCTGGGCAATAGCGCGACGTTGCGCCGGCTCGAAGCCGTGCAGCACCAGCTCCTCGATGTGCAGCTCGATGGCTTGCGGTTGCGTCATCGTATCTACCCCCACCCGCCGATCTCGGCTTCGGTCAGCGGGCGTTCGAGTTTCGCATATTCGACACGCGCCGCGCGCAGCAGATGGCTCATGCGGACCGGCTCGTGCGCGTCCGCAGCCAGGAACGCGGCATAGATGGCGATGTTGCGGATGTTGCCGCCTGCGATGTTCAACCGGGCCAGCCGCGCGATATCCAGCCCGTCGGTGGGCGTGTCTGCGGGGAAGACGCGGCGCCAGATTTCCGCGCGCTGCGCTGTATCCGGGAACGGGAACTGCACGACGAAGCGGATGCGCCGCAGGAAGGCCGAGTCGAGCGCGTCGCGCATGTTCGTCGTCAGGATTGCCAGCCCGCGATAGCTCTCCATGCGCTGGAGCAGGTAGCTCACCTCGATATTTGCATAGCGATCATGGCTGTCCTTGACCTCGCTGCGCTTCCCGAACAGCGCGTCGGCCTCGTCGAACAGCAGAATCGCGCCGCAGCCCTCTGCGGCATCGAACACCCGGCGCAGGTTCTTCTCGGTCTCCCCAATGTACTTGCTGACCACCTGGCTCAGGTCGATGCGGAACAGGTCCAGCCTGAGCTCGTTCGCCAGCACCTCTGCAGCCATCGTCTTGCCCGTGCCGCTCGCGCCAGCAAAGAGGACGCTGATGCCCAGCCCGCGCGTACCCTTGGATGCAAATCCCCACGTCTCGTGGACCTTGACCCGCTGGCGCACGTGGACTGCAATTTCGCGCAGGATCTGCCGTTGGGTTTCCGGCAGCACCAGGTCATCCCAGGCCGCGGCCGGCACGATGTGCTGGGCCAGGTTTGCCAGCCGGGGTCGCGCCTGCACGCGGCAGGCATCCCATAGCGCCGCCTCCATCTCGGCGGGGCCGTGCCTGAGATGCGGCTGGCTGGCCGCCCGGCTGAGCGCCTGCAAGCACGCGGCGCGGATGGCCGGGCCGTGCAGGCTGAAGTGCCCAACCAGCGTGTCCAGGCTGCCGTTCAGTCCGACTGCCGCTTCGCCCAGCCCGCGTTCCCACAGGTCGCGCTGTTCTGGCGTCGATGGCTGGCGCACCTCGAGGGTCAGCAGTGTCCGGTGCGATGCCGTGCGGCGCTCGCGGCCTGCGATGAACAGGGGGCTGCCCGCGGCTTCGATGAACCGGCCGATAGCGGCCTCGCGCGGCGCGTCGGTGAGCTCCAGCTCGCCGCAGTCGAGCAGCAGCGCGCTATGGCTCAGGGCCGCTTCACGCGTCCACAGCCGGGCCAGCGCTTCGTGCTCGCGCGGCTCTACCGGCAGCACCAGCGCGGGCAGTATGTGGAGCGCCAGCCCTAGCTGCTGGCACGCGGCCAGCGCGACCGCCAATTGGCCCGCCGCGTCCTCGCCGCAGAGTTGGATGACAGGCAGGCGGCTCCCGGCCGCGTCCTGCGTCCAGGCCGCGACGATCTGTTCGGCCAGGTCCCGCTGTGAGGCCGCGAGGCTCTCCCGTTCGAGTTCGTCTGCGGGTCGCACGAATCCGGCCAGCCGCTCATCTGTGCAAAGCATGCGGAGCATGCTTTGCACGCCCAACAGGTAATGGAGGACGCGCTCGTCGATGCGCAGCGGGGAGGTAGTCAGTGCGTTGCCGGGGCCGACCTCGATCAGCCGCCAGTGGCGCAGCGGGCTGCCGGGTGATAGTGCGCTCCAGTGTGCGCCGTCCAGCGCCGCGAGCCCCAGGCTGAACGTGGCATACGTGCGCGCTGGGTCCTGCTGTACGGCGGCGCACAGCGGCGCGTAGCGGCTGTCCAGTTCGACGCCCGCGCAGAGCAGGAGCAGGCTGCGCTCGAAGGCTGACAGACCGAACGTGGCCGCGAGCGTGTCCAGCGCGGGCGGGGCGGGCATCTCCGCAGCCAACGCCGCAAGATCTTCCGGCGGATCGCTTTCCTGGTTCCCCACGTAGCGTTCCAGCGCGGCGCGGACGTCTGCCAGCGCCGCGGCCAGATAGCGCTGGTTGGCCTGCGCCCAATCCTCCCTGGACTGGCGCGCCGATGTATGTTCGTCCGCGTTCACGATAACATCCAGCATCACGGGTGACTTTGTCACCTTTGACTCCATCATACCGTTACCCTCGGACCCGTATAGAGGCCCGTGCCGTCTGCGATGAGCGGGCTCTCGGCCCCGTCCACCTGCACGCGCACCAGGTAGTCGCCGGGCGCAACGCCGCTGAGCACGAAATGGACGCCCGGGCCGGGCACGATGAGCAGCCGGTCGTCTAGCCGCGCGACGCGCGCCTGTGTGAAGGCCGGCGTCACGTGCGCGGCACGCAGGCCGGTCTCCAGCGCGGCGCGGGCCGCGTCGAGGGTCGCGGGCGCACCCTGAATGACGACCTCGTGCGGATCGTCGCTGCCGATGCTGACCCGCAGCCGCGCGGGATCCTGGCTGACGCCGCCGAAACCGGCCAGATCCGCGGAAAGCGCAGCCCACGCGGGGCCGCCGTTGCGCAGGCCCAGCTCATCCACGGCCGGGTCGCTGCCCGCTGCGTCGAAGCTGGCCGTACCGGCCAGGCCGCCGGCCAGCACGAACAGCCGGTCGCCCAGGCGCAGGACGCGCGCGGCGGTGAAGGCTGCGCTGGTGTGCGCGGCGTGCAGGCCCGCCTCCAGCACGGCGCGTGCCGCGTCGAGGTTGGCCGGTGCGCCGCTGATGGTCACGTCGTGCGGCCCCTCGCCCGCCAGCGTCGCGAGAATGTGGGCCGGGCTGTTGGTCAGGCCCGCGAATCCCGCCAGCGGAGCGGAGAGCACGCCCCAGGCCAGCGATGGATTCGCCAGCCCTAGCTCTGCCAGCGCGGGATCGCTGTTGGCCTGGGTAAACACGATGGAGTTGCCCGCGGCGCTGGCAGGGTCGAGGCTGTAGCTGTGCGGACGCGTGCCCGGCGCGGGGTTCAGCTCATTCAGGAGCAGGACGGTGCGCTGGTCGGTGGCTGCCACGGGGTCGGTCAGGACGGTCAGGTTCGGTGCGGAGAACTCCAGCCCGGTGATGGTTGGGTGCAGCACGAACGCGGCGGCATCCGAGGCGAACCCGCGATGCTCGACGGGCGGTGTGCCCATGGCCAGGTAGTGCAGCACCTGGAGGACCTGCACGCCCGCGCGCAGCGCATCGGCTCGCAGCGCGGGCAGGGCGACCGCGATCTGCCGGTCGGTGATGTCCTCGGGCCGGGGGGTGACCTCCAGCCGGCTGATGCTGACGCGCGTGATGTCTCCGCGCAACTGCGTCCCGCGGATGAGCAGGCGGCTGCTCCGCACAATGGGCCGGCCCGCACCCTCGGCCGCGATGACTTGCTCGATGAGCGCGCGGCGGAACGGCACGGCATAGACGTTGTAGTCGCGCACGGGCAGCGCGGGCTGCGGCGTGCCCTCATCCGGCTCGACCAGCACGACCGACGCCTGGTACGCCACCGAGAGGGAGTAGCTCGTCTGGAAGAAGACCGACCAGAGCTTCGAGAGCTCCTCTAGGTTGAGGCTCAGGGGCGCGAAACGCACTACCTCAACCTGATCTGCCAGGTTGGAGCCGACCAGGAAGTTATAGGTGTCGGTCGGGTCCTGCGCGTTGCGGACGAGCGTGCGGATCAGGTCGCGCGAGAGCATCGGGCGCAGCTCCAATGCGCCGATCGCGGCTGCCAGCAACCGCTGCGGCTGGAGCTGGGACTCATCGCCGTAGAAGGTCAGGAGATAGTGCAGGTCCAGCCCGGCCTGTGCACGCTGCGCCAGCCCGCCGTCTGCGCGGCGCAGCGGCAGGTCCGCGTTGCGCCACGCGGTGTTAGGCACGACGTTGTATAGATACAGATTGACCCGCGCCTCCGGGGTCAGGCCGGTCGGCGTGTCGGGCCGTCGGGTGGTGACCCGCGCGTCCGTAATCGCGCGGCGCAGAGCGGGCAGCAGCAGCTCTGCAAACCCGGCCGTGACAGTGGCGATCGCCAGATTGTTGCTCATCAGGCTCCCCCCCGACCCCGCTTCAGATAGTCATCCAGAGAGAGCGACGGCCCCGGTGCAGGCGGCGCAAGGCGCTGAGACCTGGGCGGCTCGACCGGCGGCGGCAGCACCGCGCGCACATCCACCCGGCTGATCGTGACCCGGACGACGGGCGGCGCTTCGGGCGACGCAACCGGCGATGATACGGCTCCGGGCGACGCTGTGACCTGGCTGGCCGCGACGGATGCAGCCGGCGGGTGCGGCGACATGTCGCTGCCGGAGTCCCTCCCTGCGCGGCCCTGAACGCGCGCCGGACTGCCGTCCGCAGCAGCATCCTGAGCGGGTGCAGGGCGCAACGTCCGCAACGCGCTGCCGCCAGTCGAAGGATGCGGCTGAAGCTCGGGTGTCGACCGGCCAGACTGCGTGTGGGCGTCCGTGGCCCGGACAGGCACCGCTCTGGTGACTGGCGTTCCCTGTATGCCCGACGCTGCCGCGCGCCTTAACGCGCGTGGCGAGATGTCAGCAGTCGTAGCATCCCGTGCAATCGCAGGACTCCCCACGGGCGAGGCGTCACCAGTCGAAACATCTTGCGCGGGTGTATGGCGCAACGCCGGCAATGCGATATCACCAGTCGAAGGATGCGGCTGAAGTTCGGGTGCCAGCCGCTCTGGCGCCGCCGCGCGCCTCACATCAGGCGGCGGACTCTCGCCTCTCGAAGCATCCTGAGCGGGTGTACGGCTCAACATGGGCCGCGAATCATCACCCGTCGGAGCATCCTGAGCGGTCCTGCCATTCAACACTGATGACGAAGTATCATCAGTCGAAGGATGGGGCTGAACTCTGGGGGTCAGCCGGTCAGGTTGGGTATAGGCGTCTTCGGTCCCCGCCGCCGCCGATCCGGTGATCGGCGCTCCCGGCAGGTTCGAATCAGGCTGGTCGTAAGAATCTGCGCCCGCGCCGCCAACATCACCGGCCAAAGGGGGCTCCCATGCAGCGCCGGACACCGGCTCGAACAGCGACACCGGCCGCGGCATCACCAGACGCCCCGTCTCCGGTGCGCCGGTTGCACGCGCAAGCAGGCTTTCCAGATAATGCATCATCCACCGGCCATTTCCAGGTAATACTGCCGCCGCCACGCGGGCAGAGCCAGGATATCCGCCTCGCGCCAGCCATAGGCCGACGCCAGCACATGCACCTGGCGCAGCAGGTGGTGCGCCCAGGTGGTCAGTTCGTTCCAGAAGAACGCTTCGATGTCGAAGAGCGCCTGCCATTGGTGGCCGCAGGCCGGGCAGACCAGGTTCAGCTCGATCTCGGCCTGCGGGTCCACGGCCTCCAGCGCGGCATCCACCGCCTCTGCGATGGCGACTTGCGTCGTTTCGCTCAACGGCGGTGCGGCCCGGAGCTCGGCCTGCGGTGCGAGGTCCGGCGGGTCGACTGCCGTGACCGAGACGAGACAGCGCGCCAGCAGCGCCTCGCGGGTCGCAGCCCCGTTGGCGGCCAGGGCCAGCAGGTCGGTGCTGTCCGGTGCACGGAACACAACCTCATACCCGTCTACAGCCACCGTGTGCGTGGATGGGCTGTTATCCAACGGCGCAGCCCCACCCACACGGACATCCGCCACTTCGAACGCCAGCTCCACCTCTTCCGCACACTGGGGACACCGTACTACGCCGGTCACGTTGGGCCCGAAGGTCCACTCGCGCAGCGTGAGCAGCAGGCTGTCGCGTTGCCCGATGGTCAGCCGGGCGAGCGCGTCCGGCTCGAACTCCGGGCAGGCTGAACTCAGGAGCACGAGTGCGCGGCGGGGCGGCGGCTGCGCATACCCTTGCGCCCAGGCATCCAGCAGCTCGGTTGTGCTGAGGCCGCGCACAGCGCTTATGCCGGTTCAGTGAACGACGGCTCGGTCGGCTCGGCCACCTCGTAGTCGCGCTCCCAGCCCTCGTTCTCCAGTTTGATGGTCTGGATCGCCACCGCGTTGGCATTCGCGTCCAGGTCAGGCAGGGCTTGGAACTCCGACACCCAGCAGCGGTACACCTTATAGGCGAGCACCAACTGGCCGGCCTCGTTGTAGACTTCGATGATGATGTCCTTGCGGAAGTCTTTGAGCGAGACCTCGGCCCCCAGGCCCGAGCCGAAGTTCCAGACCTTGTTCGCCCACTTCTCGAATTCCGTATCGTGGGTGACCCCGCGCTCCAGTGTGATGGCCTCGTACTTCGTGCGGCCCGGCGACTTGCGGCCGGAGCTCGGATCGCCGCCTTCGCGGTGCTCGACAACTTCGGTGGTGCGCTTGAGCGCGCCGACCTTGCTCACCCCGGCCACGTAGCGGCCATCCCACTTAACGCGGAACTTGAAGTTCTTATAGGGATCGAAACGCTGGGCATTGACGCTAAACTGGGCCATGACTGCCTCCTTATGCCTGGGTCGACTAGGCCACGATCTGGCCCGCCATTTGCTGGATCTTGACGATGACGAACTCGGCAGGCTTCAGCGGCGCGAAGCCGACGAGGATGTTGACGATGCCGAGGTTGATGTCGGCCTGGGTCGTGGTGTCCTTGTCGCACTTGACGAAGTACGCCTCGCGCGGGGTCACACCCTGGAACGCGCCCTGCCGGAACAGGCCCTGCATGAACGCGCCCACGTTGAGCCGGATCTGCGACCAGAGCGGCTCATCGTTCGGCTCGAACACCACCCACTTTAGCCCCTGGTACAGGCTCTCCTCGATGTACAGCGCCATGCGCCGAACCGGGATGTATTTCCACTCGCTCGCCTTCTGGTCCGCGCCGTCAAGCGTGCGCGCGCCCCAGGCCACCGGCCCGATGACCGGGAAGGTGCGCAGCACGTTGATGCCGATGGGGTTCAGCGCGCCGTTCTCCAGGTCGGTGAGCTGCACGGGGAGCGTGACGTTGCGCAGCACGGCCTCCGTGCCCGCGGGCGCCTTCCAGATGCCGCGGGTCGAGTCCGTCCGTGCATACACGCCCGCCAGCGTGCCGCTGACGGGGATGTTGCGCGGGCGGTTGCCGTTCGCCACGTCCGGGATCAGCACGCGCGGGAAGTAGACCGCCGCGTTCTTGGAGCGCAGCCCATCATTGGCCGTCATCCATGTGATCATCTCGGCCTGTTGGTCGACGGATTCTGGGATATCCACGATGAGGAAGGCGCGCTTCTCTTCGCAGTAGGCCAGCGCGTTCGTCATCAGGCTCGTAAAGCCGCCCGTATCCAGATTGGCTGCAGCCGGCAGACAGAGCAGGTTGAAGATGTCGGGCGCGATGTCGTCCAGCGCGTACAGGCCTGCCTTCGGGGCGGTGGCCGTGCCAGAGAGCAGGTTGGCATCGGGCACGCCGCTGTCCGCGCCGCCCGTCAGGTCCTGCCACGCGCTGTCTGGCGCGCCGCCGCTGCTGGTTGGCGTCGCGAGCGTGGGCAACCCGCCCAGGCCCGCCTCGGTGAGATGGACGAGCTGTGAGTCCGCGTTGACTACCGAGACCCCGTAGCGCGCATCGGTCGTGGTCGTACTGAGGTTGCGGTAGGTCTCTGTCGCCAACACCTGCACCTTGCCGCCGCCCAGGTCCCTGATTTCGCGCACGAACAGGTTATACCGCCCGCTGCCCGCGTCGGTGACAGCGACCTGGAGGTTGTCGCCCCAGGCGCCCGGGTTGGCTGCTTCGACCGTCAGGACTGCGCCGCCTCCGTAGCCGCCATTCAGGTCGACGCTGGACGCCAGGGCCGCAGCGGTCGCCACACGCACCACCCACGCAATCTGGCCGCCGTTGAGGTAGTATTGCTGGATGGCGTAGCTGGCCTCACTGGCCGGATTGACGCCCCCGAAGATGCGTTCGAAGTCGGCGAAGCTGGTGATCCGGACGGGCAGATTGACCGGCCCGCGGAGAAAGACATCCACGAAGGCCGTGTTGGACGTGCTGACGCCCGTGATCGTGCGCACGCCGCTGGGAACTTCCTCGATGTAGACACCCGGGTAAGTGTACGGACCTGGCATGTTCTATCCTCCTGACTGATCTACAGAAGCCCGTCGTAGGGGCCGACGTGCGAACACCGTTTGCACGTCGGCCCCTACGACGGGCTGGTTACCGCAGCGATTCCCAGAGCGCCAGATGGCGCTCGGCTGACCGTCGACAACTGTTCGCATGGCAGTATTCGCGAGCTGCGGATGTGGTTTCATCGCGCAGCGTGGTGTCGTCCAGCAGGCGCCGGATGCCCTGGACAAGGTCGGCCGGCTGGTAGGTGGCCCCGGCCAGCTCCTCAAACCAGCGCGTGGCGGATGTCAGCACCGGCACTCCCGACGCCAGCCCAACATGGACCGCGCCGCTCGCCGAGGCATACGGAATGTCGTCGTACCAGAATACGAGGATATCGGCCTCCGCCGCTAGCCGCCGCGCAATCTCCTCCGACGGCAGGTACTCGCGCACCCGCCGCACCGGCAGCCCGGCGGCAGCCTGCTCCCACGTGGTTTCGTTGTGCGCAGACTTCGCATGGCTGAACAGCAGCAGCTCGACCTCCTCTCCGCTGCCTTGCAGCGTGCGCAGCGCGTCGAGCAGCTTCCAGAAGCCCTTGTAGGCTTCCAGGAAGCCGAACGCGCCGATGACGGCCGGTGCGCTGGCTCCTCCTCGTCTCCGCTTGCGTGGAGGGAACCAGGTGTGGCAGCCGTAGGGGATGTGCTCCACCCGCTGCCGGGGCCAGCGCGCCTTGAGCATCTCCGCGCCGCGGCGAGTCAGGCTGACCAGCGCTGACGCCTCCTGCTCCCACGAGCGGGGCTGGCTGCGCACCGAATGTTCGGTCACGATGACCGGCACCCGCGCGCCGCGCGCCTGCACGACTGCACGGGCCAGCTCGCTGTCGCTGAAGAGGCTGTCCTCGTGCTGGATGTGGAGCAGCCGGGTGCTGCGCAGGTCGGGCGGGTTAGCTGTGATTTTGAGGGGCAGCCGCCGGGTGTCGACATGCGCCAGCAGGTCAGCCGTGTATTCCGCCACCCCGCACGCGCGGCCCCAACTCGGCGTCCAGAAGGTATCCGTCCGGCGCAGCGGTCGCGGCGGTCGCAGGTGCGCCTCCAGGACATCCGCGACGGCGGGGGCCTTATCCCAGATGTTGCGGTGCTCGGTCGCCCAATCCGATGCGGCCCGGCCCAGGCCGCGCGCCTCTTCCCGATGCTCGGCCACCCAGCGCAGCCGTGCAGCGACCTCCGCGACGTCCGGCACGCCGATGACTCCTGATCCTTCGTGCGGCGCGACGTTGTACGGCTGGAAGTGGGCCGGCGCAACCGGCAGCACGCAGTCGCCCGCCTCCGCGCAGACGTCCGCCTGCCCCTCGGAGTTGAGCGCAATGACTGGCAGACCGGTCGCCATGCCCTCGACCAGCGGCAGGCCGAACCCTTCGTTGCCCAACGCCAGCAGCACGTCGGCCTCGCGATACCAATGGGCGATGCCGCGCGTCGGCTCGTTGTCGTCCAGGAACAGGATGCGCGCGTCATCCGGCGCGTAATTCCGGTGGTGAAATCGTGACTTGATGATGAGCCGCGCGTCCGGGTCGCCATCGAACGCCAGCTTCCACGCGGCGATGCCCTCCGCCGTGTGCTTGCGCAGCGCATACGGCCCGACCATCAGCGTGGTCAGTCCCGCGCGCTCAGGTCGCTCCTCCCAATGGTAGACCGCAGGATCGATGCCCTCCGGAATGACCGCAATGGGGACGCCCACGCCGCTGCGGCGGCAGGTGTCGGCCACGAAGCGCGTGGGTACAATGACCGCGCGGCTGCGGTTCAGCCAGGCAGGCCATGTGCGCGGCAGTTCGCTGGTCTCCCACATCGTGTTGATGAAGAGGTCAGGGGTGGACAGGTGGCGCTCGATGTCGTCGCGGAGCCACGAGAAGCAGAGGACCGGCCCGCCGGCCGGGGGAGCCGGCTGGCGCGACAGCGCGATGAGCTCCGGCGAGAGCCCCTGGGGGTCCAGGCCGAGCGGTGCAATGTGGACGGGCACGCCTGCACGCGCCAGCCCCAGGACCAGGTACTCGGCCAGGCTGCCGTAGCCGTCGTAAACCATGAACGGGGCCACGACCGTCAGCCCGCCGGTCTGTGCCGCAGGTCGCGCGGCGGCCCCGCGCTTGCCCTGGCGCAGGTTGACGTAAAACGCACCATCACCGTTGAGCCGGTTCGCAACTGCGTCAAGCGGGCGGCGCTGCCAGCCCGCGGCCGTCAGGCTGCGCGGCGCGGCGTTGTCGGTGTGCAATACGCCGATGTAGAAGGCCGGGTCGTGAAGCGGCGCGATGCGGTCAGACGGAAAGAGGGTGCTGAAGCCCGCGGCGTGGGGTGTGTCTTGGCTAGGGAAGGGGTGGGCGGCCCAGGCATCCCGGCGATAAAGCAGCGTCCCGCCCGCCAGCCAGCGCGAGCCGTGGTTGGGGCAGTAGTGCCAGGCCTCGCCCGCGTTCAAGCGGTAGTAGAGCAAGTCCGGCGCGCCGCAGAGGTCTGCGCTTGCCTGTTGGAGCGCAGCGACCTGGCGGCTGAGCCGGTCGGGCGCCTGCCAGTCATCGTCGTACCAATGCGCAATCAGCTCGCCCTGGCTCAGCTCGCACGCCAGGTTGAGCGTGTCACCGAACGCGCGACGGTGTTCCAACCGGACATAGCGCACCGTATCGCTCGCCGGGATCAGGTCTTCGATCGGGTCATCTCCGTCATCGAGGACGATCAACTCACGCGGTTGGTAGTCCTGGCGGAGAAAGTACCAAAGAGCCTGACCCACGAAGCGGCGGCGATTGCGCGTTGGCATGACGCACGAGACGCGGGGCAATGACATGAGCGCAAATCCCCGGAAAGGCTGACCAGCAACCACAACCGTAGCGGTCCTGCATAGCTGGCTGGGTGATGCAGGTGCTTCCGATGAGACTTCGGCGTGACCGCTCAGTAGTGTACAAATTATACACTTGCGATTTACTATAAGCCCATATACCGGACGCTGTCAAGCCCCAAAAGTTGCACTAAAACGTTTAACTTACGGAATTGTATAGAACGGGAATTGTTTTTGCGAGTTACTTCCTCCGTGCGATACGAATGGCTTCGAGAGAGCGGCGCTCGGTGACCAGGATGTGCTGCAAGATTTCCTCGATAGTCCACCCCTCGTCGGGCGGCGTCTGCTGGCAGTCCTCGTCGGTCAGGTCGACCAGCGCGGCGAGCAACTTGCCCCAGGCCAGCTCGGCCTCTTGCAACATGCGCTGGATATCGGTGGGAGCACGCTGCATGGAGGTGCGCACCCCTTCGATTTGGTTCGCATGTTCCCGCATGTGATCGCCGAAACGCAAGAGCAATCGCTGGACTTCCGCCCACCGCTCCTTTGCGGCCGGCATGGTGAAGTCTTCTTCGGCCAGGGCGGCCGCTTCGCGTATCACTTCCTCGCGAGCCGCCCGGATCGAAGCCAGGAGCATCTTGTGGCCGATGCGCTCCATCCTGTCCTCGCTTTCATCCTACGTCGAAACCGAACAAGTGAACCTGCTCGCCTCCCCAGCTATCCAGGGGCACAAACCGGATGGCTGAGGCTTCCACGGAAAGGGGAATCTTGACCAGCCGCTGATAGTTGTTGTCGACCCGGTGGATCGTCCGCCATGCGCCTGCGGCGTCTTGCACCTGTAGCTCGAAAGCGCGCGTCATCTGCGGCGGGATGCGCTCGCGTTGGGCTTGCGCGGGATAGCTGCACGGCATTCGCTTCAGCGCAGCCAGGTCGCTGTCGAACGTGAAGCGGGCCTGCTGTAATGTAACCGTCGTGGGGAAGCGATATTCGACCCACGCGCCCGCCGCGCCCCACCAGCCGTTATCCTCGCCTCCCAGCGACCGGTCGATGCCGCTGCGCAGCGGGTCGGGATCGCCTGCGCTGGCGGTCAGCCGCGCGACCCGACTGAGGGCAGGAATGGGCCGCCGGTGCCACGGCAGGTAGCAGTCGTCGTCCATGAGCTGCGTCTGCAGTTCGGCGATGTGGTGTCGGTAGATGTCGCGCGGGCTGCACCCCCGTTCGACCGCCAGCGCGGCTGCCGTGCCGACGGCCTGGCCCAGCAGCGCGCACGTACCCATGACGCGCGTCGAACTGAGCGCCATGTGCGTAACGGAGATGTTGCGCCCCGCAAAGAAGAGGTTTTCAATGTTGGCGGAGTAGAGGCAGCGGTACGGGATGCCGTAGGGTGACGGCGCGGGGTGCCAGATGGTGGGCGGGCCGGGCCAGTGGATGGCCGCAGGGTGATGGTCGTCCATTGTCCAGCCGCCGTACGCGACCATGTCCTCGAACCGGCCTTCGGCCTCGATATCGTTCTGCGTCAGGATATGGTCGCCCACGTAGCGCGCGCTCTCGCGCTTGCCCGGCAGGCTGCCGATCCACTCCAGTTCCCACCGGTGGCCGCGGCCGTCCGGGTGGTTCTTGATGTAGTCCCACACGCCGTACGCAATCTTGAGCAGCTCGTCGCGAT
>JAKPQT010000106.1 GCA_029555885.1 Chloroflexota bacterium | reverse complement strand
GCGCGAGACTCCGCCAGATTCTGGGGGATGGTGACATCCTGAAGCTGTGCGAGCTGCTGCTGCAGTTCCTGCCTGCTCTGCTTCGACTGCTCCAGCGACTTGCGGGCCGACTCTACCCCCGCCTGGGCCTGTCTTATCGCGGAGCTCGTGAGGGCCGGCTGCACCGTCTTCGACGCTCGAGCCTGTGCCGCCCGGGCGCGCGCCGAGGCAAGGTCCGCGTCGGCCTTCTTCACCGCCGCTTCGGCGTCGGTCGGGTCAATGATAGCGATGAGCTGCCCGGCTTCCACCCTGTCGCCCAGGTCAACGGCAAGCCTGTCAATGCGGCCGGCGATGTTGGACTTCACGTCAACGGTCTTCCACGGTTGTATCGTGCCGGTGGCCGTCACGGAGTTGCGAACGTCCCCGCGCGTCACCTTGCCGAACTCGTAGGTGGTCCCGTTTGCCTGAGTCTGGCTCCGGGAGCGATGGAGCATAAAGCCCCCGATCAGGACTACGGCGGCCAGGGCGGCCAGAATCAGCCGCCGCCTCTGTCTGTCTCTCTGCTGTTTCAACATATATCGTGTGCTGCTCTCGTCTTACTTCGTGACGCCCAGCGCCCTCTCGAGCTGGGCTCCTGCGGTCATGCGGTCATACTCGGCATCAATAAGGCTGTTGCCGGCCGCGGCATACTGCACCTGAGCGGTGAAGACGCTCAGAACCGATGATCCCGTCGCGCCCAGGCGATACCGCTCGGTCTCCTGGTCGAGGTTCACCTTCGCCGCGTCCCTCGCAAGCCTGCTCGCGCTCACCCGCGCGCGGGCGCTAAGCAGGTTATTGTACGCCTCGGTGACGTCCGCCGTCACGTCCTTTTCCGCCTGCCTCAGGTCTTCTACCGCGCTTCGCGCGGCCGCTTCGGCCTCCTTCTGCCTTGACCGCGAAAGTCCGAAGTCGAAGACGGGCATCGAGACCGACGCGCCCGCGTCCCAGCCTGTGTGCTGAGAATCGTTCTCCGGGGTATAGCTGGCGCCGAGGGTGGTATCAACGCGGGGCCTGCGGCTGATCCGCGCCACATCCACCGAGGCCTCGGCCGACGTCACGCGCGCTCTCACCTGCACTACTTCCGGCCGCTGCCCCAGCGCGGTCTGTATCAGCTCTTCGAGCTTTGTGTCCTTCTGCGCTGTGTCCGCGGGTTCTTTGAGCTGCATCGGCTCGCCAGCCGGCAGCCCCATAACGTTGCGAAGAGCGTTCGCGGCGATGGCGATGTCGT
>JAKPQT010000317.1 GCA_029555885.1 Chloroflexota bacterium | reverse complement strand
CTTCGTGCCGCAACTGCCTAAGACCCGCAGCGGCAAGATCATGCGCCGCGTGCTGCGCGCCCGCGCCCAGGGCCTGCCCGAAGGCGACCTAACCACGCTGGAGGAGTAAAATGGATCGCCGAGCACCAGCTCGGCACAGCCGCACAAGCCCGTTTTCCACCAGAAATCGGGCTTGTGTGTGCCTGGCGGTGTTTCCGCGCTGCGCTGTTTTCCCCATCCGCGCAAGTCGGCGTACAATCGGCGGTAGCAACCTTCTCACGCAGGAGCAGCCATGACCACCATGACCCCCCGCGAGCGCGTGCTCGCCGCCGTGTCGCGCCGCCGGCCCGACCGCGTCCCCAAGGACCTGAGCTGGGGCTTCACCCCCGCCGTGCTCGACACCTTCCGCCGGCGCACCGGCCGCGACGACCCCGACGCATACTTCAACATCGACGTGCGCTTCGTCGCCACGGACCTCCCGCCGGAGGCCGCGGCACAGGACCGCGCCGCGCGCCGCGACCGCTATGCCGCCTACTACCCCGACCTGCCCGCAGAGGCCGAGATTACCGAGTGGGGCACGGCCCACCTGCCCGGCACGTTCTACCACTTCACCAGCATGATTGCGCCGATGACGGAGTTCGACACGCTGCGCCAGTTCGAAGCTTTCCCGCTGCCTGACTACGCAGACCCCGCACGGCACGCGCACGCAAGCGCACAGATTCAGGCGCACCACGCCCGCGACCTGGCCGTGGCTGGCGCGATGGCCGTCACCATCTTCGAGGTGGCCTGGCAACTGCGCGGGATGGAGGAGCTATTCCGCGACTTCCGCGACCAACCCGCGTTCGCGGAGTGTCTGCTGGACCGCATCACCGACATCCGCTGCGGCCAGGCGCGCTTCTTCGCGGAGCAGGACGTCGACGTGCTCGTCCTGGGCGACGACGTCAGCATGCAGACGGGCATGTTGATGAGTCCGGCGACTTGGCGCCGGTGGTTCAAGGGCCGGATGCAGCGCATCATCGATTCGGCGCGTGCGGTTAAGCCCGACCTGCCCGTGTTCTACCACTCGGACGGCAACCCGTCGGCCATCATTCCGGAGCTGATCGACATCGGCGTGACCATCCTCAACCCGGTCCAGCCGGAGTGCATCGACCCGGTGGCCGTCAAACAGCGCTACGGCGACCGGCTGGCCCTGTGGGGCACCATCGGCACGCAGACGACGATGCCGTTCGGCACGCCGGACGACGTGCGCGCGGAGGTCAGGCGGCGCATCGAGACGGTGGGGTATGACGGCGGGCTGGTGCTCGGCCCGACGCACAGCCTGGAACCGGATGTGCCGTGGGAAAACATCGTCGCGCTCTACGAGGCCATCGAGGAATACGGGGTGTACTGAGACCCATGCGCAGCAACTTCCTGGCCCATCTTGCGTAATGGAAGGTGATATGCTTGCAAGGAGGGCTATATGACGAACTTCCTGATTACCTGGCTGATTACTGCGCTCAGTCTCTATCTCATCTCCCGGCTGCGCTTCGGCATCGAGATCGAGAATGCAGGGACGGCGCTTGTCGCCGCGCTCGTGCTGGGCCTGCTGAACGCGTTCGTGCGGCCCGTGCTCGCCTTTCTGTCGCTCCCCATCACCATCCTGACGCTGGGGCTTTTTGCGCTGGTGCTGAACGCGCTCATGCTGATGTTGATGGCCGCCCTTGTCAAAGGGGTGAAGGTGCAGGGCTTCTTCGGTGCGCTGTTTGCCTCCATCCTGCTCAGCATCCTGACCTGGATTATCTCGGCCATCGTGCGCTGAGAATACATCACCGCAGGGGTGGGGTGACCCCACCTCTGCGGATTTGTTGGGTGTGATTAGTGCCCGCTGTTGGCCGATGGCTGGTGCGGCGAGCTGAAAATCTCCGGGTTTTCCGGCCCTTCGACGTTCAGGAACCCCACCAACCCCCGCTCCATCCGCGACAGCGCATGATCCACCAGCACATAGCGGCCCGGCACATCCACTTTGAACTCGACCATCGTCGCGCCGCCCGCCGGCACGAGCGTCGTCTGGACGTCCGTCAACGGCGGCGCGGTAATCGAGGCCTGGTCGTACACCCGGTCGAAGATCTCGCCGATCACATGGAATGACGAGGTGTAGTTCGGCCCGCCCACGCCGAAGAAGATGCGGACCGTCTCGCCCACGTTGGCGTGCAGCGGCTTCTGCGTCGTCAGCGCGCCGACCGCGCCATTGAACGTCACGTACTCGGCCTGCTCGGCCAGCAGTTTGTCCACGTTGAAGGTCAGGTCGCCGTGCTGGCCGTAGTCCTGCTGGGTATAGAGTTCGCCCTGCATGACGTAGAACTCACGGTCGACCGGCGGCAGCCCGCCTTCGGGCTCGACCAGGATCAGCCCGTACATGCCGTTACTGATGTGTGCAGCCACCATCGGCGTCGCACAGTGATAGACGTACAGGCCCGAGCTGAGTGCCTTGAAGGTAAAGCTGCGTTCCTCGCCCGGCGGCACCTGGGTCACGGTTGCGCCGCCGCCCGGCCCGGTTGCAGCATGGAAGTCGATCGAGTGGATCATCTTGCTGTCGGCCTTGTTCGACAGGTGTACCTCGACCGAATCGCCAACCCGCACGCGCAGCATCGGCCCCGGCACCTGGCTGTTAAACGTCCAGTAATTGTAGGTCGTGCCGTCGGCCAGTTGGCCCTTCAGCTCGACTGTCTCCAGGTCCAGCCGCACGCTCTGCGGCCCGCGCGCGCCCACGGGCGCGGGCAAATTCGCCGGATCGGCCACGATATCCGCGCCGGTCGCTTCCGGCCCGGTCACTGCATCCCCCACAATCAGCTTGCCTTCCATGCCCGCCTGCCGGTGGCCCGGCACGCTGCAAAAGTAGGCGTATTCTCCGGGCTGGCTCGCCCGAAAAACCGTCGTGCTGCTGGAATCCCGCCCGGCGAACTGCTCAGTCGCCGCGCCGAACTCCGGGAAGACGATGTCGTGCAGCGCGCCGTCGCCGTTAATCAGCGTGACCTGCACGACCGCGCCCTCGGCGACCTGCAGCGTGGGATTGATCTGGCCCTCTATCACTCCGCCGACGCCCACGTAAAACAAGCCCTCATGCCCGACCTCGGTGCGCAGCGTGAACGAGACATCCGGCACGAGCGACACATCCGCCGCCGGCCCGCCCTGGCGGATGGGGATGGCCTGTCCTTCCGTTGCCGCAGTCTGGGCCGCGCTGTGCTGCATGCCGGAAGCCTGCGCTGCGCCCGCCTGGGCCGCAGCCGCCGGCATCGTCGGCGTCGCCTGCGCCGCAGCCAGCGACCGCATCGTGCGCGCCGTCAGGGCGCTCGCGCCCAACCACCCGCCGACGATAAAGCCCAACATCAAGATCAGCGAAATCACTATCAGGCGCAGTTCGCTCTTACGCTCATTCGCATCCATCACATCTCCTCACCTTCCCACCACTCCCCTGCTCACTACCTTCGCCAGTTCCCTGAATCGCGCGGAGCTGGCAAGGCTTGCACATTGCTCCGGCGTTAATGTATTCTTTTGCCTGTCTGACCAGTACCATGAAGTCGCATTAAAGTCAGTATGAAAAGCTACGGGCGGCGCGTGATAAAATGTTGTAGGCTGACGCTCATCTATCCGCGTCAACACCGGCCAGAAGGCACAGAAGAATGCTACGGATGTTTTGGGTTCGCATGTTCGGAGGGAGCCCGCCACGACGCGCCATGCTGTATGCCGGGGCGCTCCTGGTTGTCGTCCCTGTTTGCCTCGCGGCCTGTCTCAGCGCACAAAGTGACGACCGGGTGTCCGGTCCGCTCACGGTGTCGGCAGCCGCGGACCTGACCTACGCATTTCAGGAAATCGGCGAGGCTTTCGAGGCCGAAACCGGCTACGCAGTCGTATTCAACTTCGGCTCGACAGGCCAACTGGCCCAGCAGATCGAGCAGGGCGCACCGGTGGACCTGTTCGCCGCCGCAAACGTCAGCTTCATCGAAGACCTGGAACGGCAGGGGCTGATTCTGGCCGGCACAAAGCAGTTGTATGCCCGCGGCCGCCTCACCCTGTGGCTGCGTGCGGACAGCCCGCTGGAGGTCAGCCGTATCGAGGACCTGACACAGCCCGGCGTAAGGCGCATCGCCATCGCCAATCCCGACCATGCGCCCTACGGCATGGCTGCGCGGCAAGCGCTGCAGGCGGCCGGCGTGTGGGAGGCCGTCCGGCCCCGGCTGGTGCTGGGCGAGAATATCCGGCAGACGTTGCAGTATGCCGAGACTGGCAATGTAGATGTCGCCATCGCGGCCCTGTCGCTCTCCGTGCCCGCGGCAGCCGCGGGTGGGGAGGAGGGTCGGTGGACCCTGGTGCCCGAGAACCTGCACCCGCCCATTGATCAGGTGCTGGCGGTAGTCAAGGGCGCAGCGCACGCGGACGCGGCGCGTGCCTTTGCCGCATTCGTCAATGGCCCACAGGGACGGCCCATCATGCGCAAGTACGGGTTTATCCTGCCGGGCGAGGAAGCTGTACCATGAACTGGTCCGCGCTCCTGTTGTCGCTCCGGGTCACGGCGGTCGCGACCGTACTGATGATGGCGGTGGGGCTGCCTCTGGCGCTGCTCCTGGCGCGGCGGCGGTTTCGGGGGGCAACGCTGGTGGAGGCGCTGATCAGCCTGCCGCTGGTGCTGCCGCCCACAGTGGTCGGCTACTACCTGCTGCTGGCACTGGGCCGCGGCAGCCCCGTCGTCGAGTGGTTCGGCTGGCGCATCCTGTTCACCTGGGGTGCCGCGGCCATCGCTTCTGCGGTCGTCGGCCTGCCGCTGCTCGTGCTGTCTGCGCGCGCGGCCATTGCAGGGGTCGATCCCACGCTGGAGAATGCGGCCCGTACACTGGGGTCGTCGGAGCCCGTGGTGCTGTGGCGCATCACACTGCCTCTGGCGCGCCGCGGCATTCTGGCCGGCCTCGTGCTCGCATCGGCGCGCGCGTTGGGCGAGTTCGGCGCAACCCTGATGGTAGCCGGCAACATCCCCGGCCGTACGCAAACGCTGCCGTTAGCCATCTATGATGCGGTGCAGAACCGGAGTTACGCGCAGGCTAACGGCATGGTGCTGCTGATGACACTGCTGGCGTTCGTGAGCCTATGGGCCGTGCGACGGTTCGAGCGACCGCGTCCGCCCCGCAGGGCTGCGGACACCACCGGGGAAGGGTGAAATGGGACTGCCAACTTCTATGCCGGCCGGCGCCGCGCCCTCCCTCGCCGCCGATTTCACCGTCCAGCGGCCTGACTTCCGCCTGCACGTGCGGCTGGAGGTCGGCGCGGAGACCCTGGTGCTGTTCGGCCCTTCGGGGTCGGGCAAAACGACCACTTTGAATGCGATTGCCGGGCTCATCACGCCAGATCATGGCTCCATTGTTCTGGAGGGGCGCACGTTCTTCCACAAGACGGGCGACGCGCGACCCATCCATATCCCTGCGCGCCAGCGGCACATCGGCTATGTTTTCCAGCAGTATGCCCTGTTTCCACACATGACCGCACTGGAGAACGTGGCCTACCCGCTGCGGGGGCCGGAACGCGCGCACCGTGCCGGCGAGTTCCTGGCACGCATGAACCTGACGCACCTGGCCGACCGGTATCCGCACGAGCTATCCGGCGGCCAGCAGCAGCGGGTGGCGCTGGCGCGGGCCCTGGCGGCCGCGCCGCGCGCACTCTTGCTGGACGAGCCGTTCTCGGCCCTGGATGTCGCGGTCCGGCAACACCTGCAGCGCGACCTGCTGGCCTTGCAGCGCGAACTGGGGCTGGTCGTCATCTATGTGACCCACCGGCTGGAGGACGCCTTTGCCGTCGGGCAGCGGCTGGCCGTCATGCGCGACGGCCGGGTGGAGCAGGTCGGCCCCCTGGCCGAGGTGTTCCGTTATCCGGCTAACCAGCACGTCGCGGAGATCATGGGCATTCCCAATCTGTTGCGGGCGCAGGTGGTGGCCGCACAGCCGGACAGCCTGGTGCTCGACTGGGATGGTCTGCAACTGATGGCGCCCCCACAGGCCCTGGCCGCAGGGAGCAGTGTCATGGCTTACGTGCGGCCCGAGGATGTCAAGGTCCTTTACCCCGACCGGCCCCTGGTGGACGCAGTGCGGTTCAACCTGGTCACCGGCCGCATCGTGGGAATCAGCCTGCATCCCGGCGGCCGGACCTTGACCCTCATACTCGCCAACCAGCATCTGATCGAGGTGCGGCATGCCAGCCACACCTATGCCGCACTGGACCTGAAAGTAGGAGATGAGGTGCAGCTTTCGCTGCGGCGCGAGGCCCTGGTCGTCGTCGGCCAGTCGTAGGCGAATCCTATCCAAGTAGCGTTTAGATGGAGCCAAATCACCATGAAAAGCCATCGCAAAGAACTCTGGTTCAACGTTCCGGGGCGGCGCGGGTTCATCAACATCACGCCGCAGGTGGAGGCCGCGCTGCGCGAGAGCGGGATCCAGGAGGGGCTGTGCCTCGTCAATGCCATGCACATCACTGCGTCGGTGTTCATCAACGACGACGAGAGCGGCCTGCACCATGATTACGAGGTCTGGCTCGAAGGATTGGCCCCGCATGAACCGATGGGCAAGTACTGGCACAACCGGACAGGCGAGGACAACGCGGACGCACACATGAAGCGGCAGGTGATGGGCCGCGAGGTGGTTGTCGCGGTGACCGGCGGGCGGCTCGACTTCGGGCCGTGGGAGCAGATCTTCTACGGTGAGTTTGACGGGGGCCGGCGCAAGCGCGTGCTGGTCAAGATTATCGGGGAGTAGGACGTTTCGGCTACGCTAGCGGGTTGCCAGCCCTGCCAGCCAACGAGTTGCAATTTGTCACAATTCGATGCATGATATGTTTGTCATCTGAAAATCGCGGCTGGAGGAGCTCCTCATGCGCATACGACTCATAACGACCTTCGTGGTCTCGGTCTTCGTGCTGTTCCTGTTTGCGGCCAGCGCTCACGCGGATGGCGGCACGCACGTTGTCCGCGCGGGCGAGACGCTGGCAAAAATCGCCCGCCAGTACGGCGTCAGCGCGACGGCGCTGGCGCGCGCCAACGGCATCAGCAACCCTAACTTTATCCGCATCGGGCAGCGGCTGGCGATTCCCTCAGCCGGCGGGGGCAGCAGCGGCGGCGCGGCCAGCACGAGCGGCGCAACCTACAAGGTGCGTAGCGGCGATACGCTGAGCGCCATCGCGGGGCGCCTCGGCGTGTCCACATCCGCGCTGGCGGCCGCGAACGGCATCACCAACCCGAACCGCATCTATGTGGGCATGGTGTTGCGCGTCCCCGGCAAGTCGGGGGGCTCAACCGGCGGCGCCGCCGGCGGATCGGGCGCGGGCACGCGCTTCGTGGTCAGCATCTCATCCCAGCACTGCTGGCTGTACCGGGGCGGCGCGCTCATCGGTGACTGGCGCTGCTCGACGGGCCGGCGCGGCGCGGGCACTTCCGTCGGCACGTTCAGGGTGCAGTCGAAGCTCCGCAACGCCTGGGGCTCGACCTGGGGCTTCTACATGCCATACTGGTTGGGCATCTACTGGGCGGGCAGCATGGAAAACGGCATTCACGGCCTGCCCTACTACCCGTCGGGGCAGAAAACCTGGGCCGGGCTGGTCGGCACGCCCATCACCTTCGGCTGCGTCATGCTCGACGATGCCAACGCCAAGCTGCTCTGGGACACGGCGTACATCGGTATGCCGGTCGTTATCACGCGGTAGAGCATAAAACGGGGGAGCGTCCTTCGACCATGACCGCACATAGTGCGGCCCGCCCGCACCCTGTGCGGACTCCGTTCAGGATGCTCCCCTGTTCCGCGTGATCCGTCTATTCCGTGGTTACGTCTACCCGCACCGCCCGGCAGAAGACCGGGTTGCTGAGCGCCAGCATGTCGCCGTCCGCGCTGCGGATTTCCACCGTGCACCACCCCTGCCCCGGCGTCACTTGCCACTCGGCCTGCCCATCGCCTCCCGCCCGCCATTCGTGGATGATCGCGCCATCGACCACCACGCGCACGACCGCGTCGGGCGGACAGTTCGTCCACGCGCAGCGGAACGCGGCTCCCTCATCGGACAATACCAGTTCGTCGCCCATGCCCGCGAGTGCGTCCCCCGCCCGCGCGTGCAGCTCCAGCCGCGGGCCGCTGCTCAGATACAGCCTGCCTCGGCGGATGGCGTCGAGCAGCGCGTCCTCCGTGAGTTCGGCCGCGTACACATGCGAGAACGGCTCGGTGTCACCTTCCGGGTAGAAATCATGGCAGTCCGTCCCGCAGGTCGCGACGATGCGCAGCCCTGCGTTCAGCCAGCCGTACCACAGCGCCAGGTTCTCCGCGTTGCCCGAATCGCCGTTCCACCGGCCGTTCCAGACCTCCACCGCGCGCGCCGGGCCGGGCATCACGTCGTCATAGTGCCATGCGCAGCCTGTGCAGTACGGGTCGTCGATGGCGTGCGGGTGCGCAATGATGAACAGGCGGCCTGCGGCCTCCGCTGCGCGGGCAATCGCGGCCATCTCCCCAGTGCCCGGCTCAGCGCGCCACTCAATCCAC
>JAKPQT010000314.1 GCA_029555885.1 Chloroflexota bacterium | reverse complement strand
TGGTCAGTCCGCGGTTCTTCCCCGGCGGCGACATTGGGTCACTCGCCGTACATGGGACCGTGAACGACCTCGCGATGTGCGGCGCGCAGCCGGCTGCGCTCTCCGTAGGGTTCATCCTCGAGGAGGGGCTGCCGATGGATGAGCTGTGGCGCATCGTCACTGCACTGGCCGCCGCGGCGCAGGCCGTGGGTGTACCGGTTGCCACCGGCGACACGAAGGTGGTGGACCGCGGCAAGGGAGACGGCATCTACATCAACACGACCGGCATCGGCCTGATTCCCGCGGGCGTGCACATCTCGCCGCTGCGCGCGCAGCCGGGTGACGTGGTGCTCGTCAGCGGGCGCATCGCGGACCACGGCATGGCGATTATGTCGGTGCGCGAGGGGCTGGCGTTCGAGACGGAGCTGGTGAGTGATTCTGCGTCTCTGCACGGGCTGGTGGCTGAAGTGCTCAGGGCCGGCGGAGACAGCGTTCACGTGCTGCGCGACCCGACCCGCGGGGGCGTCGCAAGCGCGCTCAACGAAATCGCGCAGGCCGCGCAGGTGGGGATCCGGCTGATGGAAGCGGCCATTCCGGTCGGTGACGCGGTACGCGGCGCGTGCGAGATTCTCGGGCTGGACCCGCTCTACGTGGCGAACGAGGGGAAGTGTCTTGCTATCGTTGCGCGGGAGGATGCGGACGCGGTGCTGGCCGTGCTGCGGGGCCATCCGTTGGGCCGCGAGGCCGCGGTCATCGGAGAGGTGGTCGCGGAGCACCCCCGCAAGGTTGTCATGCGCTCGCGCATCGGCGGCCAGCGCATCGTGGACTTGTTGAGCGGCGAGCAGTTGCCGCGGATCTGCTGATCCGTCAGACGGCAAGGCTTAAGGGTTGTACTGCCGGCCGGTCTACACTCCGAATCTGCCCCACAGTTCCTCAATCACCTGCCGGACGCCCTCTGCGGTCGCCGGGCTGAGCTCGGAGGTGAAGTCAAAGGAGAACCCGCGCACAGAGATCAGTTCCGCGGTCGGCGCGCGGCCGTAGAGTTCGCCTGCCAGCGCCAGCAAGGTGCCAGGCTTGAAGTGGTGGGAGACGATGGCGGGTGCGTTCTCCGGGTCCAGCGGAGTCACGTGGACCAGCTCCGGGTACAGGCCGAAGTGCGCATCCACCAGGCAAACGTGATCGTAGTCGATCAGCGTCTCGGCCAGCTCCGGGCTGAGCTGCTGGAGGAACAGCGTATCGAGGGACCCACCCAGGTCGTTGAACCCATCGTCGCCTTCTTCGAGCAGCGGTTGGCTCGCGGCCGCGCGCAGTCCATTCACGACTGCCAGTCCGACGCCATCGTCCTGGCGGCTGGGGTTGCCATATCCGATGACCAGTACGCGCATATGCCTACCCATATATGTGCGGACAACTGCGGGTCGCCGCCACATAACAAGCGTCGGGGCGACCGCAGGTCGCCCCGACAGCATCCGTTTATCTGCTCTGTGCGTGACATTGACCGCTCAAGCTGTGGCTTGGTTGTGCAACCTTTGGTTGCCGAAACCGGCTAAAGCCATCCTCGGCCCAATGCCTATTCGCGCATCACTCGGTTGACTTCGTCGCCGCTCGCGTCGTAAACGACGACTTCCAGCGGCATCTGCCCCAGCGCGTGCGTGGAGCAGGACAGACACGGGTCATACGCGCGGATCGCGGCCTCGATGCGGTTGAGCTGCCCCTCGGTGACGTTCTTGCCGTCCACGTAGGTCTTCGCCACCGAGTCCACGGCTTTGCTCATCGCCCAGTTGTTATTGCCCGTCGCAACAATCAGGTTCACCTTTTCGAGCCGGCCGTTCTCGTCCACCCAGTAGTGGTGCCACAGGGTCCCGCGCGGGGCCTCGATGACGCCGACGCCCTCGGCGTTCGTCACGGGCCGGTGGTCCTGGATGTCGGTGCTGAGCACATCCGGGTCGAGCAGGATTTCCTTCACGCGCTCCGCCGCATACAGGTCCTCGATCAGGCGCGCGTAGTGATAGTATAGCGTCCCTTCGACGACCTGCCCGTCGCGTACCTGCTGGAACACCTCGTACTCGGCCTGCGCGAGCGGGGTCGCCATCCGCTCCGCCGCGTTCAGCCGGCCCAGCGGACCGACGCGGTATACGCCATCCGGCCAGCCAAGCGATTTGTAGTACGGGAACTTCAGGTAAGTCCACGGCTCCACGCGTTCCCCGATGTAGTCGAGGTAGTCGTGGCCGTCGAAGCGGTTGATGAACTGCCGCTGCTTGTCCACGATACGGATATCGCCGTCGTAGAGTTGCAGGGCATTGTTCTCATCGACCATGCCCAGGTAGTTCGTTGCGAACACGCCGAACTTGTTCAGGTCCTCGAGGTTTGCGGCCATCCAACCCTTGATGACGCTGAGGCCGATCTGGATATCCGCGATGACGCCGTCGATGCCGCCCAGCAGTGCATCGCGGTTAGTCAGGCTGAGCGTCTGGTTGACGCCGCCCGGCACTGCGAAGTTCGGGTGGACGCGGCGTCCGCCCAGCCGTGCGATGATGTCCTGGCCGTACTTGCGCAGACCGATGGCCTTGACGGTGAGCTCAGGATTCGCGTTGTACAGGCCGACCACGTTGCGCACTTTCGGGTCGCAGTCGAACCCCAGCAGCAAATCCGGGCCGCCCAGCTCGAAGATGTGCATCGAGTGGGACTGGATAATTTGCCCCATGTGCATCAGCTCGCGCAGCAGTTGCGCAGGCCGCGGCACCTGCGCGCCCACGATGGCGTCACACGCCTTCGCGCTCGCCAGGTGATGGCTGACCGGGCAGATGCCGCAAATGCGCTCGGTGATGAGCGGCATCTCGAAGAACAAGCGCCCTTCGCAGAACTTTTCGAATCCGCGGAACTCGTTGACGTGAAAGACAGCCTTCTCCACCTGGCCCTGGTCGTCCAGGTACACGCCGACCTTGGCATGCCCTTCGATACGGGTGACCGGCTCGATCATGATTTTCTGTGCCATATGCCCTCTCAGTGCCAGTCCAGGAGTTTGCCCTTGACCTCGGGCATCCGGCCGTTCACCAGTTCCGACAAGACGTGGAAGATTGCGTCCGCGCTCGGCGCACAGCCGGGGAGGTAGATGTCCACCGGTACGACTGCGTCCACGGGCCGCGTCTCCTGCATGACCGCGATGTCAGGATGGTCAGGAATCTGTCCATCGACCGTGCTCTCGCTCTCTACATAGGCGCGACAGAGCGCCTCCTGGATGCCGCAGGTGTTGCGCATCGCAGGCACGCCGCCGAAGACTGCGCAATCGCCCAGCGCTACCAGAATCTTGGATCGCGCGCGCATCATTTTGGCGACGGCCTCGGTCGCAGAGTTGTTGATGCCCCCCTCCAGGATGCCGACTGTGACACCCTCCTCAGGGGGATGTTTCAGGTCAGTCACCGGGGTTGACCAGAGCGTCGCAGCTTCGATAATGTCTACGATGCGCTCGTCTATATCCAGGAGGGACATATGGCAGCCCGCGCAGCCGGTCAGCCAGTCGCTGGCGACTGTGGGCTTGCTGCCGTTTCCGTTCCCTTGTTCGTGTTCAGCCATTTGGGCCTGCTCCTCTCTTGGCTTCGTCGCTCAGGCTGCCCGCAGCCGGGTTGCCAGCGCGCCCAGGGTCATCACGTCCGCCTGCACGCCCACCGGGGCCTGCAGGAACGGCTGGACGGCCTGGCTGATGCCTTCCATATTCACCACATGACCCTGCTGTTCGGTCCAATCCAGCGCGGGCAGCACGACGTCCGCTTGCTCGACGGTCGGGGTCCAGTATGCGGCCTGTACGACCGTGAACGCGGCTTTCGGCAGCGCATGACCGTCTCGGAGCTCGTCGGCGGCCAGGACATACAGCGCATTACCCGCGACCGGTCGCGTCTTCAGCCCAATCTGCGCGGCGCCTACGCTGTTCGTGCCGCTGACAAGCGGCAGATAGCGCGTCTTTTCGGGCAGCGTTCGCAGGAATGCGTAGACCTCCGGGGCCAATTCTGCGCCGTAGAGCACGACGGGCCGCGCCGCAGCGGCGACGATATCCGCGACCTGGTTGAGCTCGGCCAGGGTGAGGTGCTGCTGCGCCCACGGGTCCAGCGCATTGGGCTCACCGTCAGTGCTGACGATGGTCAGCGTGGCGCCAAGATCGACCGCGCGCTTGACCTTGTAGCCGGCAACCTTCTGGCCCTCGAGCGGGTTGCCGCCGATCAGCACGATGCAGTCCGCGTCTGCCACGGCTTGCAGGCTCGCCTTCGGCCCCACGTCCTGCGGGGCCGCGCCATACAGCAGCGCGATCTGGTCGCTGCCGAGCACGTCGGTCAGCAGGTGCTTGAACATGCCAAGCGACTCGATTGTCGCGCGCGGGGAGGCCAGCCCGGCCACGCTGCCTGCGGCGCGCAGTTGGCCGGCCACGTACTCGATCGCCTCGGTCCAGCTGACTGCGGCCCATGAGCCGTCCCGCTTGACCATCGGGCTCGTCACGCGTTTCGGCTTGGGCTCCGCCGGTTCAAACCGGCCGTTGACGCACAGCAGCCCGCCGTTCGGGGCATCGAAGATGCCCTCGATGCGGAGCAGTTGGTTCGAGCGGTAGACCGCATCGACCGGGCAGCCGACCGGGCAGGCCATGCACGTGGTCTGCTTGTGCAGCAACTCGCCGGTTCCGCCCATGTAGGCGCTGCGGCGGTCAATCAGTGCGCCGGTCGGGCAGACCTGCAGGCAGGTGCCGCACGACACGCAGGTCGACTCGCCCAGAGGCAAGTCTGCGTCCGCGATGACCATGGTCTTCGCGCCGCGTTCGCGTACGGCCAGTGTGTGGTTCGCGGCGACTTCCTCGCACGCGCGGATGCAGCGGCGACACAGGATGCAGCGGGAGTGATCCATGAAGAAGTACTTGCGCGACGCGTCGACCGACCAGGGGCGGCTCGTGTCCGGCTCGTAGCGCCAGTTCGTCAGGCCGTAGCGGTAGGCCAGCGCTTGCAGCTCGCACTGGGTCGTCTCCTGGTTGCCGCTCATTGCGCAGAACATGCAGTAGTGCACGCGCTCCGAGAAGAGCAGTTCGAGCACGAACTTGCGCGCTGCGACGACGCGCGGGCTCTCAGTGGAGACGACCATCTCGTCGCTGACCGGGAAGGTACACGCGGGTTGGAGCCCGCGCTGCTTCTCGATCTCGACCAGGCACATGCGACAGCCGCCCCACGACTCCACGGCCGGATGGTGACACAGTGTCGGGATATCGATGCCCGCAGTCTGCGCGGCTTCAAGTACTGTCTTTCCTGGCTGACTCTGGATTCTCTGTCCGTTGATGGTAAGGTTGACGATCGCCATCGCTTGGAAGCAGTCTCCTTTCAGGCTGTTACGGCCGCGCGCGTGGCGTCATCAGCCACGGGACGCGGGATCTTCATGTAGTCGAGCCATTCCAGGTCGCAGCGCAGGCAGCGCCGGGCTTCCTCGCGTGCTGCGTGCTCATCCAACCCCAGCTCTACCTCGCGGAAGCTCGCCGTCCGCTCTGCCAGGGCCAGCTCCAACATGTGCGGCCGCCGCGCATCGGCATACTCGTCCAGATTGTGCAGGTTGGCGATGTCGGGCCGCGGCGTCGTGTAGACCGGCTTCTCATACGCGCCCGTCTTAAGCCAGTGGTCCACCGCCACCGCCACCAGGTTGCCCTGGGCCACCGCCTCGATCACTGTCGCTGGGCCGCTCACCGCATCGCCGCAGGCGAACACTCCGCCGCGCGAGGTGTTGTAGGCCGGGCCGACCACGAATGTGCTGGACCGTGTCGCCTCGATGCCGGCCTGCTGCATCCACGAGGTGTCCGTTGTCTGACCGATGGCCGGGATCACCACATCGACCGGCAGCGTGAAGGTGTCGCCTTCGATCGGCACCGGCCGCCGCCGGCCGCCGCTGTCGAACTCACTCAGCCGCTGGCGCTGCAAGACCACGCCGGTCACCTGCCCGTCGCCCACGATGGCGACCGGGTTGACCAGGTAGTGGAACTGGATGCCCTCCTGGTCCGCTGCCGCCACCTCTTCCGCATATGCCGGCATGTCGGCCCGCGTGCGGCGGTAGATGACGTGCACTTCCTGCGCCCCCAGCCGCCAGGCCGTGCGGGCCGCATCCAGCGCCACGTTGCCGCCGCCGACGACCGCTACTCGCTTCCCCTGCATATCGGGCAGGGTGTAGCCGGCCCCGCCCCCGCGGTTGACCAGCCCGACCGCCCGCAGGAAGTCGGTGCCGGGCAGCACGCCGGCCTGCTCCTCGCCCGGCACGCCCAGCTTGCGGCTGCGGTGCGCGCCGATGGCCAGCACCACGGCATGGCAGCCTTCGCGCGCGAACAGCTCATCCAGCGTGAAGTCGCGGCCCAGTGCCTGGTTGTAGCGCAGCTCGACGCCTGCGCGCTCGATGTGCGCCACCTCGGCCATCAACTGGTCGGTTGGCAGGCGGTACTCAGGGATGCCCACCGCCATCATGCCGCCGGGGATGGGCAGCTTCTCGAACACCGTGACCTGGTAGCCTCGCTGGGCCAGCCGCAGCGCGGCCGTCAGCCCGCCCGGACCTGCGCCCACCACGCCGACCTTGAGCGGCTTGGCGCGCTCCGTGCGTGGCGGCGTCCAGGGGGTCGTGTACTCGTGGTCGGCCATGAAGCGCTTGACGCTGCGGATGCTGATGGCCTCGTCGATCTCGCCCCGGCGACAGCGCTGCTCGCAGAACGCGGGGCAGACACGGCCGCAGATGGACGCGAAGGGGTTGCGTTCGCGGTGGATCGCCAACCCTTCGGCGTAGCGACCCTGCGCCACCAGCGCCAGGTAGGCCGGGCTCTCGACGCCCGCCGGACAGGCGTTGATGCACTTGGCCCGCACCAGCGCCTTGCACTGGCCCGCCACGCAGGTATGGTCTTCGATGTGTTGGATGAACTCGTCGCCGAAGAAGCGTAGGGCCGACATGACCGGGCCGGGCGTGAGCTGGCCCAGCGAGCACAGGCTGGCCTCGCGCATGTTCTGGGCGAGGTACTTGATCGTGTCGATATCCTCGGGCCGGCCCTGGCCCTCAGTGATGCGCGTGAGCGTCTCCAGCAGACGCATGCCGCCGACGCGGCAGGGCACGCACTTGCCGCACGACTCCGCAGTGGCGAACTCTAGGAAGTACTTGGCGAACTCCACCATGCAGGTGTTGTCGTCGACCACGATCATGCCGCCCGAGCCCATCGTGGCGCCCGCTGCGGTCAGCGAGTCGAAGTCCACCGGCGTGTTGAGCGCGGCGGCTGGCAGACAGCCGCCCAACGGCCCGCCGGTCTGCACCGCCTTGAACGGCTTGCCCTTGGGAATGCCACCGCCCACATCGAAGATGATCTCGCCCAGCGAGATGCCCATCGGCACTTCGATCAGGCCCGTGTTGTTGATCTTGCCCGTCAGCGCGAAGATGGCCGTGCCCGGTGACTTCTCCGGGCCGATGCTTTTGAACCAGGCCGCCCCGTGCAGCAGGATTTGGGGCGCCATAGCGTAGCTCTTGACGTTGTTGACGTTCGATGGCTTGCGCCACAGCCCTGCCACCGCCGGGAACGGCGGTCGCGGGCGCGGCTCCCCGCGCTGGCCTTCGATCGAGGCGATCAGCGCGGTCTCCTCACCGCAGACGAACGCGCCCGCGCCCTCTTTGACGTGCAGATGGAAGCTGAAGCCGGAGCCCAGGATGTTCTCGCCCAGCACGCCGTACGCTTCCGCCTGCGCGATGGCGGTCTTGAGCCGCGCAATTGCGAGCGGATACTCGGCCCGGCAGTAGATGTAGCCCTCATGCGCACCCATCGCATAGCCCGCAATCGCCATGCCTTCCATGACGCTGTGCGGGTCGCCTTCGAGGATCGAGCGGTCCATGAATGCGCCGGGGTCGCCCTCGTCCGCATTGCAGATGACGTACTTGGGGTAGTTCTGGCTGCGCCGGGCGAACTCCCACTTGAGGCCGGTCAGGAAGCCCGCGCCGCCGCGGCCCCGCAGCCCCGAGTCCTTCATTTCGCGCAGCACGTCCTCAGGCGTCATGCCGGTCAGCACCTGGCCGAGCGCAGCATAGCCGTCGCGTGCAATGTATTCGTCGATGCTCTCCGGGTTGATCAGCCCGCAATTGCGCAGGGCAATGCGCCGCTGCTTGCCGTAGAACGGGATGTCATGGTAGAAGGGCAGCGCCTGGTGCTGCTGCGGCTCGGCGTAGGCCAGCCGCGCCACCTGGCGGCCCTTGAGCAGGGTTTCTTCCACGACTTCCGGCACGTCGTCCGGCTGCACCTGGCAGTAGAGGATGCCTTCCGGGTAGACCATCATGATCGGCCCCATGGAGCAGAAGCCCCGGCAGCCGGTCTGCACGACCCGTACCTCGCCTGCCAGCCCGCGCGCTGCCACCTCCGCCTGCATGGCCTGGGTGACAGCCTGCGAGTTGGAGGCATGACAGCCGGTGCCGCCGCAGATCAGAACGTCGGCCCGGTAATGCCGGTCTGCCGCGCCCGAACCGCCTATAATCGGATTGGCTATATCCATCTTAGAAGTCCTTGTACACCACTTCCTCGTAGGTTTTTTCCAGCACGTACTTGTGCCGCAGTTCTTCCGCCGCCAGCAGCTCAAAGACGCTGCGGGTCAGCTTATCTTCGACCAGCTCGGCCATGGCCTGGTAGAAATCGTGCGCCGTCTTTTCCTTGCGGGCCGCGAACAGCAGCACGTCCTGGTAATCGGCCTGCGGGTCCAGTGTGCCGGCCACCAGGTGGTCGCTCAGGCGCAGGTCGGTGACCGGCTCGGCCTTGGCGCGGCGAATGGCCCAGCGCACGTTGCCGGCCAGGATGTCTTCCAGCTTGGCCTGGTGGCCGCGCTCCTGAGCGGCCAGTTCCTGCAGCCGGGCGCGCACGGCATCATCTTGCACGGCTGCCGCGGCGTTTGTGTACAGCGTGGCCGCATCGATTTCCAGTTGGATCGCCCGCTTGAGCACGGCTTCGATCGAAGTATCGGGTCCCATCGTGTCCTCCCCACTCACGATTGTTCCAGACGGCCGATGACCCAGCGGGCCACCGGCTGTCCTTTGACAAGGTGCGACTCGATGAGTTCCGGCACCATGTCTGGCTTGACATTGGCATAGGTGATGCGCGGCTGGCCCGCCTGCTCGATATCCACCAATGGCTCTTTGACGCACTGGCCGATACAGCCGACGGTAGTGACGTGCGCGCTGATGTCCCTCCGGTGCAGTTCTTCGAGGATGGCGTGCATCGTCTCGCGGGCCCCGGC
>JAKPQT010000308.1 GCA_029555885.1 Chloroflexota bacterium | reverse complement strand
TGCCGCAGCCCGACGGCCCGATGAGCGCGGTAATCTTGTGCTCCGGGATGGCCAGGTGCAGGTCGGTCAGCGCCCGCTTCTCACCATAATAGAAGTTCAGGCCCTCGACCCGAATCTTAGCCTGCTCGATCTCGCTCATCCGAATCGCCCCGTGATGTAATCTTCAGTGCGCTTGTCGCGCGGGGTCGTGAACAGCCTGCGGCCAGGTTGATACTCCACCAACTCACCCATCAGGAAGAACGCGGCATGGTCGGCCACGCGCGCCGCCTGCTGGACGCTGTGCGGCACGATGATGATCGTATAGTGCTGCTTCAGCTCGTAGAGCGACTCCTCCACCTTGCCGGTCGAGATGGGGTCGAGGCCCGAGGTCGGCTCGTCGAGCAGCAGCACCTCCGGTTCCAGCGCGAGGCTGCGCGCAATGCACAGCCGCTGCTGCTGGCCGCCGGACAGCGATGTGGAGGGTTGATCCAGGCGATCCTTCACTTCATCCCACAGGGCGGCCTGCGTCAGGCAGCGCACCACAATCTCTTCGCTGCGCGCATGGTCGCGAATCCCTGCCAGCCGCGGACCGTACAGGATGTTCTCGCGAATCGTGCCCGGCAACGGCAGCGGCAGCGCAAACACCATGCCGACCCGCCGGCGCAGCTCCGGCACGGAGATGCCGGCGCCGTAGATGTTCTGGCCGTCGAGCAGAATCTGGCCGGACATGCGCGTGTTGTCCAGCAGGTCGTTCAGCCGATTGACCAGCCGCAGCAGCGTGGATTTGCCGCTGCCCGCCGGGCCGAGAAACACGGTCACGGCATGGGCCGGCACGTCCAACGTGACGCTGTTCAGGACTTGGGCACCCTCGTAAAAATACGAAACCTGATCGAAGCGAACCTTGGTATCAGCCATTCCGCCTGCTTCCTCTGGCATATTGTACCATAATCGCGCGGCGCGCATGGCGCTGCGCGAGCGGCACCGCGGCTACCACTGCCGCTTGCGCCGGTAATAGCTCCGGATGAGCGTCGCCACCAGATTGAGCGACAGCACCAGGATGAGCAGCACCAGCGCGGTGCCGTACTGGACTTCCTCCGGCATGCCTGGCACCTGGGTGCTGATAACGTACAGATGATACGGCAGAGCCATCGTCTGGTCCAGGGGCGACTGGGGCAGGCGCGGCAGATAGAATGCTGCAACCGTGAACAGGATGGGCGCAGTCTCACCCGCGGCGCGCAGCAGCCCCAAGATGATGCCCGTGATGATGCCCGGCAGCGCCTGCGGCAGCACGATGTTGCGGATACCCTGCCAGCGCGTGCCGCCCAGACTGGCGCTGACCGTGCGGAACTCCACCGGTACGGCGCGCAGCGCCTCCTCTGCCGTGCTGATAATGACGGGCAGCGTCATAATCGCCAGGGTCAGCGCGCCCGCGACGATGGACGTGCCGAATTGCAGGAACAAGACGAACATGCCCAGCCCGAACAGGCCATAGACCACCGATGGGATGCCGGCCAGGTTGACAATTGCAAGGCGGATGGCGCGTGTCAGCCAGTTATCGCGTGCGTACTCCGCCAGGTAGATTGCGCCGCCGACACCGATGGGGATGGCAACGATGGCTGTGCCGAGTGTGAGTAGCAGCGTGCCGACGATGGCGGGGAAGATGCCGCCCGCCTTCATGCCATCACGCGGCATCGCGGTCAGGAACTCCCAGTTCAGCGCACCGATACCGCGCACGACGATAGCCGCCACCACGAAGAGGATGGGCACGACAACCACCAGGGAGGCCAGCACCAGCAGCCCAAACCCGATCCGCTGGATCATATATCGCCGGGCAGTGTTGGCATTCGCCGGTCTGAAGGTGGCAGTTTGAAATAAGAGGGGACGGCCAACCATCAGCGCAAACCTCCCCGCCGCCGCTTCTGGAAGATGGCGGACGCGGCGGCCAGATTGATCAAAAAAGTGATGACAAACAGGGCAATGCCGACGCCGAACAGCGCGTGGTAGTGTGTGCTGCCGCGGGCCACCTCGCCCATCTCCGCCGCGATCGTGGCCGTCATTGTGCGTACGGGGCGAATGAGCGAGTCCAGCGTCAACGGCATGCGGGCCGCGTTGCCTGTCACCATCATCACCGCCATCGTCTCACCGATGGCGCGACCCATCCCGAGCATGACAGCGGTCAGAATGCCCGAACGCGCGGCCGGCACGACGACCCGCCAGATGGTCTGCCATTGTGTTGCGCCCATCGCCAGGCTCGCATCGCGGTAGCTCTTCGGCACCGCATCCAACGCATCTTCCGCCACGCTGATGACGGTGGGCAGCGCCATGTAAGCGAGCAGCAGCGCGCCGGTGAAGGCGGTCAGACCGGTCGGCGCACCGAGCACCTCACGGATCAACGGCGCGACGAGCGTCATGCCGAAAAAGCCGAGCACCACCGAGGGAATGCCGGCCAGCACCTCAATCATGGGCTTGAGGACTTCGCGGGCCCAGGGCGGCGCGACCTCGCGCACAAACACCGCAGTCGCCACGCCGAGTGGCAGGGCAATCACGATGGCGGTGAGCGTGACGAGGAGAGATCCGAGGACCAGCGGCAGCGTGCCGAATTTATCGAAGGTGGGATACCATGCCGTGCTCAGGAGATTTTCCAGCGGCACCGTCAAGAAAAAGGGAACGCCCTCGCGCAGCAGGAACAGGAAGATCAGCAGCACGAAGCCGATGGTGGAAAACCCGGCAATCCGGACGAGGGCTTCTACCGTGAACTCGCTCCAGCGGCTCGTGACACGGGTGGCTGATGATTGGCCGGCGGTCAATGTCTTGCTCCTATTTCTGCAGTGGGACAAAGCCCAGGGTCACAACCGTGGCCTGTCCCTCGTTCAGAATATAATCCAGGTAGGCTTTTAGCTGGCCTTGTGGCTCGCCTGCGGTGTACATATAGAGCGGCCGCGCAATGGGGTAAGTGCCGTTGTTGACCGTCTCCACCGAAGGCAGCACATAGGGCCCGGCGGCATCACGCGCAACAGCCAGCATCTTCTGGTCCGGCGTGACGTAGCCCAGCCCATCGTAGCCGATGGCGTTAGGGTTGTGGCGTATCTCCGCGCTGATGCCCTCCGATGACGGCATCAGCAGCGTATCCGGGGAAAAGAGCAGGTCGCTTTCCTCGCCGAGCCGGATGACGTTTTCGAGGAAGTAGACGTAGGTGCCGGAGTTCGACTCGCGCGAGAGCAGCACGATGGGGCGATCCTCGCCGCCCACCTCGCGCCAGTTGGTGATCTTGCCGATGTAGATGTCGGAGAGCTGCTGCAGGGTGAGCTGCTGGACGGGATTCGCGGGGTTGACGACCACGGCGATGGCATCTTGCGCAACCACATGCTCCACAGGGTGGATGCCGTTTGCCTCCGCCTCAGCGCGCTCCTCCGCTTTCATCCCACGCGAGGCATTCGCCAGGTCGGCAGTGCCGTTGATGATGGCAGCAATGCCCGTTCCGGAGCCGCCCCCCGTCACCGAGATGCGCACCTCCGGGTGAAGCCCCATGTACTCTTCAGCCCAAGCCAGCGCCAGATTTACCAGCGTATCGGAGCCCTTGTTCTGGATGGCTGAGGCCGCTCCGGGTTCCGGACCTGCGGCCACCTGACGGCTGCCACAGCCTGTAACCATCAACAGCAAAAGACCGGCCACAAGCAGGCCGGCCCCATAGACATGACGTGACATGCGTCCTCCGGCGGTCGTCATTCGAACGACACATTGTGCACAGTATAACGGACGCCGGGTTAAGACTTAGTTATGCGTGCGTTAAGAACACTTCACAAAATAATTAAGAGACCATAACAAAGCAACGCACCACGGAGCCTTGCGGAGAACACCTCTACTGGTCCCAACCGAACTCGCTGTAGGTCAGCCCGGCCTGCCAGCAAGCCAGTGCGTGCCGGATGTAAGGGATGACATTCTCTGGCAGGACAGTCAACGTACACCAGCGCAGGTCGTCGCATTTGTCCGGTTCGCCGTTAACGATTTCCCCAGCCCACGAACACACATGGCAGAAGAAGTCCACACGCTCGTCGTCCGAGCGCCGGTGCATTACATGGACAACGGCCAGGTCCGCAGGAGTCAGGCTGACGCCCAGTTCCTCGGCTGCCTCACGTATTGCACTCGCGGTGACCGTCTCGCCGGCCTCGACGTGGCCCGCGGGCACGCTGTACTCTCCATCGTGCCAGCCCGTCTGGTAGCGACGCGAGAGCAGCACCCTATCGTCCATCTGGAAGAACAGATGGACCGCAACGGGAAATCGCTGGCGCATGAAAGCCTCCATCCTGGCATCTGGTGTAAACACAAAATGGCCCCCGTCGAGGAGTGTCTCCCGCCGGGGGCCATCGAATCCGCCGTGCTACATTACTTCGCGGGGCGAACCTCAACCTGCATGAACCCGCCTTGAGCACTGATGCTCTTGACGCGAATCTGCGTGTTGGTGTTGGGGTTCTTCACGCTCCCCTGCGGGTTGGCCGGATCGTAGTGCTGAATCCGGTCGTCGAATACCGGCACCGCCGGCAGGCTGGGGATGGGCGACAGCACGCTGTTGACGTGCAAGTTAAGCGCATCCGTCGGTTCCAGCCCGAAGGTCGCATCGTAGGTCTGTATCCGGTTGCGCCAAACAAGCCCGTCCACGCGGTACAGTGCTGCAGGATGGGCGTCGATCGGCAGCAGCAGGCCCGCGCCAGGATGACGCGCCGTCTGATTGTTCGACTGGGATGTATCCCAGTAGTTAATCAGCAGACCATCCTGGTAGGGGAAGTGATCCACGTAATCCGCCATTACTGGATCATTTGTGTAGCCGAAGAAGTATGGCCCCACCTTCAGCGTGCTATCGTAGCCCCGGTACTGGCGGAACTCAGCGATGTAGTAGTGGTCATATAGCCGGAGTTCCTGGCCGTTGGTCACGCGGAAGCCGCTCGGCGGCACGAAGGTCCAGCCTGCATCGGTTTCTGCCCCGTCGAACGCCTGGCCGGTAATCTGGATATCATCCACCATAAAGCCGAAGCCGCCAGTGTTCTCATCGGTGATATAGCGGAAGCCGAGCAACACCTTACCGGTATAGGCGGAAAGGTCCGCGGTCAACGTGCTCCAGGTCGTCCGGTTGCCGGTAATCCCGTAACCCAGGTTCTGACCGTTGGGGTTCGTCGTCGTCGACCGGTTGGTCTGCACAGGCGTCCAGGTCGCCCCGTTGTCGGTCGAGACGACCAGGTAAGCGTAGTCCCAGTTGGCCTCAATCTGATAGCGCGTGTAGGCGCTCAAGGCAGAGCCGGCCGCCAGGTCGAACTCGCGGAACATCAGGTTATCCAGATTGTCCCCGGAGCCACTGTAGTAGCAGAAGGAGCCGCTCCCAGTGCGCGGCGAACCAATGTTGACCAATACTTCCTTCTTGGGCAGCACAACGAACAGGGCCTGCGCCTGCTTGGTGTTGGACTCCATCGGGCCAAGCTTATGTTCGGACTTCTTCCCAGCTTGGGCGATTTCGTAGTTCAGCCAGCCGAGTTGGAACTTCTCCCACGCACCCATGTGGCTGGACTTAGAGCCGATATCCTCGGTGCCGTCGCCCATCCACGAACCGGACGACATGAGCGTCCAGAAGCCGGTTCCGTTCTCACCGCCGGAAGTATCATAGAGATCCGGCAGGCCGAGATCATGGCCGTATTCGTGCGTGAAGACGCCGACGCCACCGTTCTCCGGCTGGATGGTGTACTTGCCAACCCAATAGTTGCTGTTGCCGACCTGTACACCGCCGCGCTTGTTGAAGTCCGGCCCGGCCGTGCCCGTCCGGCTCTGCCATGCGTACCAACTATGACTCCAGATGGCCCAGTCGTCACAAGCCGGCGAGCACGACTCGTTGCCGATGCCCGCATGGACAGACTGGAAGGTATCGATGTAGCCATCCGGTTCATCGAAGTTGCCGTCGCCATCATAGTCATAGCGATCCCAGATGTCGAACTGGCTCAGATACGCATTGATCTCGTCAGCTGTCTTGCCGGCTGCAACCTGCGCAGCGTACCAGCCGTCGATAGTCTCATCCAGGAAGTACCAAACCTGGTTTCCGCCGCTGGGATGATTGAAGTCATCATCATAGGAGGCAGCGGGCCCGGATACCTGCACCCAGTCTGTCGCCTCACCGGCGATCGTGTAGCGGCCAGATGACTGTTCGAGATAGAAGTTCGCCATCGAGTTGACGCCGGGGGTGCGATCATACAGAAGGGCATCCATGTGTGCCTTGCTGAAGTCGGGTACCCACAACGTAGTGTTGTCCACTGCGCGATCGGGCTGCGGGATGGAGTTATGCGGCAGGTCCTGGAACTCGCCCATGACGGTCCAGACCATACCAGTGCCTTCCAGCTCAAGTTCGACAAACTGACCCTTGGCGACTTCGTGCACTTTGTCCTTTACTTTGCCGTTGAGCTTGGCCTCAAGCGCCTAGGCTTTGAGTTCCAGTTGCGCCTCGGTAAATGGATCTAGCCGATTGTCGATACGCCCAGCCAGGTCGGGTTCGCCGGTGATGGGGTCGCTGGCCTGAATGGGTGCAGCGAACACAGCGAACAGCAGCAGGACGGTGATGACCGTCCACAGACGTTCGATGCCTTTCATCGGTCCTCCAGAAATCGGGATGGTGGTGCGTGTCAAGCGTGGGGCTGAAGCCGGCTGACTTGGGGACACCGGGAGGGGCTCCGCAGGATGACGGGGAGAGGATACTGCAATATTCCCAGAAAAGCGAATAGCAAAAGGAGCCAGGGCCGAACATGGAACCGGCTCCGCGGGTTGAATCTACTCTTCCAGCCGCCGCCGGAGGTCGTCATACTGCTCCGGCGTAATCTCCCCGGCAGCCAGCCGGCGGCGGAGCGTCTCCAGCGGCGGCTCGGCAGTTGGACGCAGCGATGTCGTTGCACGTCCAGACTGGAACAGCCGAATGACGAGGAAGGCTAGCAGCATGAACAGCGCCACCAGCGCGGCGATGATCAGCATGACGATGAGCACTTCAAGGAACCCCAGGCGCATCACGGCGATCCTCCTATGTCTGTAGTGCTTCCTGGACCGGTCAGCATAGCCCTATTATATCACGGCGTCATCAGGCACGGGCACAGGCCAGGGTGAGTGCCCGCTAAGCAGCGATGGCCTTCACTTCGCCTCTGCATCGTGATCTGATCACCCCGCCGCTAACGTAAGCTATGATGAAGCGAACAAATGCCAGATAAATATTGAACGAAAGGGGACGGGACGAGAAGATGAATAGCAGCAGATCCAAGGACACATCGATGAGACGGCTTTCTGTATTGGCTTTTGCGATCCTGGCGTTGGCCCTCGCAGGATGTATGCCGCCGCCTGTGTCTACCGCGCCCACGGTAGCGGCGACCCAGGCGCCCATGGAAGAGCCCACGGCTGAAATGACCGCGACGACAGAGAGGGAACCCACGCTGGAGCCGACAGTCGAAATGACGGCTACCGCAGCGATGACTGACACTATGACTGGGCCGGCAACGGTAATGGTGACAGAGAATGCCGGCCTCGGTGCCATACTCACCGATGACAAAGGGATGACGCTGTACCTGTTCACGAACGACACCCCCGGCACGAGCAATTGCTACAATCAGTGCGCGGTCAACTGGCCGCCCCTGCTGACATCGGGCGACCCGGTTGCAGGCGAAGGCGCGGACGCCGCGCTGCTGGGGACAACGGAGCGCACAGATGGCACGGTGCAGGTGACGTACAACGGCTGGCCACTGTATTACTGGATCAACGATACGGGACCGGGCGACACAACGGGCCAGGGCGTAGGGGAAGTCTGGTATGTGCTCTCGCCGCAGGGGAAAATGATCAAATAGCGCGACGAAGCGGTGCGCATATGGCGTAAGGCAGAAACACGAGAGGCACATCCTGATGGATGTGCCTCTCGTCGCGAACCGGCATCAGCCGCCTGCGGCTCTGCCGACTTCCGCGCCCCAGGCCTGCGCGCGAGCGAGCTCACCGTCCGCCAAAGGGCCCTCCCGGTCTACCACAAAGAAGCCGTCCGGCTTGCCCACCAGTTGACCGCCCAACTTGCGGAGCCGGCGAGCCAGCAGCGGCGCAGCCCAGCGCGCGAAAAAGACCCAGCGAGGCAGGTGCATGCGGGTGTCGAAGGCGGCTACCCGCTTACCCGCGAGCGCCTGCGCGGGCAGGCCGTCCAGCCAGGCCCGCACGGGCGGCAACGCGTTGAACGCGACCGTGGGCGAGCCGAGCACAAGCAGGTCCGTTCCCTGCACATCCGCGGCCGTCGCTTGTTTGACGTGCAGAACGCGCGCGTCCCGGCCAATGCCATCGGCAATGGCTTGGGCAACCTTCTCAGTGTTCCCGTACGTGGAGTCGTAGATGACCAGTGCTTTCATGTGTGCTCCGAGGCGCCGGGGCGAGTGAAAAGAGCGTAGCGAGGAAGTTCAATGCAACCCCAGCGCACGGGAGCATTATAGCGCAGCAGGGTCGAGAAGACAAGAGATTTGACACTGACCAACGCGACATGTCTGGCATGTTGCAACACGCCAGACATGTCGCGAACGGTTTATCTGCGGTCGTTGGCTTCCTGCGCGACGGGGGCCAGCTTACGGCGAGGGGTGGCTGTGAAGAAGCGCCCGGGGTTGCAGCGCATGAGACCCACGTATAGCACAACCGCCAGGGCAATCGCAGCCGCCAGGCCCGCCGCGACCAGCGCGATCCCCGCGGGCCCGGCCTGCGGCCCCAGGTTTGCCAGCCGCACGGCCAGTTCCAGGCTCTGCGGCAGGCCGGCAAGGAAGGCGGCGGCGACCATCAGCCACGCACCCGGCGCTTCCGTCGCATCATCCGCAGACACGGCAGCCTTCCCGCCGCGACGCCGCATCCACAATACCAGGCTCGTAGTTGCCAACACCGCCAGTCCGCCGCTCACCAGTTGCAAGGTGACGAGGGCCTGCCCTGCCACCCCGGCATTGACCGCGGCCAGCCCGGTCGCGACCGAAACCCCGAACACCATCCCCGTTCCCAACCCATACCACGCCAGTTGCGCCAGATGCGCATGGCCTAACCTCCGCACCGCCACCAGTAGCACGGCTATCAACACCGCGGCTTCGAGGGTCTCGCGGAAACCGGTTATCAATGCTGTCATAAAATCAGCTCCTTGTGATGCATTCGACGCGGCGTGTGCCCGTCACTTTGCACAGAATATCACAAAGAGCTAAGACATTATGTGATTTATATCACGTTCTGGAACCAAATCACAGGTTGAGCTCGAGCAGTTCTCCGGTCATGGCATAGATGGCGCGTTCTGCAATGTTGGTGCCGCGATCGGCCACCCGCTCGATCTCATGGCCAACCTGGATCAGGTAGGTGCCGGGACCGATGGCGCGCGGGTTCTCCAGCATGTAGCTCAGGGTGACGTTGAAGAGCTGCTTGTAGCGTGCATCCACCTGATCATCGGCCAGGCAGACGTTCTTCGCCAGCGCCAGGTCGCGGCGGGCATAGGCATTGAGTGCCCGGTCCACCATCTCTCGCGCCAGCTCCCCCATTTCGGAGATATCGGTCAGCGGGATGGGCCGCGGCTCGTGCGCCAGGCGCCGGCAGAAACGCGCAATGCGCTTGCCATGATCCCCGATGCGCTCCAGCTCGTTGGAAATGGTCAACGCGGCGACGATGCTGCGCATATCGCCCGCCACGGGCTGTTCCATTGCCAGCAGCGCGTAGCACTGTCGCTCGATGCGGAAGCGCAGGTCGTTGATCGTCAGGTCTCCCGCAATGACCTGATTGGCTGCATTCTGGTCATCGTCACAGAATGCCATCAGAGCCGCGGTAAAAGCCTGGACTGCGCGACCGCCCATATCCAGCACGCTCTCGTTGAGCTTGACCAGTTCACGGTCCAGGCGTGTCCGAATCAACGCCATCCTTGTCCCTCCATCACACTGCAACTCACCCGAACCGGCCCGTGATGTAATCCTCGGTCAGCTTGTCCTTCGGGTTGGTGAACAACTCGCTCGTCGGGCCATACTCCACGAGATAACCGGCGCGATCCTCGCCCATGTTGAAGAACGCCGTGAAGTCAGAGACGCGCGCGGCCTGCTGCATGTTGTGGGTCACGATGACGATGGTGTATTGCTGCGCCAGCTCGCGCATCAGGTCCTCGATTTTGAGCGTGGCAATCGGGTCCAACGCGGAGCACGGCTCATCCATCAGGATGATATCGGGCCGGGTGGCAATCGCGCGGGCGATGCACAGCCGCTGCTGCTGGCCGCCGGAGAGGGAATAACCGCTCTGCTTGAGCTTGTCCTTCACGTCGTCCCACAGCGCAGCGGCCCGCAACGAACCCTCGACCAGTTCATCCATGTTGCCCCGAAAGCCGTTGATCCTGGCGCCCCAGGCAACATTCTCATAGATGCTCTTCGGGAAGGGATTGGGCTTCTGGAACACCATGCCGATGCGCCGCCGCACCTCCACGGCATCCACGTCGGCGGCATAGAGGTTCTTGCCGCGAAACTCGACCGTGCCCGCGACGCGCGCGGACGGAATCAAGTCGTTCATGCGGTTGAAGCACCGCAGGACCGTGCTCTTGCCACAGCCCGAAGGCCCGATCAACGCCGTGATGCGCCGCGATTGGATGTTGAGGTCCACGCTGCGCACGGCCTGGAACTTGCCGTAGTAGACGTCCAGGTCTGCCACGCGCAGCGCGTACTGCGCTCCGGTATGCGTCGCCGTATGGGCAACCGGGCCGGCAAAAGGTGAAACGATTTCAGCAATCATGCTCAATAACTCCGCACATACTTGTTACGCAAGAAGATGGCCGTGGCATTCATCATCAGCAGCAGCACGAGCAGCACCAGGATGGCCGCCGCGGCGAGATGTTGGAACTCCGGCTGCGGCCGCGAGGTCCACTGGTAAATCTGGATCGGCAGGGTCGTGAACTTCGCAAAGGGGCCGTCTGGGTCGACCACAATGAACGTAGATGCACCGACGACTATCAAGGGGGCCGTCTCGCCCAGGGCACGGGAGACCGCCAGAATGACGCCCGTCAGAATGCCAGGAATAGCATTCGGCAGCACATGATCCCTGATCGTCTGCCAGCGCGTCGCGCCCAGGCCGTAGCCGGCCTCGCGCAGCGAATGCGGCACTGCGCGGATGGCCTCGCGCGCGTTGATGATGATGAGCGGCAGGATCAGCAGGGCCAGCGTCAGCCCGGCGGAGAGCACCGTGCGCCCGTTCGCAGTGGTGGCATCCACCACGCCGAAAGCCCGCCCCGAGGTCAGGGTCTCCAACGCACGCACAAACACAGCCAGGCCCAACATGCCGTAGATGATGGACGGCACACCCGCCAGGTTATTGATGTTCGTCTCGATGACCTGCGCCAGCTTGCTATGCGAGCCGTACTCTTCCAGGTAGATAGCCGCGCCGACGCCGAGCGGCACGGCGCACAAGGCAGCAATCAACACGACCCACAGCGAGCCGAAAATCGCGGTGCGCACGCCGGCCAGTTCCGGCTTCGACGACTGGGGCGAGCCCAGGAAGTCCGCCGTCACCCAGCTACGGAAATCGAGCGTCGCGTTGGGGATGCTCTCGACCGCGGCGGCAATCTCGGCCCGGCTGAACAGCGATTCGACCAGCGTCCATGTCTGCGCAATCTCCGGCCGGACCACTTCAGCAGTCAACAGCTTAGCCAGTTCATCCGCGGTGCGCCCGGCCAATGGCTGCTGCGCCTCCAACGCGCGAATGCGGCCCGCCGACAGTCTGGACTTCAGCACCGCCACCTGGTCAGCAGCTGGCAAAAGGGCAAAGTTCACTTCACCCCCCTGCACCGCGCCCTCCGGCGCGGGCCGGCCCTGGGCCGCGTAGAACTCCTCGACCAGCGCGACCGGCTCGACCTGGTTGCGATAGGCCACGAAGCCAAACGAGTCGTTGATAACGTTATACAACAGCGCCAACAGCGCGATGATCCCCACCACCGTTGCGGCGAGAAACAGGACTTGCCAGAGATGCGCCATCCGCTGCCGCCCGGTCACAAACGACTGCAACTGCCGGCCTTCGGGGTAGCCCTGGGCGGTTCCGTTTTCGAGCCTGGAATTCATCATCATCCGTACCTGCAGCCGCCTAATACTTCATGCGGTAGCGCCGCACGATCCACTGGCTGAAGATGTTCAACGCCAGCGTAATCACGAACAGCATCAGCGCAATGGCGAAGATGCTGGTGTAGTCAATCGACTCGTAGCTCAGGTCGCCGCCCGAGATGCGCACGATATGGCCGGTCATGGTCTCGCCTGCCTTGAACGGGTTGAACACAGCCAGCCCCTTGAGCGCCTCGCCCCAGCTCGCGAAGTTGCGCGGGCCGGAGCCAGCCGCGATGGCGACGACCATGGTCTCGCCCACAGCACGCGAGATCGCCACGATGAACGCCGCGCCCAGGCCTGACAACGCCGCGGGCACCACGATTTTGACGGCGGTTTCGAGCCGGGTCGCGCCCAGGCCGTAGGCGGCCTCGCGCAGGCTGCGCGGCACGCTGCTCAACGCGTCCTCGCTCATCGACGCGACGAGCGGCAAAATCAGGATGCCGATGACCAGCCCAGCGGACGCCATGTTGAACAGGTCTACCAGATCCTTGCCAAACGCATTGCGCAGGATGGGCGTCACGAAGTTGAGCGCAAAGTAGCCGTACACGACCGTCGGCACACCGGCCAACAACTCCAGGACGGGCTTGAGCACCTGCCGCGCCCGCGGCGTCGCATACTCGCTGAGATAGACCGCAATCGCCAGGCCCAAAGGCAGCGCCACCAGCATCCCGATCGTGCTGGTCAACAACGTGGCGAGCAGCAACGGGAAGATGCCGAACTGCCCGATTTTGGGCTGCCAGGCCGTGGTGGTGAAGAACTCGACGAGGCTGACCTGAGGGTCGCGGAAGAAGATCATGGCCTCTTCGAATAGGACGACCACGATGCCCAGGGTCGTCAGGATCGAGACCGCGCCACAGAACAACAAGAACCCCTGGATGAGCATCTCACCGGGGCGCCGTTTCAACCGCAAGTCCACCGGCGCTTCGGCCGGAGCGGCTACCATGCGGGACTTAACCATCTCACCTTGCATAAGCTTCTCTCTGTCCCTGCTTCCGCCTGCGATGCAGGCTGCATCGCAGGCGGAGCCGGGATCAGGTACAATCAGTACTCGATTCGTCAATAGCGTCGCTCTGGTCGGTCTCTGACCGTGCCAGAGCGAAAACCTGATCGGCTCTTCTTACTTCGTCGCGTCCAGAAGTGCCTGCATCGAGGCTTCCAGCGCAGCGGCCGGGGCCGGGAAGTAGCCGACCTCAGTCGCCAGCTCACTCGCATTCGTCAGGTAGAAGTTGATGAAGGCCGCCACCTGAGGCTTGCTCTGCATGATCTTCGCATCAGAGTAGATGAACAGCGGGCGGGCCAGCGGGTACTCCCCTGCATCCACGGTTGCCGCGGTGGGCTCGACGCCCTCGACCTTCACGTCCAGCAGCTTGCCCTCGTTCTCCACGAAGTAGGCGAAGCCGAAGTAACCGATGGCGTACTTATCGCCCTCGACACCCTGCACGAGGACATTGTCATCCTCTGACAGTTGCAAGTTGCCTGCGGCCAGGAGCGCTTCCTCACCCTTCTTGTCGAATGCCGGATCCATCACAGCTTCGATGAAGTAATCGAACGTGCCGCTGTCGGTGCCCGGGCTGAACCGCTTGATCGGCTCGCTCGGCCATGCGGGATTCACATCGCTCCAGTTAGTCGCGTCCTGCGAGAAGAGCTTCGCCAGCTCCTCCAGCGTCACGCCCTCGCTCAGCCAATCATTCTCCGGGTTCACCACAATCGCCAGTGCATCGGTTGCAACACGGAACTCGATGGGGGTGCGCTCGATCTTGGCGCAGTTCTCCACCTCGGAGTCCTTGATGGCACGGCTCGCATTCGCGATATCGGTCTCCCCGGTGTTGCAGAAGCGTTCGAACCCTGCGCCCGAACCAATCGAGTCAATCGTGATGTTGCCGCCGTAACCCTCATCGCGGAACCGCTCGGCAACCGCCTCGCTCAGTGGGAACACCGTGGAGGAACCGGCGGTGATGATATCACCGGTCACTTCGAGGGGGTTGACCTCGGGCAGGCCGGCCATCTCTGCGGCCGCAACAGTCGGTTCGGCGGGCGCGGCCGTTGGCTCGGCGGGCGCGGCAGTGGGTTCAACAGCGGCAGCAGGAACCGGGGTCGGCGCAGGTGCAGCCTGCGGGCCACAGGCAACTGCCAGCAGTGCGACGACCATCAAAGCGAGAACGAACTTGAAGCGCATGGATATATCTCTCCTATAGATACTTTTGCTTTGCATACGCAGTCAAGGATGCCAGAGAGGTCTTAACCGATCATCAAGGCCGGGTTAAGCGGCCGCGAAGATCTAGTAAAGATTTGTTAACAAGGGCGGCTTAAGCTGGATAATAAGTGAGGCTAAGGACGCGTCAGACTCAGAATGTCACACTGGCGGCAATTCGTGTGGAGAGCTGCATTGAGGAGGCAGGTAGATGAAACTCGCAAAACTCAGTGCGCAAGGGCCGGTCGAAGTGGAACGTATCGACGTAGAAATCGTGAAACTGTTATCACGCGTGCGCGGCGCGCTCGCTGGGATGTAACCTCGCAAGGCGAAGTCAGCGTGTCCTATGATGACCAGCGTGTGAGCGAGGGGACTCTGGCCCGTGCGCTCAAGGGCCTGGGGTTCGAGCCCGTGCCCGCGCCGGTGCCGGTGCGCGCACGCTACACTTACGCACTCAGGCCAAGTCGTAGGTTACGCCGGTAAGTCTCTCCGACACGGCCCAGAGCCGCGTAGCGAGTGCACGATCGTGGGACCGCCGGCTGGAGCGTGATTTGACCGGTAAGCCGCGGAGACCCATCAGGTTGCCGGGGCCGCAGTAGTCGCCGCCTCGCACATCTGCGCCAACGGCCGCATAGACCAGCGGAAGCGCGCCCATCGCGGCGGACTGAGCCATTACGCGGTTGGCAACCCGCATCAAGGCCTGTCCGCTGCGGGAACCGGTCATTGCAGGCCCAACTGCCTGCAGATTCGTCGCCGCGTAGCCGGGATGGGCCGCAAGGCTCAAGACCGGACTGCCCGCACGCTCCAGTCGTCGCTGCAGCTCATATGCGAACAACAGGTTTGCCAGCTTCGACTGCGCATAGGCGCGCCAGTTGCTATAGCCTCGTTTGGCGTGCAGGTCGGCAAAGTTGATATTGCCCGCGACATGGATCCCGCTGCTCACTGTGACGATGCGCGCGGCCGGGTTCGCGAGCAGCATCGGCAGTAACAATCCCGTCAGCGCGAAATGTCCGAGGTGATTGACGCCAAACTGCATTTCGAACCCATCCCGCGTTTCGCGCCGCGGAATCGCCATCAACCCTGCATTGTTGAGCAGGATATCGAGCCGGTCGTGGGTGGCGCAGAATGCCGACGCAAACTCGCGAGCCGATGCCAGGTCAGCCAGGTCGAGCAGCCGGACATCGAGCCGCGCCGCAGGCACCGCCGCGCGGATGGACAGTGCGGCAGTGGCCCCCTTTGCCATGTTGCGCACCGCCAGCGTGACCTCAGCGCCCCGGGCGGCCAATAGCTTGCTGGCCTCGAAGCCGAGTCCACTGTTTGCGCCGGTGACAATGACGCGGCGGCCCGTCAGGTCGGGCAGATGCTGTCTGATCCACTGTTCGTATGCAGTCATGCTCGCGGCACCGTAAAACAAAAAGTCGCCCCCTGGCCGGGTTGGCTCTCGAGCCAGATGCGCCCGCCGTGACCCTCGATGATGTGACGCGCAATTGCCAGGCCGAGACCCGTGCCGCCCTTGGTGCGTGCGCGGTCGGCCTTGTAAAACCGCTCGAAGATACGGCCCTGCTCATCCTTCGGGATGCCCGGCCCCGTGTCTGACACGCATACGCGGATGTCATCATCCTGTATCGTTGCTTCGATGCTGATGATGCCGCCGTCCGGCGTGAACTTGACCGCGTTGTGCACAAGGTTGGAAATGACCCGGCCAATCTGCTGTTCGTCCACCAGGGCCACCAGTTCACTCGGCACGATCAGGCTGAGGTGCTGTTTCTTGACCGCGGCCTGGGGCAGGAGGTGCGTCACGCTGCGACGGACGACCGGCTCCAACGGGGTCGGCACAAGCTTGAGCAACACCTGGCCCGACTCAATCTGGGCCAGTTCCATCATCTCCTGGCTCAACTGGCTGAGCGTCTGCACCTGCACCTGAATCTGGTCCAGCATCCGGCGAGTTAACGCAGGGTCTGCGCTGGCCTGGCGCAGCGTCTGCGCGGCCAGGTCGATATTGGCGAGCGGCGTGCGCAGCTCGTGCGAGATGTTGGCGACGAAATCGCGCCGCGCGCGGCCTAACCGTTGTAGCTCGGTCACGTCCTCGATGGTCACGGCCGCACCGTCATACTCCATGATGGGACACGCGTAAATGCGCAGCGAGCGCGCACCTACTGCCGCCTGACGCACCATCGAGCGTTGCCCCGAGACCGCATCCGCTACGGCTTGGTTCAGTTCATAATCGCGCACCAAGGTGATGAAAGTGTGGTCGAGCGCCGGTTGCCCGTCGTTGAACATATCCCAGGCGGCCTGGTTGGCCCACACGATATTGCGGTTGCCGTCGAGCATCAGCAGGGCATCGGTGGTTGCCTCTCCCAGCGCGACAAGATACTGCCGGCTGCGCGCCGCCTGAAGCTCCAACTCTCCCTGGCGCGCCAGGGCCTCGGCCCGCTCCGCATAAGCACGCTGCACGCGCTCTTGCAGCCGCCGGTTACGCAGATGGAAGGCTCCGGCGAAGATTGTCGCAACAAGGAAGAGCCCAAGAAATAAGACGGTCAGGTCATTCATAACGCGTCATCGACGATTCCCGATCATCACCCCTCGAACCGGTAGCCAATCCCGCGCACGGTGGAGATGCGCGTGGGCTGCGATGGATTCTCCTCGATCTTCTCACGCAGCCAGCGCACGTGCACATCGACGGTGCGCGCGTCGCCGTAGAAGTCATACCCCCAAACGCGCGTCAACAGCAGGTCGCGCGACAGGACCGCACCCTGATGGCGCATCAGCTCCGCCAAGAGGCTGAACTCCTTGGGGCTCAACACCAGCTCGTGCTCGCCCAGGTGGGCGCGGCGGCTGACCAGGTTCAACAGCAGGTCGCCGGAACGTATCTCATCGCTCGACTGGCGCGAGCCCGCCCGGCGCAGCAGCGCGCGGATGCGCGCCTGCAACTCGCCCAGGCTGAAGGGCTTGGTCATGTAGTCGTCCGCGCCGCTTTCCAGCCCGACAATCTTGTCCAGCTCGCCCGTCCGCGCGGTCAATACCAGGATGGGAATGTCTGACACCTGCCGCAGGCTGCGGCAGACGGTCAGGCCATCCAGTTCCGGCAGCATGAGGTCGAGGATGACCAGTTGGGGCGCCTCCGCACGGGCGACGTCCAGCGCGGTCACCCCGTCCGCGGCCGTCACAACATCATAGCCGCTCGACCGCAGGTTGAAGGCCAGCGTTTCGAGCAGCGTCGGCTCATCATCAACGAGAAGGATCTTTTCTGCCATCCGTCACCGCTTGACTGAGAATCTGTTTACGAAGAGAAGTCTACATTCTCAAATGCAGACAGCCGTCCGCCAGCAACAGGAACCGTTCCGCGTCTAAGCACGCTCCGCGCCACGCCAGTCCAAGGCGCGGAAAGGTTGCCTACGGTTCTACGGTTGTGCAGCCGGCCGCTCCTGTGCCAGCACATCGGCGCCCGCGGGCAGGCCGCCTGCCGCGACTGCTTGCTGTGCGCCCGCAACTATTGCCTGCGCGACCGCCTCCGCCGCATACGCGCCGACGAGCAGCGGGCTGGCCCGCACGCCGCCCGTCGCCAGCGCAAAGAGCGTATCGCCGTCGAACAGAGTGTGTGCGGGACGTATGGCACGGGCAACGCCGTCCTGCGCCATCTGTGCAACCTTGCCCACCTGCTCACGGTTCAGGCGGGCGTTGGTTGCAACGACCCCGATGACCGTCGCGCCGGCCACGCGCAACGCGATCTGCCCCGTCAGGCTCTTGAGTAGTCCCAGCGTATCGGCAAAACCGCCGCGCCGGTGGCGCGTGCCGGCGATGATCTGCCCTTGTGCATCGACCACATCCCCGAAGGGGTTCACCGCGATCAGTGCGGCAATGACCAGCCCGCGGCCCAGGTCGAACGCCGCGCTGCCGATGCCGGTCTTGGTCGCCAGCCGCGCGCCGAGCACCTTGCCCGCGCTGCAGCCCGTCCCTGCACCGATATTGCCCTGCTCGACCGGCGCGGTGCTCGCCGCCTGGCACGCGCGGTAGCCCATCTCTGCATCCGGCCGCGCCTGCGAGCTGCCCACGGCCAGATCAAACAGGATGGCGGCGGGCACGATCGGGACGCGCACTGGACCGGATGCATAGCCCACCCGGCGCTCGTCCAGATAGCGCATCGCGCCGTCCGCGGCGGCCAGCCCGAATGCGCTGCCGCCGGCCAGCATGACCGCATGGACGCGCTGAACAAGGTGCATGGGCCGGAGCAGGTCCGTCTCGCGCGTGCCCGGCGCACCCCCGCGCTGGTCCACGCCGCCGACAGCCCCGCCCTCGCAGAGCACCACTGTGCAGCCGGTCAAGCCGGCAGGGTCGGTCGCGTGCCCGACTTTGATGCCGGGCACTGCGGTCAGGGTGTTATTCATGCTGGCACATCTATACTCAGTCCAATGTGAAAACCAGAGGCGATTCTGGACAGGATTGACAGGATTGACGGGATGACTCCTGTCAATCCTGTCTCAGTTCTGGCCGCGGTACTCACTCTGGAATCGGTTTGGGCTTCAGGCCGGCAGACGCAGGATCAGCCCCTCGTTCGCCGTGAGCGCCAGGTGTGCCAGGTCGCGGGAGCCGGCCGGCTGCTGAGTGGTTGATAAGACCAGTTCTGCCCGCGGCGCAACGGCCGACAGGTCCAGCGCGTGCGCCTGACCGCCGAGGTCCAGCACGATCAAGAAAGCAGTCCCGTCGCCCTCCCGCACGTACGCGAAGACATCCTCCATGCCTGCATCCACCGAGCGGTAGCTGCCGGTGATCAGTGCGGGCTCGGACTGGCGCAGCGCGGTCAATGCACGGAAGTAGTTGAGCATCGAGGCCGGGTCGGCATCCTGCGCAGCCACATTGCGAGTCTTGTAGTCCGGCGCAACGGGCAGCCAGGTCTGCACGCCCTCGGGCGCAAACCCGGCATTGGGCGAATCATCCCATTGCATCGGCGTGCGTTCCGGGTCACGGCCGACGATGTGCGCGAGTTCCGGCTGCTTGACAGCCGGCGGGTCCTGGATCATATGAGGCGGAATGGCGACGTTCTCCATGCCGATTTCATCGCCGTAGTAGCAGGTCGGCGTACCGCGCAGGGTCAGCAGCAGCATGTTGGCGACGCGTGCCTGCGCCGGGCCAACCCGCGTAGCCAGGCGGTGCTGGTCGTGGTTGCCCAGCACCCAATTCGGCCACCCGCCCGCAGGCAGCACGGCCTCATAGTCGTCTACCAGCTTGCGCACGACGCTCGCCTTCCACGGCGCGAGGATCAACTGGAAGTTGAACGGCAGGTGGCACTCGTCGAGGTCCTGGCCGTAGTACTTCATCAGGGAATCGTTCGGCAGGTAGATTTCACCCACCATCATGCGCTCATCATAGGCGTCCAGCACCTTGCGCATCTCGCGAATGAGGTCATGCACCTCCGGCTGGTTGTGCGTATAGTTGTGCTGGATGCGGTCGTAAGGATTGAAGCCGTCCCAATCAGAGTTCAGCGCCTCGTCGCGCAGTTGCTCGTCTTTGATCATCATCCAGATGACATCGACGCGGAAGCCGTCCACGCCCTTGTCGAGCCAGAAACGCATGCTGTCGAGCATCGCGGCAAGGACCTCGGGGTTGCGGTAGTTGAGTTCCGGCTGCTGCGAGACGAACTGATGTAGGTAGTACTGGCCCGTGTGCGGGTCGAACGTCCACGCCGGGCCGCCGAAGGTGCTCAGCCAGTTGTTGGGCGGGCCGCCGTCTGGGGCCGGGTCGCGCCAGAAGTACCAGTCGCGCTTGGGGTTGTCGCGGCTGCTGCGGCTTTCGATAAACCAGGGGTGCTCATCCGAAGTGTGGTTGGGCACGAGGTCGAGGAGCAGCTTGAGTCCCCGGCTGTGTACGTCGGCCAGCAGCGCATCGAAGTCGGCCATCGTGCCGAAAAGCGGATGGATGCCGCAGTAGTCGGCGACATCATAGCCAAAGTCGTGCATCGGCGAAGGAAAGATGGGCGAGAGCCAGACAGCCTGCACGTTGAGGCTCTGGATATAGTCGAGCCGGCTGCGAATGCCCGGGAGGTCGCCCACGCCGTCGGCGTTGCTGTCCATGAAGGAACGCGGGTAGATTTGGTAGATGATCCCGGTCTGCCACCATAACTGCTCTGTCATATCTCCTCCTGTTGCGGCTCCAATCCTAGTCCGCGTCTACGGTCGAGTTCGGCACGTTCTCCCACTGCTTGAACTTGCGGTTGAGGGCCAGGCGGAACTCCAGGTAGAGCATCCGCCGGTCGACCTGCGCATCGGGCAGCATTTTGTTAAGTGCCTCTTCCAGTGCGGCGCGCATCTGCGGGTTGAATTGGTCGAAAAGCTCCTGCGGTCTTACGCGGGCCATGGTAAGCCACTCCTCTCGTTTTCCTACATCCACTATAGCATGTCAGGCACGTTGCATCAATCCCTTTGCAGCATCGGCAACACGGCCGCCAGCACGCGATCGGCCACCTCCGCCTTCGACATGATGGGCAGGGGCTCCTGGCGGCCATCGGCAAAGAGCAGCGTCACGCGGTTGTCGTCCGCGCCGAACCCGCTGCCCGGCTCCGTCACATCATTGGCGACGATCAGGTCGAGCTTCTTCGCAGTGAGCTTCGCGGCCGCGTTGGCGAGCAGGTCCTGCGTCTCAGCGGCAAAGCCGACCACGACGCGCGGCCGGCCGGTCTGGTCGCGGTGCGCGGCGACCTCCGCCAGGATGTCGGGGTTGCGCACCAGCCGCACCAGCAGTTCCTCCTGGCCGGGCGTCTTCTTGATCTTCTGGTCTGCGGCCTCCGCCGGGCGGAAGTCGGCCACGGCCGCGGCCCCGATCAGCAGGTCGGTCGTCTCGATGCGGGCCAGCACGGCATCCGCCATCTCCTGTGCGCTGCGCACCGGCACTGCGGTGACGCCCGGCGGGAGGGCGACAGCCAGCGGCGCGTGGACGACCGTGACGTCTGCCCCGAGGTCACGCGCGGCCTCGGCCAGCGCCAGGCCCATCTTGCCGGATGACGCGTTGGTGAGGTAACGGACGGGGTCGAGCGGCTCCTGCGTGCCGCCCGCGGTCACGAGCACCCGCCGGCCGGCCAGCGGGCCGCGCCGTGCCAGCGCGAGCCGCGCGGCAGCGATGATCTCCAGCGGCTCCGCCATGCGCCCCGCGCCCGATGCGCCCGACGCCAGCCGCCCGCTGCCCGGCCCGACCTGCACCGCGCCCCGCGCCACTAGCGCAGCCATGTGCGCCTGCGTCAGCGGATTCGCCCACATATGCGATTCCATCGCCGGGGCCAGAACCCACAGCGCGCCCTCTTCCTTCTCAATCGTTACGTCTTCGTCTTTACTCGTTACTTCTTTCTTCCGTATCGGCGTCGCCAGCAGCGTCGCAGTCAGCAGGTTGTCGGCCACGCCTAGGGCCAGCTTCGCCAGCGTGTTAGCGCTGAGCGGCGCGACGATGACCAGGTCGGTGTGCGCGGCCATCCGGACATGCGGGATGGGATCGCCGCCCGGCTCGCTCCACATATCAACGCGCGCAGATCGGCCGCTGAGCGCGCTGAACGTCAGCGGCGCGATGAAGCGGGTCGCGGCCTCGGTCAGGATGACGTCTACTTGTGCGCCGGCCTGCACGAGCTTGCTGCACAAGTCGGCCGCCTTGTATGCGGCAATGCCGCCTGTGACCCCCAACAGCACCCGCTGGCCGTCGAGCAATCGATCCGGCATATGGCCCCCCGATGATGGTGAATGGAACGCTGATGACCCTGATGACGCTGATTGAAACAATGATCTAGTTCGGAATTCTAGCAGCAAGCGCCTCACTGCGCCAGATTGGAAATGTGATATAATCTCTCGCCTGAGACATACTGCCTGGCGTATTGGGCAAGGAGTCAGAGGTGTGACGATGAGACCTGACACACAAAGTACCCAACGGGCCATCCCGCCCGATTTGCAGGCGGCCCGGCACACGGCCGCCTTCAGCGAGCTGACCAGCTACGGCTGGCTGCGACTGATGGGCCGCGACCGGCTGGACCTACTGAACCGGCTCTCAACAAACGATCTGCGCAAGCTGGCCGCGGGCGAGGGCCTGCCAAGCGTGCTCACCAGCCCGGTGGGCCGCGTCATGGCCCTCATGCTCGTCTACGTGGGTGCAGAGACCGTGCACGTACGGCTCATGCCCGGGCAGGCGCAGGGCATCACACGGTATCTTTCCAGCATGATCTTCTTCCAGGACGCGGTCGAGGTGGCCGACCTGAGCGAGACGACCGCGCAGTTTGCGCTGTACGGCCCGCAGTCCGGCGACCTGCTGGCCCGGCTGAGCGGGCTGGCACTCGACCCCGTGCCGGAGTACGGCTGGCGCGACGGCACGCTGGCAGGCGCAGTTGTCAGCCTCCACCGCGGGGGGCCGCTCGAAGCCTGGGACTGGACGGTCGTCACGGACCTGACCCAGCGGCAGGAGGTGCAGGCGGCGCTGAGCAGCGGAGCCGGGCAGCTTACAACTGAGACCGCCGAGCTGCTGCGCATCAAGGCGGGGATCCCCGCGTGGGGCCGCGAGCTGAGCGACCAGGTGACACCGCTGGAGACAGGTCTGCTGCCCGCCATCAGTTTCCGGAAGGGCTGCTACACCGGTCAGGAGGTCATCGCGCGGCAGACGAACTACGACAAGGTGACGCGCAATCTCGTCGGGTTGGTCTTCGACGCCGCGCCGCCCGGCGCACTGGGCAGCGGGGAAACGTGGCAGGTGCGCGGGCCGGGCCGCGGCGGGTTTGTCGGCAGCGCCGCGTATTCGCCCGACCTGGACCGGATGATTGCGCTGGCCGTCGTCCCGCGCGAGCTGGCCCAGCCGGGCACGGCCGTCGAGGTCACACACGGCGAGCAGACTTATCGTGCAACGGTGAACGGGCTGCCGTTCGCAATTACGAATGACGAATGATGAATTGCGCATCCGGACCCAATCTTCAATCTTCCATCTTCAATCTTCCATCGCACTGGCGGCTCCTGCGGCACGGACATGCGACCGGTGCGGAGAACATGGCGGTGGATGAGGCGATTGCCCAGGGCATCGCAGAGGGTGTTTCGCCGCCCACACTGCGCTTCTACGGCTGGACGCCGCCCTGCGTGTCGCTCGGACGCAACCAACAGGTCCACGGTATCGATCTGGCCGCCTGCGCGGAGCGCGGGTACGACATCGTCCGGCGGCCCACGGGCGGCCGCGCGATCCTGCACACCGATGAGCTGACGTACAGCATCGCGGCCTCGCCCGACCACCCGCTGATGGCCGGGCTGGTGCTCGACGCGTATCTGCGCATCAGCCGTGGCCTGGTCGCGGGCCTGCGCCGACTGGGCATTGCGGCGGAGGAAGCGCCCGGCAGCAACCGGGCCGGGCCGGATGTGTCCGCGGCCTGCTTCGAGGTTCCGTCGGCATACGAGATTACCGCAGACGGGCGCAAGATCCTGGGCAGCGCGCAGGCGCGCCGCGCCAAATCCGTCCTACAGCACGGCTCGCTACCGCTGGTGGGCGACGTCGCGCGTGTGGTAGATTGCCTGGCGTTTGCCGATCCCGCCGAGCGCGAGGCGCTCCGCCGCTCGCTGACCGAGCACGCGACCACCGTCGAGCAGGTCACCGGACGGCAGGTGGGATATGAAGAAGCGATGGAGGCTCTCATCGCTGGGGTGGCCGAGACGCTGGAGCTGGATCTCGTGCCCGGTGAACTGACCGAGCAGGAGCGGGCGTGGATGGCGGAGTTGCTACGCGACAAATACTGCAACGACACGTGGACCCTCCGGGTGTGATGAAGATGGAGCCGACCATGCGGACGAGGGAATATCGGGCGGCCGGCGGGATTGTGCTGGATGACGCCGGGCAGGTGCTGTTGATCGAACGCTGGGTCACGCGCAATGGCAGCCTTGTGTTCGAGATACGCCTGCCGAAGGGCCATGTCGAGCCGGGCGAGACGGACGCGGAGGCGGCCCTGCGTGAGACCTGCGAGGAGACCGGCTACTGCGGCCTGGAGATCACCGCGGATTTGGGCGAAGGGCTGACGGAGTGGACAAACGAGCGCGAGCACGTGCGTCGCATCGAGCACTATTACCTGATGCGCCTGACCGACCCGCAGCGCGGGGAGCCGCAGTTCGTGGCCGAAAACCCGGAGGAAGCGAACTTCACGCCCCGCTGGGCGCCGAACCTGCCGGCTGCCGCGGCCGAGCTCACCTTCCATTCCGAGGCCGAGTTTGCTCGCCGCGCCTGCAATATCGAAGGTTGAAAGTTCGCAGGTTGCAGGTTCCAGATTGCCCCCTTCCAGCTCGTAACCTGCAACCTGTAACATTCAAACCTGCCACCGGAGAAGCATGGCAAGCGTCGGCTTACTCACCCTCGAAATCTACATCCCGGGCGTCGGCTCGCTGAAAGAGAAGCGCGGGCTCATCAAGCCGATCATCGCGCGCATCCGGCACGAGTTCAACGTCTCGGTCGCGGAGATCGAGGACATGGACCAACTCGGCCACATGGTGATCGGCGTGGCCGCGGTGTCGGCCAGCGCGGATTATGTCCACGGGCTGCTTGAACGCGTGGCCGACAGCATTGCCGCGTGGCGGCTGGACGCGGAGCTGGTGGACTATACGATCGAGATGCTGTGAGTGCGGCTGCGCCGCACTCCCTGATGCGGCTGCGCCGCACTCCCTGATGCGGCTGCGCTGCACTCCCGAGTGTGCCGCCGTGCGGCTGCACACCAGCGGCTGCGCCGCACCTACAGCAGAATCATCAACGCGACCCCGGACATCGCGACGAGCGTCCCCAGGACCGCGCGCAGCGAGACGCGCTCCTTGAACACTAACGGCACCAGCGGCAGCGAGATGACCGGCGTCATCGCAATCAGGGTAGACGCGATGCCGACGCGCGCGGCTTGCACCGCAACCAACGACAGCCAGACGCCCAGAAATGGCCCCACGAACGAGCCGACCAGGATGGCCTGCGCCGCGCGACGGTCGGCCCGCACCCGGCGGATCGTCTGACCTGCCGTGCCCGTCGCCGCAGCAATCAGCCACATCGCGACCATGCCTGTGAACATGCGGATCATGGTGGCAGACAGCGCCGGGAAGCCGTTCGCCAGCCCCGGCTTGGAGAGGACCAGCCCGACCGCCTGGCAGATGGCTGAGCCGATCCCGAACATGATGCCGCGGCCGTAGCCTGAGCCATGCGCTTCCCTGGGAGCCTGCGGCGAACCCCTGCCTCGCTCCAGCACCACCCACGTCACTCCGGCCAGCGCCAGCGCCATCGCGCCCAGCTCCGGCGGCGCCAGCGTCTCGTGCAGGAAGAGCCAGGCCAGCAGCGCACTGAAGACCGGCGCGAGCGATAGCAGCAGGACGCCGATGCGCGCGCCCACCAGCACGTAGCTCTGGAACAGCATGCTGTCACCGATCACCAACCCGATGAACCCGGAGAGGCTCAGCCAGAAGAACGGCTGCGGCCCGGCATCCCACGGAAACGGCCGGCCGTAGAGCGCCCAGTGCATCGCGCCGATGAAGAGCACGGCCATCACGAGCCGAGTGCGGTTGACGATGACCGAGCCCACGCGACGGCCGCCGAAAGTGAACGCGATGGATGAAAACGACCACAGGGTCGCCGTCGCGAGCGCGGCCAACTCACCGAGATACGCGGACAAATCAAGCTCCTGCAAGAGACTTGGGTGTCTAATTTGACGGGTAAATAGGGGTATGATATAAATAGAGTGTCGGCAGTCACAATGACGTGAGCGGTCAGACAACTGGGGACGTAGTGTAGTGGTTAACATGTCGGCCTGTCAAGCCGAAGATCGCGGGTTCGA
>JAKPQT010000287.1 GCA_029555885.1 Chloroflexota bacterium | reverse complement strand
CCAGGCGCGGCGGTCCGAGGCCAGCCAGTAATCGACGACCTCCCATTGCAGCGCGCTGTAGCTGCCGTTCCACGGGCTGTGATGCATGACATAGCTGCCGCCGTTGGCCGCGCCGCTGAGCGTCGTCCAGTACATGCCTTTCAGACTCGGTGCGTGCCAGTCGAACTCGAACAGCATCGGATAGCCCATGTCGCGCAGCGTGCGGCCTGTTGCATATTTGGCCCACTTCGCAAGGGTATTGCCGGGCCGTTCGTCCGCATCCTGCCGGTCCGTATTGATGTTGTTCATCGAGATGCCGATGGGCATGGCCGTCCAGAAGTTGTCATACAGCCAGCGGCGCAGCTGCTTGCTGCCGACCCCCTGGCAAGGTCCGGCGTCCGCCATTGCGACGACGGCCTTGTCGGGGAAGGCGGCATACGCGGCTTCGGATACCTCCCGCACGAAAGTCATATAGGCGTTACAGCTTACGGTCTTCTCGTGCTCGACCAGTACCTGATCCGTGCGGTCGCCGCGACACGCCAGCCCGTCGCCGCCCACGGGCGGCTGCGCATCCCAGAACGGCTGGCAGGGCAGCACGGGGTGGCTCTCGCCCTGCACGCCCACGGCGACACGCACCGCGGCAACCTGGGGATGACCGTTGTAGCGCATCCCCGCCGCGCGGACGAATTCGATCATCCGATCCTTGAACGCGCCGTCATAGCGCAGCGACTGGTAATAGTTGCCCGACTCCGGCATCTGAAATGTGAAACGATAGGCGTCGTTCTGCATCCAGGGGGGCAGGTGCAGGCGCATGTAAGGATTGTCCGCCGTGCCCGGCGCGCCGTGGCCGCCCGTCCGATACCAGCGGCTGCCCGTGTCGGAGAAGGAGCTGGGAATCGTGAGGATGACGGGCTGGGCGACGGTCCGGCCATCCGTCAAGGTGACGGTGCGCTGTGCGGCCGCGTTGATGCACGTATCATACGCGCCCCAGTTGATGGCATTCTGGTTCTCCCAGACGCCGGAGATGCCGACATCGCCGCCCGAACCGAGATAAGTGAGGCAATCGATCCCGAGAATCTGGTTGCCCGGCGCGAGCGG
>JAKPQT010000099.1 GCA_029555885.1 Chloroflexota bacterium | reverse complement strand
CACGCCGCACAACCTGCACCGCATAGGCACGCTCCTGTGCCTGAACGCCGGCAAAGCGGTCGTCTGCGAGAAGCCCTTCGCCATCAACGCGGCGGAGACGCGCGAAATGATCGAGACTGCGCGCGCAAAGCGGCTGTTCCTCATGGAGGCCATGTGGTCGCGCTTCCTGCCGAACATCGTCAAGGTGCGCGAGCTGATTGCAGAGGGTGCGATCGGTGAGGTGCGCATGGTGGAAGCGGACTTCGGTTTCCGCGCGGAGCTCAACCCGGCCAGCCGCCTGTTCAACCCGGAGCTGGGCGGCGGCGGCCTGCTCGACGTCGGCATCTACGTCAACAGCCTCGCCTCGATGATCCTGGGCACGCCGGAGCGCATCGTGTCGGCGGCTCACCTGGGCGAGACCGGTGTGGACGAGCAGGCCGCGATGGTCTACGGCTACGAGGGCGGCAAGCTGGCGCTGCTCTCGTGCGCGGTGCGCACGAGCACCTTCCAGGAGGCTGCCATCTACGGCACGGCGGGCCGCATCCACATCCACAGCCCCTGGTGGCACAGCGAGAAGCTGACGCTCCAGCGAGCAGGGCACGATCCGGAGACGCTGACGCTGCCCATGCAGGGCAACGGCTACAACTACGAAGCGGCAGAGGCGATGGCCTGCCTGGCCGCGGGCAAGCTGGAGAGCGATGTCATGCCGCTGGACGAGACGCTGGCCATCATGGAGACGCTCGACACGGTGCGCGGCCAGTGGGGGCTGCGCTACCCGATGGAGTAGCCGCGCCACGAGAGCCCCGCTTTCTGCAGGCGCGCACAGAGACCCGCTTTCTGAGGCCAGGGGCGTTTCGGGGCGAAACGCCCCTGGCACGAAAGCGGGTCTCTTGGACCAAAGAGAGTAGAATGACAGACCAACCCAACTTCCTGCTGCGCAACTTCCAACCTGGCGACATTCCTGCCCTGGTGTCCATCTGGAACCGTTCCTTCCCGGACACGCCGACGACCGTCGAGCAGGAAGAATTCTGGGAGAAGAGCTATCCTGCGGACAACCCGCGGCTCCGGTTCGTCGTCGAAACGACCGGCGGCGCGGTCGTGGGGCAGGGTTCGTGCATGTTCCCCTTCTGGATGCAGAACAGCATGGGCGTGTACTCGATCTATGCCGTCGTTGACCCGACGTGGCGCGGACGCGGCATCGGGCGGGCGCTGTTCGCGCGGCTGGAGCCCTACGCCTGGCAGCAGGGCGCGCAGCGGCTGTGGACCGATTGCCGCGAGGATCATGCCGACGCAATTCGCTTCCTCGAGGCGGGAGGCTACCGGCAGTACGGCGTGCGCTTCGAGCAGGCGCTGGACCTCACAGCGTTCGCTCCGGAGCAATACGCGGATGTCATCGCGCGGGTGGAGGCCAAAGGGTACACCCTGACGACCTTTGCCGAGGAGCGCGCGCTGCGGCCCGACGCGGAACGAGCACTGTACGATCTCTTCCGGGTGACGCTGCTGGATGTCCCCTTCCCCGGGGACGCGGTGATAGAAGAACCCTACGACCTGTGGCTGAAGCACCTGGCGAGCCCCACAAGCGACCCCGCCTTCATCTTCCTGGCGAAGCACGGGGACGAGCTGGTCGGGCTGAGCGAGATCGACCTACCGAAGGATGGTCCGGCCCAGACCAACATGACCGGTGTGCTGCGCGACCATCGCGGCAAGGGCATCGCGCTGGCGCTCAAGGTCACCTCGCTGAAGGCGCTGCAGGCTCGCGGCTACACCGAAACACGCACGCAAAACGACACGCTCAACCCGGCCATTCTGCACCTTAACGAGAAGCTGGGTTATCGGCGGCTGCCCGGCTGGCTGCAATATGAGAGGTATGCGCCGCCTCAGGCGGAGTAATGTGGTTCCGGAAATGCAAAGCGGCCCGATGATCAATCGGGCCGCCTGCATCAGTACCCCCAGCAGGACTCGAACCTGCGCTTCTAGCTCCGGAGGCTAGCGCTCTATCCACTGAGCTATGGGGGCAAACAACACTGCAAGTATAGCACTGAGTCTGCGCGCGCGCAAAAACCGGCGGGCCGGACATCAGGCAGGAATAAAACAGGGCCGAAGTTAGGCACTGCCAGCCCTGCCTAACCCCGACCCGAAGTGTCCTCAGTTTACCCTGCACGGTCTACCTCGAAAGTGAGGCACCATACGTTGTTACAACACGCGCAAAAAGACTGCAATTAAAGTTACAACCAACAACAAGCATAACACATAGATGTCTG
>JAKPQT010000258.1 GCA_029555885.1 Chloroflexota bacterium | reverse complement strand
AGCCGCGCACCTTCACCGAGATGGACATGGACGATCACTTCGGCATCTGGACCGACAGCATACAGGCCGTCTTCGTCCAGAACCGCTATGCGGGCCTGCTCACCAGCCTGCACTGCTCGGACCTCTACGAAAAGCGGCTGCGCTTCCTGGCCGATCCGCCGCCAGCCCGCAGCCGGATTCATGCGTTTCTCGAGGAGCGCCGGGCGTGGGAGAAACAGACGATCGCCGCCCTGTCCAGCCATCCGCGCTACGCCCTGGCGGTCGAGGAACAGGCCCTGCTGTGCAACCTGCGCCTGCTGCAGGTGTGGGATTATCTGTCGCTGGTGGTCTGCATGCGCCCCGTCCACGAGCAAACGCTCGAAGATGTGCCGGTCGGCGGCGGCGAGCGCGTACTGCTGCGGATTGCGGGCAATGGGCCGCGCGGCATGACGCTCGACCCCTTCCCGTTGGATCGACCGCTGACGCTGTGGATCGATGCGCGGCAACTGCCCGGCGTGCCGTTCGACAGCGACGAGGCGCTGCGCCTCGCGCTGGACAACGTGCCTTACAAGCCGCTGGTGTTCGAGATTGGCCCGGCCAGTTAGCCCGATGCAGGAGGGTGAGATGATCGGAAGAACCAACCTCAAAGTGCTGGTGCTGGACACGGACTATTACGCCCGGCAGGCGATCAACAGCTATCTGGCCTGGGACCGGCGCACGCGCGTGGTGCATCTGGCCGAGACCATGCAGTCCGTGGTCGAGTACGTGCGCCGGGTGCCGGACACGGAATGGCCGGATGTCGTGCTGCTGGACGCGCTGGCCGCCGATACACCGGACGAGCTGGCGGAGCTGGTCAAGCACATCGAGGACACGATCCCCAACGTCATGACGCTCGTGCTCGACCGGAAACTGAACATGGACACGCTGCGCGCGTGCGTGAAAGCGCGCGTCAACGGGTACCTGCTGCGCGACGAGCTGCGCATCCGTATCGCCTGGGCGATCGTGTGGGCTCAGGCGCACGATTTCATCGTGACCCAGAGCGTGAAGGACGCGCTCAAGGACGAGTTCGAAGACCGGTTGTTCCGCGCCCGCGTGGTGCCGGATCGCCGCACCTATCCCGAACTGACCGAGCGCATCCGCCAGGCGCTGCA
>JAKPQT010000206.1 GCA_029555885.1 Chloroflexota bacterium | reverse complement strand
TCCGGGTCATCGACCGGCTGATCGATGCGGGCGTGGATTGCCTGCACCCGCTGCAGGCGCGGGCGCGCAACATGGACGCGGAGACGCTGGCGCGGGACTATAAGGGACGGATTGCGTTCCTGGGAGGCATCGACACGCAGGACCTGCTCGTCAACGGCACGCCGGACGACATCCGCGCGGACGTGCGCCGGGTGAAGGCGCTGCTGGGGCCGTCGCTGATCGTGAGCCCGAGCCACGAGGCGCTGCTGCCCAACGTCCCGCCGGAGAACGTGCTGGCGATGGCGGAGGAAGCGGTGTTATAGGGGCGACTCTTGTGGCCGCCCCCGGCATTAGATTCGTTCTTCAGCCAGCATATCGGTCAGCGTGCGCGCCTCTGACGTGAGCCGCGCGGCCGTGGAAAGATTCAGGCCGCCGGTAACGAGGAGGCCGGCCAACAATAGAGCGATGAGCAGCGTCCCACCCGGTCCCAGATGGATTGCCTGCCCGCCACCTACCAGTGCAGCAGAACCCAGGCTTGCTGCCGCGGCGACGAGCCTGGCCTTGCGCCTGTGCTTCCGATAGCCATGGATGCCGTGATGAAACGGCGTTTCCACCAGGGTTCGCAGCGGCACGCGGGGTGTGAGCCCGACTCGCAAGGGTTGAGCCGCACGCGCCAGCTCGAACTCCGCCAGGATGCCGTAATGATCGGAGTAGCCTTTCAGGCCGTCGGGATTCGGCTCTGGCACGCCGCCCATGACGAAGCGCGTGCACAGGGCTGTCAGGTGTTGCTTCGGACCCGAACGCAATAGGATATAGTCGTAGAGGTGCGGCGGATGGATCGTGGCATAACCGTTGCGCTCTGAAGGGTCAAACTGCGCAGCCAGGGGATCTGCGTCACCGCCTGCTTCGGACAGGCCCCCCGCAGCCAGCAGCGCCCGATACGTCGCGTCGTCGGGGTAGCAGTTGAGGTCGCCGACCAGGACCGCGGGGGTCGCCTCCGACTCCTTGGATATATAGCGGCCCACTTCGAGAGCCTGAGCGACCCGGTGAGCGGCAAACCGGTCCGGTCCCCATTCGAGGTAAGGTGCAATGAGGTGCACGTTATAGACGTCCAGAGAGCCGCCCGGGGTCCTCACGCGCACGCGGCCGACACCTTTACCGGCGTAGTAATCTACGCGCACGAGGTCTTGAGGTCGACCGTTGAGCTTGAACCGCAGGAAGTCGGTTTCCACAATCGGATAGCGCGACAGGGTCAGCAGCCCGCTGCCCATCACGCCCGAGTGGAAATAGTGGCTGTAGACCAGGCCGGCCTGCCATGCGGCTTCGACCAGCAGCCGGCGATCTTTGGCGTAGAAAACCTCCTGCAGCCCGACCACATCGGCGTCGATTTTCCCCAGTGCGCGGCCGATCGCGCGCATCCGCGCCGCCCGGTCGCGTGAGATAACAGGAACACCCCAGGTGTTCAATGACAAGACGCGTATTTGCATCGCCCTCCTCAATTCAGGCCAACATGGGATCACATCTTGTGTGTCAGGCCCTTCATTATACAATAACTGCTGGAAAATGGCACGCCGGAGCGAATCTGCTGCGATGGCAGTGTCAATTGCCCTCGGGATGCGTCCAGGGACTCACTACTGCTACCTGTGATATACTCACCGTGTCACTTCACCTGGAACAATGTAGCGGTATCGCCATATCCGAAAGCTGCGCAAGGAACAATCAGATATGGATAACGAAAACTTCCACTTTACAGTCGGTGCACTGAACTGCATTTCGCTGCAGGATAGCGTCGGGCTCGGCGGGGAGGTTGCGTCCTTCTTTGCCAACGCACCGGCGGACGAACGAGAGCACGAATGCCGGAGACATGGGGTGACGGGACAGGTAACGCTGGCGTTGGTCTGCCTGCTCGTGGACACCGGCACGCAGCTCATCCTGGTCGATACCGGCGCAGGGCCGAGCGACGATCCGGCGCTCGGCCGGCTGCACGCGCGGCTGCAGGCCGAGGGCATTGCACCGGAGAACATCGACACAGTGATCCTGACGCACTGGCACTGGGATCATGTATGGGGCAACACCCGGGCTGACGGGAGCCTGGCGTTCCCTCATGCGCGCTTCGTGGTGGGACGCACCGAGTGGGATTGGGCCACTGCGGAGGCGAACCGGCAGGCGCTCCAGGATGTCGGCGGCGAGCGCAGCCGCGATAACCTGCTGGCAGTGGCGGGCCGGCTATCGCTCGCGGACGAGGGGACAGAGATTGTGCCGGGCATCCGGGCGATTGCTGCGCCGGGTCACACCGCCGGCCATCTGGCACTGCTGCTGGCATCGGAGGGCGAGCAACTGCTGTGCATCGGGGATGTCGTCCACCACCCGATCCACGTCGAGCACCCGGAGTGGCACACCGACTTCGACTTTGCGGCAGCGCAGACCGTCGCCACGCGGCGTGCGCTGTTCGCCCGCGCGGCAGACGAGGGGATGCTGGTCTTTGCGCCGCACCTGCCGCCGATGGGCGTAGGACGTATCGTCGCCGCAGACGACAGCTGGCGCTGGGAGCCGGTTGAGTAGACTCAGACTGGCACTCCGATCCCTTACTGGCATGGCTTGGCTACCGGTAGATACGGTGTCGTCCGCCAGCAGCCAGGGTCATCGTACTATGCCGGAAAGCCGCCTTGAACGGCAGACCAATCTGCGCACACTCATCATTCGATGAGCAAGCTGAATGGGTTGCGCACTAATACATCCCCGTAGTGCTGGCCTTCGCTCAAATCTTCGGACCAAACGACTTCACAACCGAGCCTCGATGCGCTCTGGATAATCATCGCATCCCAGAAGGCAATTCCGTAACGCGCTTGCAGGCTGATGGCGCTCAAGATGTCTTGTGTGTCCGGCCGATGTACGTGCCACACGGCCAATTGAGCGATGATGTCGCTTGCCGCTGGCGACGCGAGAGGATGCGGCACTTTGCGGGTGATGGTCACATAGAATTCCTGGAGCACCTGTGTGCTCAAGCAGCCTTGCCGGTCGGCCCACAAGCGCCGTAGCAAATCTGCCGCGATATCATACTTCCGGCCGCCGGAGCCATCGTGGGCATAGACCAGGATGTTGGTGTCAACAAACTGGCGACGAGGCTCAGCGTTCATGCAGTTCCTCTCGCGTCCAGGTTGCCTTTCCTTCCGTCCCCAATTTCACGGGGTGGTCAAGGATGGCCCCATGACGGGTCCGGGCCCGCTCATAGGCATCCTCGGATTCCACGATCTCCTGCAATGTTTGAGTCAGCAGCCCCGAAAGGGACGTGCCGCGTTCCAGGGCTAGTCGTTTGGCTTTCAGCAGTATGGACTTGGGAATAGACAGGGTCACGTTCTGTGTTTGCATGGCCACCTCACGCAAAAGAGTGTATCACGTAATTGCGTGAAGGTCAAGGCGGTATGTCTGCTTGCCAGGCATTCAAATATAGCCGGAGTCGAGACTTCAGTCGGTCAGGCCGGCTGTGGGCAGACAGCGCCGAACCGGCTAAAACCCGCCTCCATCTTCCGTAAGGGGATAATTGGTACTTTGGAGAGGTTCTTAATGTAACAGCGGCAGCGGGTTGACCAGCCGGCCGAAGTCGCGCAGCTCGAAGTGCAGGTGCGGGCCGGTGACGTTGCCGTTCGCGCCGCTTGCGCCGATGACCTGGCCCTTCGCCACGACCTGCCCCTGCTCGACGTAGATGTCGCTGAGGTGCGCATACAGCGTCACGTAGTCGATGCCGTGATCGATGACCACGCGGAAGCCGTAACCCGTCGGGTTCCAGCCCGCATAGACCACCGTGCCGCGGTCTGCTGCCTTGACCGGCGTCCCGCTCGGTACTGCAATGTCGATTGCGACGTGGCCTATCCGCGCGCCCTGCGAAATCCAGCCCTTGACCGGCCAGATGAAGTGGCCGTCGCCGTAGGGCCAATCCTCGTAATCCGTCCCTGCGAACGCGTCGCCCGGGATGCTGACCGTGCGCGGCTCCGGGCGGAACTCGCCGCTGGGGCGTGCGCCGGGCAGCAGCACGCGCTGCCGCGCGACCACGCGGTACGGCGGGGCGGCGAACCCATTCCACGGCACGCGGACAATGTCGTCTACGGTCAGGCCGTGGCGCGCAGCAATGCCGGCCAGCGTGTCGCTGGGGGTCACCGTGTAGCACAGGTCGTTGAGTGCAGGGACGACGATGGTCTGCCCCGGCGTGAGAGTCTCGGCGTCGGAGCCAGTGGGCGTCGTCGCGCAGGACATGGTGTCCAGGTCGCGGCCGAAATCCAGGGCCAGCGACCAGAGCGTGTCGCCGGGCTGCACGGTATAGTTGAAGGCGTCTGCGGGCGCATCGGGGTCCCGGGCCGGACCGGCTGCACCGCCGACCACGAACGGCAGGAGGATGAAATGCTGCTGGCGGTCAGCCTCCGGCGTCAGCATAGCCTCCTGGAAAGTCAAGGGACGCGGGGTGGCGGTCGGCTCGGGGGTCGGCGTCGTGATGACAGGCGTCGGCGGCGCTGCCCAGCCCGTGTCGGCGGACACCAGGAACAGGAGCGCGGCCAGGCAGAACTGTATGAGCAGTCGTGAGGGGGCGTTCATACACGCGCATCATACACGAAAAGCCGGTCACGCGCAATACCCGGAAGGGGTTAAATCAAAAGGCAGAGCATCTGACGCTCTGCCTCATTATCAGGTCAGTCCGGTGAGCAGGTTCAGGCCGCCTCGCGCAGCAGCGGACGGAATTTGTAGCCGTACACGATCTGCCCCTCGTCGCCTTCCTGGGTCAGCTTGCGCGTCACCATCTCGACGGGCATGCCGATCCTGACTTCCTCGACATCCACATCGGTCAGTTGCGCAGTGACCATCGGGCCTTCGCTCAGCTTCACGAGCGCCATCGTGTAAGGTGCGAATTCTTCGAAGCCCGCGGGCGCATTGTACATGGTCGTGAACGAGTACACTTCGCCCTGCCCGCTCAGGTTGGTCCAGCTCTGCTTTTCAGCCGCGCAGTGCGGGCAGACATCGCGCGGGGGGAAGATGTGCTTGTGGCACGTATTGCAGATTTCGGCCTTCAGGCTGTAACGCTGTTGGCGGGTCCGCCAATTGCGCGGAATTGACATATGATTGTTCCTCCGGAAGTAGATTACCAGTCGATACAGGTTCAAACTGCGCCGATTATACGCAGATACCTCCATCAAAACCTACCAGATTGCGGCTGTTGACACAACCTGGCGTCTCGCTGATAGGTTTTGACAGGTTACGCCGCGGCCAAAATGTGCGTGAGCACGGTCGCGCCGCTGCCGCCGATGTTCTGGGCCATGCCGATCTGCGCGCCCGGCACCTGGTTCGCGCCGGCCTGGCCGGTCAACTGCTGCACTACCTCGACGATCTGGTAGATGCCTGTCGCGCCGACCGGATGCCCGCGCGACTTCAGCCCGCCCATCGTGCTGATGGGAATCCGGCCATGAATCCCGATTTCTTCATCCGTGGCAAGGCAGACGCCCGCCCCGCGCGGCGCAAAGCCCGCAGCCTCCAGCGACAGCGCGGCCATGATGCTGAACGCATCATGCGCTTCGAACACCTGGATGTCCGCAGTGGTCAGCCGCGCCTGGGCCAGCGCCTTCTGCGTGGACAGCGCCACGGCATCGAGCGCGAGCGGGTCGCGGCGGTCGTGAATCGCGAGGCTGTCGGTTGCGACGGCCGATGCCAGGATGTGCGCCTTCGCCCGCGAGCGGTGGAAATCCGCCGCGGCCAGGACCACGCACGCCGCACCGTCGCACACCGGGCTGGAATCCATCAGGTTGATCGGGTCCGCAATCATGCCCGCCTTCAGGTAGGTCGACTGGCTGATGGGCGAGCGGAACATCGCATTTGGGTTGTTGGCCCCGTTCCGATGCGCATTGAGCGCGAAGCCGGCAAACTGCTCGTGCTTGACGTTGAATTCGTGCATGTAGCGGCGCATGAGCAGCGCGTTGAGGCCCACAAAGCTGATGCCCTGGCTGACCTCGTACTCCTGGTCCGCGGCGGTGGCCAGGCCCGATGTGACCTCGTGCCCGACCGCGTCGGTCATCTTCTCAACGCCGCACACGAGCACGACATCGTGGATGCCGCTGGCCACGGCCATCAGGCCGACGCGCAGCGCCGCCGCGCCGGAGCCGCACGCGGCCTCGACCTTCATGGCTTCGATGCCGCGCAGGCCGACGAAATCCGCAATCAACGCGCCCAGGTGCTCCTGTCCCCCCAGCTCGCCCGACAGCATGTTGCCCACATAGAGGGCGTCCGCCGTCTCGATGCCCGCGTCTGCGAGGGCAGGCATGATCGCGTCGTGGGCCAGGTGACGCAGCGACCGGCCCCAATGTTCTTCCACGGGCGTCTGCCCGATGCCGATAATGGCCACATCTCTCATGTCCAGACCCTCAGTTCATCTGCAGCTTGTGGCGGTAGCGGACGTAGGTCGCGTAGTCGATGACCTTGCGCCGCGCGATGTAATCCTGGGTGCGCGGGGCACGGTCGCGCGCTTCTGCGATGCGCTCGGTGACGCGAATCGAGAAGGCATCCGAGCCGGCGCCCGAACCGAACGACACCATGAAGATGCGGTCGCCCGGTGCCGCCTCGTCCAGGATCGCGGTCAGGCCGATGAGAGATGACCCGGCGTACGTATTGCCGATGACGGGCACCAGCAGGCCGGTCTTGATTTGCTCCGCGGTGAAGCCGAGCATCTGCGCCGCGCGCTGCGGAAACTTGGTGTTCGGCTGGTGCAGGACGGCGTACTTGTAGTCGGAGGGCCGCGTGCCCATCTCCTCCAGCAGGCGCTTGCCCGCGGTCACGACGTGCTCGAAGTAGGCCGGCTCGCCCGTGAAGCGATGGCCGTGGCTCGGATAGTGCGCATAGGCCCGGCGCCAGAAGTCCGGCGTGTCGCTGACGTGGGAGAGCGTACCCTCGTAGACGGCCAGGCTCTCTTCCGCCGGGCCGACAATGAACGCGGCCCCCCCCGACGCGGCGGTGTACTCCAGTGCGTCGCCGGGCCGGCCCTGCGCGGTGTCCATGCCGATCGCCAGGACATAGCGCCCCATGCCGGAGCCGACGATGCCCATGCCCGCGACGATGGCCTCGCTGCCCGCCTTGCACGCAAACTCCAGGTCTGCGGCCTGGATGTTGGCCGCTGCGCCGATGGCTTCCGCCACGACGGTGGAGGTGGGCTTCACGGCGTATGGATGCGACTCGCTGCCCACCCACACGGCGCGCAGCTCCTGCGGGTCGATCCGGGCCCGCGCCAGCGCGTTGCGCGCAGCCTCGATGGACATCGAGAGCGTGTCTTCATCCAGCCCGGCAACGGCTTTCTCTTTAATCGGCAGACCGCCGGAGCCATCCGTCCAGACCCGCGCGACTTCGGTCGCGGGCAGGCGGTAGCGTGGGACATAGGCCCCGTAACCGACGATTCCGACATCTTGAACAGGTTTCAACATGGAGTTTCACTCCTCAATCACGCAATTTCACCGGGCTGCACACGGACATCTTAAACCTGCGTGCGCAGCCACACTGTAAGGCACATCACTATCTATACAATGTTTGAATATGTTTTGTCAAATCTTTGCCGCAGGATTCTCCCGTAGAGCGGCCAGAATCTCACGGGCACGGTCTGCGCGCACCTGCTTTTCAGTGACCAGCATCGCGGCCACGCGGTCCACCTCATCGGGCCGTGCGCCGGCGGCAATCGCAATCTGCCGCGCGTGCAGCGCCATGTGCCCGCGCTGGATGCCCTCGGTTGCCAGCGCGCGGATGGCGGCCAAGTTCTGCGCCAGGCCCACCGAGACGATAATCTCGGCCAGCTCACGCGCGTTCTTGACCTGCATCACCTGTAGTGCGAACCGCGCCAGCGGATGCACGCGCGTGGCCCCGCCCACGGTGCCGACGGCGAGCGGCATCTCGAGGTTCCCGACGAGTGCGGGGCGGGCACCCGTCGTCGGATCACCCGGCGTGTAGCTCCAGGTCGACAGCGACCGGTACAGGCCATCGCGCGCCGCGTAGGCGTGCGCGCCGGCCTCGATGGCGCGCCAGTCGTTGCCGGTCGCCATGACGACGGCATCCACTCCGTTCATAATGCCTTTGTTGTGCGTGGCCGCGCGGTAGGGATCGACCGCCGCGAGGGCATACGCTTCGACGATGCGCTGCGCGACCACCTCGCCGGGCAGCCCCTCGGTCTCCAGTTCCTGGGCCGGGACGACGCAGCGTGCCCGCGCCAGCCGCCGGTCTGCGAGGTTCGACAGGATGCGCAGGTTGACGCGGCCGCCGGTCATCTCTTCGACGAGCGGCGCGAGCGCCTCGCACGCCGTGTTGACCATATTTGCGCCCATCGCGTCGCGGCAGTCGTAGATCAGATGGACGACGAGCATCGGGCCGATCGTGCTGTCCGGGATGGCGCGGACCTCGATATCGCGCGCGCCCCCGTGGAGGCTGACCACGACCGGGTCGGTACTATTGGCAAGATCGAGCAGCCGTTTCTTCTGGCGGCGCACCTGCGCCGCAGCTTCCGGCAGGTCCGCAACCTCCAGTACCTGCATCTGGCCGATCATCAGCGGCTCGGTGGTCTCAGCGTGGAAGCCGCCGCCCGCGCGGGCCAGCTTCGCCGCGAAGCTCGCGCCCGCGACCACCGACGGTTCCTCGATGACCATCGGCACGAGCACATCGCGGCCATTGACCACGAAGTTGGTGGCGATGCCCAGCGGCAGCGCGTACGTGCCCACTACGTTCTCCATCATCTTGTCGGCCTGCTCCAGCGACAGCCCGCCGGATGACGCGAGTAGCGTCTCGAAGCTGGCCGCCTGCTCCGGCGTCAGGTCGGCCCAATCTGCGACGATTGCGCGGCGCGCGGCCGGGGTCAGGTTATAGAATCCGCTGATACGGGATGTTTGTGGCATGTCTCACATATCTCTTAGCCGCGAAAAAAGTGAGCCGCCGGTCAAGGACGGACTCCTTGCCTCCTGGCTCAGACAACCTTCTGACTATAGATGGAGAACCCTGTCAAAACCTATCAGAAACGCATTTACGGTTCCAGAACGGAGAGCGGCAGGATGACCGAGGCGACCGGACCCGTCAGAAGTTGCGGAAACAGGCCGAGCAGAACGCTCAAGACGACGAGCCCTGTCGTCAGCACGACCAGCGACAGGGATTCGCGCTCGACAGGGGAGGCCTTCAGGTCTCCGAAGCAGGCGCGAGCTGCGCGCACCGTGCCCACCAGCACGCCGAGCGCGCCGAACAGCAGCAGGAGTGACCAGCGCAGGTCGGTCTCGCTCACGAGCTGGAGCAGCGCCCAGCGCGAGGCGAATTGCGCGGTCAGCGGGAGGCCCGCCAGCCCGAAGCCGCCGATGATGAGCGCGATGACGGCAACCGGCAGCCGCGACACGGCTCCGGCCAGGCTATCCAGCCGGTCGCTGGTCATGCGATGGCGGAGGGTGGCCGCGCCGGTCGTCAGCGTCAGGAGCGAGAGGGTGCGGGTCAGCAGGAGCCAGATGGTTGTGGGCAGGCCCGCGGTCCCGCGTAGGCCGAGCGCAACGATGAGGATGCCGTAGTCATAGAGCGCGGCATAGCCGGTCAGCCGTCCCAGCCGGTTCTGGACGGCCGCCAGCGCGCCGCCCAGCGCCGCGGTCAGCATCCCGAGCCAGAACAACCAGCGCGCGCTATCCACCGAGGCGCTGAGCCACGGATACGTCACCAGGAAGCGCTGGAGCAGGAACAGGGTCACGGTCTGGCCGCCGATCCACAGGAATGCAGCCACGACGAGCGGCGATTGCCCCGCCACTGCGGGCAGGGCCACATGGAGCGGGGCGGGTTGCAGCAGCAGCACGAAGCCTGCGACCAGGAGCCAGCTCGCGATGCGGTAGGGGGTGGCATCGTCGGGATTGAGCGGCGCCTGATCCATGTACCAGGCCGCAACGATAAAGAACGGTACGGCCAGCGCGGGGAACATCAACTGCCGCCAGGCCCCCTGCGTCTCACCCGCGCGGCCCGCCTGAATCAGGAATACAGCCAGGATCGAGGCCAGCACCACCACGGCAGGTGCAAAGGTCAGGGGCTGCAACATGGCGATGGCGCCCCACAGGGCGAGCAGAACGAGGCCAAAGGGATAGAACGTCCGGCCCTGATAGGTGCGCCAGGCGAGCACGAAGGTGACCGCGCCGGCGAACAGAAGGAAGATCAGCAGTGCGCGCACCGAGGGCGTAATCTGCAGGGAGAGGTCATCCAGGACTACTTCCTGGCCGAGCCGGACCGCGCGGCCCATCACCCTGATGGGCGATGTGAGAGGGAAGCGCCACAGGGCCAGGCCGAGCACGACTGAGATAGCCGCGGCCAGCAAGGAGGCCACCGGCTCCAGCCGGCGCAGCAGATAGACGATGACTGCGCCGACCAGCAGCACGCCCAGCAGGAGCCAGGGCCCCGGAATCATGCTCGACCTCCGCCCGGCCCCGCGGGCGGCAGTTCCGGCTGGAAGACCGCCAGGCCGCGTGCCAACACCAGATAGGCCACGGCCAGCCCCAACAGGAGCTGTCCGCCCTGCATGATACCGACGAGTACGCGCTGCTGCGTCAGCGTGAACAGGAACAACTCGCTGCCGCCCAAGACGATAAGCAGGCTCAGGCCGGCGTGCAAGGGCTCTTCGTGGAGCGCCAGCCCCAGCAGCCCGATCAGCACAAGCCACAGGAACGCGTCACGCAGCACCGGCTCGATGAGCGGGAGCTTGATGTTGTCGCGCGCTACGATGAAGATGCCGCTGATGAGCGCGACAGCCAGCAGCCGAAAGCTGGTGAGCGAAGCCATCTGCGGCCAGCGGAGCTCGGCGGATTGATAGCGGCTGCGATTGCCCCGCAACTGGCCGGCGGAGAGATAGAGCATCACCGCGACCAGGCCGCCGATGATGGCCTGTTGCAACGCCCACTCCGCAGGGATGACCTGCGAGAGGAGGAGCGCCAGCATGACCGATACGAGCGCGTAGCCATACAACACGGCGCGCCAGTCGCGCGCCACGACCACAACGGCCGCAGCCGCGCCGGCCACGTAGACGGATGGCAGCCCAATCAGGATGCTCAGTTGGCGAAACAGATCGTCGAGAGACATTATCCCCTTAACAGCACCCACAGGATCAGAGCAGCGAGGGCCAGCCAGCCCAGGTAGCCTTCCCCCTCGCCGAGAACAGCGAAATAACGCAGCGCGTTGCCCACGACGGCGAGACCCGCGACCGTGCTCTGGTACAGCCAGTCCAGGCTGACAATCTCGGTGATTGCGCTTTGCCAGCCGCGCATCTGGCCGAAGAGGCGCTCGCGAAACACCCCGAGCGCCGCGCCCAGCACGCCGGAAAGGACCAGACCTGCCCAGACCGACCGTCGCACGCCCAGGATCATGCCGCCGAGCGAACGCAGCGTCTCCCCTTCCGGTATGGTCACGAACCCGGCAAGCAGGCGCGGGTTGAGGCCCTAGGCCAGCAGCGATATGAC
>JAKPQT010000203.1 GCA_029555885.1 Chloroflexota bacterium | reverse complement strand
CGGTCGCGCAGGACTGCCTGTAACGCCAGCGCATCGCCCTCGGTCACGGGCGCGCCGTAGTAGAGCGTGATAACCTCCAGGTCGGCCGCGTGCATTTGTTCGAGCAGGGTCGCGGCAACGCTGGCGGCATCTGGGCCGGTGGTGGTCAGCGTATCGTTCAGCAGGCCGATGACGTCTCCCGCATGCACCTGGATGCCGTCGAAGGCGGCGTCCTGCACGGCCACCGTCACCTCGCCGGTCTCGACGCTCTTGAGCGCGGCCTGCATGGCGCGCACGTTGGTGTCGAGGCTGGCGTGCGGGTTGAGCGACAGCAGTGCGCTGATGCCCTGTGGCACGCTCTTGCTGGGCACGACGACGACGTTCTTGCCCTCCTGGGCCGCGAGCGCTTGGGCCTGCCCGGCGGCCATCACGATGTTGCCGTTGTTCGGCAGGATAATGACCTCCGCCACCGGCAGCTTGCGCACGCCTTCCAGCAGGTCTTGCGTGCTCGGATTCATCGTCTGCCCGCCGGAGATCACCACGTGCGCGCCCATGCTGCGGAAGACATCAGCCAGTCCGTCGCCGGGCGCGACGACAACGATTCCCGGACCTTCGATGGGGCTGGTGAAGGTCTCCTCCGCTGCGACAGCCGGTGATGGCTCAACCTGAAGGGTGTCCAGGGCTGTCTCGAAGCGCGGGGGCAGCGGGTCGTAGCCCGCCGGCATTTCCGGAATGGACATATCGTCCATGTTCTCGACTACGACGTCGGTCACGAAGCCGAGGCTGACCGCGTACGTGAGTGCCATGCCGGGGTCGGGCACGTGGACGTGGACCTTGACGAGATGCTCGTCCCCTTCGACGAGGGGGCAATCGCCCATGGCGGTGATGTGCTCGCGAATTGCGGCGACATCGAGCGGGCCTTTGCCCTCGACGAGGAACTGCACATCGAATCCGTAGACCAGCTTGGGTAGCTCGCGCTGGCCCTTCGCCGGCCGTGGGGCCGCGGCTGCCCTGGTACGTGTCCCTTCTGCGCCGGCAGCCTCTGCGGCAGCCTGGGGGGCCTCCGCCACTTCGCCCAGCAGCCCGCGTTGGATGCCTTCCAGGATGAAGAAGAGGCCCTTGCCGCCGCTGTCCACCTTGCCTGCCTGGGCGAGCACGGGCAGCAGTTTGGGCGTGTTGGCGACGGCTTCATCGGCGGCGCGCACCGTGCGCGCCAGGACGAAGCGCAGGTCGTCCTCCAGTTGCGCAGCGCTTTCCGCCGCGGCCGCGGCCTCGCGCACGACCGTCAGGATGGTGCCTTCGACGGGGCGGTTGACGCCGCGATAGGCGATGCGGCTGCCCTCGGCCAGCGCTTCCGCAAAGGTGCGGCCGCTGAGCAAGGTCTGGTCATCCAGGCTGCGCGAGATGCCGCGCAGGATCTGCGAGAGGATGACGCCGGAGTTGCCGCGCGCGCCCATCAGGGCACCATGCGCCGCGGCCTTCGCGACCGTGCCGACCGCGCGCACCTGTTCATCGGTGATTTCGCGGCACGCTGACTTCATTGTCAGGAGCATGTTCGTGCCGGTGTCGCCATCCGGCACGGGAAACACATTCAGTGCGTTGACAATCTCGTGGTGGCGCTCCAGCCAGGTCAGGCCAGCATTCAGCAGGTCGCGCCAGCGTACCCCGTCAATCGTCAGGATGGGTTCCGCGGCCTGTGCCGGGCCAGGGTGGGCTGTCTCCCGTGGAGGCTGGTTGCTCGCCCCGGGGATGTCTGTTGCCGTCAACGTACTACTCCTCGGCTGAAAGTATCGTGGCTACTATCCCGCCACGAGGTCATGATGCGTAGTGTAGGGCCTTGTGCCCGTCCGCACGCCCGCGAGGGGCTACGCTACGGTCCTCCCGATCCAGAGTGGCGGGGTGCTATGCATTATCGCTCAACATGCGCAAGCCCTGGACATGCACGTTCACTTCGGCCACCGGGATGCCGAGGGCCTGCTCCAGTGCATACTTGACGCCGTGCTTGACCCCGTGCGCCACTTCGGAGATGCGCGTGCCATACTGCACGACGACATACAGGTCCACGACGATTTGCCCGTCGCGCACCTGTACATCAACGCCGCGGCCCCAGCGTTCCGGCTGGAAGCGATCGGCGATTCCGTCGAGCAGGTTCTTGCTGGCCATGCCGACCACCCCATAACAGCGTAACACGGCATCGCCCGCAATGGTCGCGATGGCCTGGGGGGAAATCTCGATTCGACCTTGCTTCTTGTCGTCCGTCATGCCGTCTCCTTTCTGCCCGCCTGCGAAAAGAGGCGCGTCCTTGGGTAACCGTGTGGGGGTGTGCCGCATCTGAGGATGCGGACTCCTCCTGACAAACCGCTGCCGGTGCAAAAACACAGAGCAGCGCTTTTGCAATCAGCGCAGCCATGTGGTATGATAGACGTTACTGTGGCCGGGCCCCCGTGTGGCTCGGTCATAACTTGTCTGACTCAGAGCATTCACGAGGGAGATCGTCCGATGGCTAAGTGTGAAGTCTGCGGCAAGGGGCCACAGTTTGGACACAACGTCAGCCACTCCATGCGCCATACCAAGCGCCGCTGGAATCCAAATGTGCAGCGCATGCGTCTGTCGGTGAACGGCCGGGAGCAGCGCGTGTACGTCTGTGCCAAATGCATCAAGACGATGCAGAAGGCTGACTGATTCGCTCCTACGCACCGAGCATGCGGCCGGCGTGTCAACCTTGGGTTCGCTGCGCGAACCACGTTGACCCCACGCCGGCTGTTTGCTTTTAATGAGACCTGTTGTCGTAGGGGCCGGCCTGTGTGCCGGCCCCTACGTATCCGTCGTGTAACGTGCCGGTTCATCAGACGGCGGCTGCGCGCAGCGCCGCGATCCCCTCTTTGACGCCGTCCGGGTGGCCGAAGATGGCCGTGCCTGCCACGAATACGTTGGCGCCCGCTGCGGCGACCTCTGCGATCGTGGTGCGGTCGATGCCGCCGTCCACCTCGATATCGATCTCGCGGCCTGTGTCGCGAATCATGGCCGCGAGCCGGGCAATCTTGGCCGTCATGGTGGGGATGTACCGCTGGCCGCCGAAGCCCGGGTTGACCGTCATCACCAACACCTGGCTCACGTAGGGCAGGATCTCGCGCAGCGTCTCCAGGCTGGTGGCGGGATTGAGCGTCACGCCGGGGCGCACGCCCAGCTCGCGAATCTGCTGGACGGTGCGGTGCAGATGTGGGCAGGTCTCGACGTGGACCGTCAGGATGCCCGCGCCGGCGCGCGCGAAGTCGGCCAGGTAGCGTTCCGGGGCCTCGATCATCAGGTGCACGTCCAACGGCAGCCGGGTCACTTTGCGGAGCGCCGCGATGACCGGCGGCCCAATGGTGATATTGGGGACGAAGTGCCCGTCCATGACGTCAATGTGGATGTAATCGGCCCCCCCGGTCTCCGCAGCCCGCACGGCCGTGCCCAGGCTGGCGAAATCGGCGGCCAAGATGGACGGCGCAATCTTAAGCAACTGAACCTCCCCCTCAGTCCACGACAGGCAAACTCACACAACGAAGCCGAACTCCCACGGTCCGGCTCAACGTACGCTCTATGATACACCGGAACGGGCAAAACGCCAAAGGATGAAGCAGGAAGTCCTGGGCGGCCTGCAACCTTTCCCACTCGATGTGCGTATAGCAGGATAAGAACACAACCGGCGCAGCCGCGTCCGGCACGTCAGGATGGCAAATCTCAGGGAGGAACGCATGTCTGAAGAACCGAAGGTCGATCGCAACATTGCCGACGAGTTGGGCAAGCTGGGCCAGCAGGTTGCGAACGCAGCCAAGGCCGTGTGGGAGAGCGAGGAACGCCGCAAGTTGCAGGCCGAGCTCACGCGCGGGGTCGAGAAGTTCAGCCAGGAGCTGAGCGCGACGCTCGACAAAGCCGCAGAGAGCGAAGAAGCGAAGGCGCTGCGCGTCAAGGCCGAGAAGGTGGTCGAGGAAGTGCGCGAGGCGGATGTGATCGAGGATATCCGCAAGGGCATCCTGGCTGGCCTCGAGGTGTTGAACCGCGAGCTGGGCAAGCTGGTCGAGAAGCTCGACATCACGCCCGATGCGCCGTCAACGATCGAGCACGCCGGGGAGCAGGTGGCGGAGGCCGCCGCCGAAGCTGTCGCGGGCGTCACCGAGGCCGCTGCGGATGCGGTCGAGGATGTCGTCGAGCCGAAGACCGAATAACTCCGGTCCATCCGGCAGGTCTTCCGGGCTTGCAGGGTCAGGCAGCTGATCCTGTGAGCCCGTTTGCGCGTCCGCGTTCTGCACCTGCTCAGGCGGGCGTGCCTCTGAGAGGCCCATATACTGCGTGCTGAAAAAGTTCCACGATGCGCGCGCCAGCGTCTGCATGGTCGGGTTGGAGTAGTGCCACTCCAGCCAGGTGGGCCGGTACAGGAACACGGCCAGGACGTACGGCCCTGCGGGGCTCCAGATGGCCGCCACATCCCCGTGCGTGTCCGGCACGTACCCGTGCTTGTGCACCGCCTTCGTCCCCGGCGGCAGCCCGCCCACCAACAGCTCTGTCATCTCGTTCAAAGACATGAAATCGAGCGCCTGCTGGCACTCGGCCTGGGTGATGGCGTCGCCGTATGCGGCAATCAGCGTGCCGCCGCCCTCGCTGCACGCAACGAGCATTTGCAGCGCGGAGCCAATGTCGCGCGGGGTCGTCTGCATGTAGGGGTCGGGTTGCGTGTTGATGTCGGTGCGGCTGTTGGCCTCCGTGACGATATGCGGCGCGACGGCCAACTGGCGGTCGTAGGGCGTCGCCATGAAGGTGTTCGGCATGCCCAGCGCCTTGAACGACTCGTTCATCACCCGCACGCCCGCGTTCCAGTCGTCGTCCCCGATGATGCCCAGCATCAGATTGGCCGTGAAGTTGCCGCTGTGCATCATCGTCTCGGTCATGATCTTGGTCGTCTCGATGCCGGGCGGATGATTCAACTTCCGAAAGACCTGCGTCAGGATGGGAATCTTGAGCGTGCTGGTGCCCGCGTACGCAACGTCGGCGTTGATGGCGATCTCTTCACCCGTCGGCAGGAAGTGGAGATAGACGCTGCCGATGCCGGGGAACTCCTCCAGAATCTCTTCGAGCAGCCCGCCGAGCGCCTTGACATCCATCGGCGGCGCGGGGGCTTCTGCGACGGGCAGGTGTACTGTCCGGTCGGCGGGGTTCGCCAGCGCGGCGACGATGAGGTCGCGCGCCGCGGCCCGGTCCAGCGCGGTGCCGGGCTTGCCGGGGGCCAGCGTGAGGGATTCCAGCAGCGGCTCCGGCATGCCGGGCGGCCGGTCATGTTCCGCGGCCACCTCGTCCAGCCACGCGTCGAGCGCGGCTTCATCCAGTGTGTAGCGCAGCGCAACATTGTCCGTCCGGATGGGCCGGTCGAGGGAGCTCTCGACGAGATAGCGCAGCAGCCGGTCCCCGGTGTCGTAGGTCTCGGCCTCGGCCAGCATGCCGTCCACGTCCACCCGGAAGCCGACGCGCACCGGCCGCAGGAGCACGCGCTTGTCGCCGTACCAGGCCGCGACGGGCTCGTCCAGCCCGCGCTGCAAGGCTGCCGCGACCTCGGCCTGCGTCGCGCCGTTAACCTCCAGCCCGCCGAAACGCACCCACGCAGGGACGACCCCGGCGCTCTGCCGGTAGCGCATGTAGGGCATGGCGAGCAGCGCGGCCGCGATGACCGCGAGGCCGAGCAGGATGAGGAGGAACTTGCGCATGGTCAGCCCGCCGCCGGTCACTCCCACTCGATGGTTGCAGGCGGCTTGGAGCTCACATCGTAGACGACCCGGTTGACGCCGGACACTTCGTTGACGATCCGGTTGCTGATGCGGGCGAGCAGCTCATACGGCAGCCGGGCCCAGTCGGCGGTCATGAAGTCGTCCGTCGTGACGGCGCGCAGCGCGATGGTGTCGGCGTAGGTGCGGCCGTCGCCCATCACGCCGACCGAGCGAACCGGCAGCAGCACGGCAAACGCCTGCGAGATCGCGCGGTAGAGCCCTGCCGCGCGCAGTTCCTCGAGGAAGATGGCATCCGCGGCGCGCAGCGTCTCCAGCCGCTCCCAGGTCACCTCGCCGACGATGCGGATGGCAAGGCCGGGACCAGGGAAGGGATGGCGCCAGACGATCTCCTCGGGCAGGCCAAGCGCCTGGCCGACCAGACGCACCTCGTCCTTGAACAGGCTGCGCAGCGGCTCGATGAGCCGGAATTGCATGTCTTCGGGCAGGCCGCCGACGTTGTGATGCGTCTTGATGGTGCGCGCAGTGCCCTGCTCGGTGCGGCTGGCCGACTCGATGACGTCCGGGTAGAGCGTGCCCTGCGCGAGGAAGAGGGCGGGGGCGCCGCCACCGGCAGGCCCGGCGCTCGCGGCCACAGCCTGCTCTTTCGCGGCCTCGAACGTGCGCACGAAGCGCGCGCCGATGCGCTTGCGCTTGAGTTCCGGGTCAGTTACACCCGCGAGGTCGGACAGGAACTCCTCCGCCGCGTTGACGGCCAGCAGCCGCATCCCCTGGTGGCGCTGGAACGTCTCGACGACCTGCGCGGCTTCGCCCTGGCGCAGCAGCCCGTGATCCACGAAGACGCACGTCAGCCGGTCGCCCACTGCGCGGTGGACCAACGTGGCCGCAACTGCGGAATCCACCCCGCCGCTCAGCCCGCAGATGACGCTGCCGTCCGCGACTTCGCGCTGGATGGCCGCGACGGTCTCCTGGATGAAGTTCGCGGGGGTCCAGTCGGGCCGGCAGCCGCAGATGTCCAGCACGAAGTTGCCGAGCAGTTCCCTGCCTTGGGCCGTGTGCTGCACCTCCGGGTGGAACTGGACGCCGTAGATGCCCCGGCTGATATCGCCCATCGCGGCGACGGAGGAAGCCGTCACGGCCAGCGGCGCGAACGTCGGCGGCAGGTCCACGACGTGGTCGCCGTGGCTCATCCAGACGGCCAGCTCGCCGGGCAACCCCTGAAAGAGGGGCGCGGTCTCAGCCACCACGGTCAGCGTCGCGTGGCCGTACTCGCGGCGCGCGGCGGGGTCCACCCGGCCGCCGAGGTTGTGAGCGAGAAGCTGCATGCCGTAGCAGATGCCGAGGACCGGCACGCCGGCGGCGAGCACGCAGTCCGGCAGGCGCGGCGCGCCTACGTCGTAGACGCTGTTTGGCCCGCCCGACAGGATGTAGCCCTTCGGTTGTAGCTCGGCGCAGCGCGCGGCCGCGCGGTTCCAGGGGATCAGCTCGCAGTAGACGTGCAGCTCGCGCACGCGGCGGGCGATGAGTTGAGCCGTCTGCGAGCCGTAGTCCAGGATGGCGATGGTGTCGTGGGACATGGTATGCCCGTCAGTCTTCCAGCGTGATGCGGCCGTTGTCCATGCTGGTGATGACGGCCAGCGTCTCGATGGGCACATCCAGGTCGGCCAACAGCCCGCGGCCGCCCTCGAAGCGCTTCTCAATCACCGCGCCGATGGCCACCAGCTGCGCGCCCGACCGCTGCACGAGGTTGACCAGCGCGCGGATGGTCTCCCCGCGCGCGAGGAAATCGTCGATGACGAGCACGTGATCCCGCGGGCCCAGGAACTCCGGCGAGATCATCAATTCGGTCATCACGCCCTTGGTGTGTGACGGCGCGGACTCGCGCATGGTGTTCGGATGCATCGTCACCGGCTTGGTCTTGCGCGCATAGACGACCGGGATGCCAAGCGCGAGGCCGGTGGTCAGGGCGGGCGCGATGCCGCTGATCTCGGCGGTCACGATCTTGTTCGCGCCGAGGTGGGCGAAGCGTGCGGCTAATGCGCCGCCGACCGCGAGCATGAGCGCCGGGTCGACCTGGTGGTTGATGAAGCTGTCCACCTTGAGGATGCCGTGACCGAGGTTGACGGCCTCGCGACGGATTCGGTCCTTGAGTAATTCCATAGGATAATGCCTCCGGGAGTGCTGTGTTGATTCTAAAACGTTATGCACAAAACGCCAAGATTCCAGCGCAAAAAAGCGCGAAAGTGAGCCCGATGCCTGACCTGGCTTCTGCCATCCATTACCCCCGGCGTCGCATCCGGCGGACGCTGGCGCGCGGGCTGGGCCGCGCGCTGCTGACGCTCGGCGCGCGCGTCCACATCAAGGGCCGCGAGAACTTCCCGCGCCGCGGTCCGCTGATTGTCGTCGGCAACCACGTGGCGGTCATGGAGGCGGTGCTGATGGTGGTGCTCCCGCCCTGGCCCGTCGAGCTGATCGGCTCGGTGGATGTGCCGCACGAGCGCTCCAGCGACCTCATCATGCGCTTCTACGGCTTCATCCCCGTCCGCCGGGGGAGCTATGACCGGGCCGCGCTGACGGCCGGGCTGAATGTGCTCAGGCAGGGCGGCATCCTGGGCATCTTCCCGGAAGGCGGCCACTGGGAGGCGGGCGCGATGCGCGGGCAGACGGGCGTGGCGTGGTTGAGCCAGAAGTCGGGCGCGCCGGTGCTACCCATCGGGTTCAGCGGGATGTATGGCGCGCTGGCCGCAATGCTGCACGGCCAGCGGCCGCGTATGGGCATGACCGTGGGCCGGCCCCTGCCTGCTGCGCGGGTCGATGCACCGGGCGGTAAGGCCTATCTCGAAGGGTATGCGGCGGAGGTCGTTGCGGCGGTCAGGGCGCTGCTGCCGCCGGAGGAGCTGTCGCACGGGCCGGCCATCACGGACGAACGGCTCAGCCTGGAGACATCCGCCAGCGACGGCGCGGGCGCTCCGGCCGCCATCCCCGAGGCCCTGGCGATCCGCCACGGGCCGGCCCTGGCGAAGTTCCTGCACCGGCCGGTGCTGCTGAAGATCTTTCGGCAGAACCTCCACCTGGACGCGGTCGCGCCGCTCCAGCGGCTGCACGTCGAGCGCGACCCGCAGGCCATCGCGCGGGCGGTCGAGCCGATCCTGGCCTACCTGAAGGACGACAACCCCTACCTGCTGGCATATCGCTTCGGGCCGGAGGAGGGGGAGGCGATGCGCCTGGGGCTGGCGGAGCTGCACGCGCTCGCGAGCTGGGCGGCGGATGCCGGGCTACGCCTCGAAGTGCGGCCCGTCCGGCGTTACACGCTGGACGGAGCGGAGGTCGTGCAGGTGGAGCAGGAGGGGTTCGAGCGGTGGCGGTAGAAACAAACCCGTTTTCTCGCAGAAAACGGGTTTGTTATCCTTCGCGCCAGTGGATCTCGCGTCTTGACCAGTTTCTCAGCCGCCAGAGCCAGCCCACGGGATACCCCAGCATCTTCGCGACATCACCCACGCCACGGATGACGGGGACGAGCAGCGCGGCGTAGAGGCGCTGGCCGGGGGTCATTTGCGGCAGGTAGGCACGCAGGCGGCGATACGGCGTGCGGCAGTAGGCGATGACCCCGCCGAGCAGCGCAAGCAGCCACAGCGGGTTGTACCGGATGGCGAGCGCCAGCAGGCCGGGCAGCCCCACGAGGTAGGTGCCATAGCGGATGGCGTGGCGCTTGCGCCAGAGGTCGGCCTTGCCATCGCCCCGCGCATAGCGGTAGTACTGCCGGAAGAACGAGCGCAGTGACCCGCGCGGCCGGAAGTGGACGAGCGCGGCGGGCGCCCAGCCGAATCCCCCGGTCACCTCAGCCACGCGAAAGTCGAATACGAGGTCCTCGCAGTAGTCGAGCCACTCCGGGTAGCCGCCCGCCGCCTCCCACGCGGCCTTCGTGAAGGCCACCGACCGGCTGGACGGGAGGAAGGTCGCCGGGTCGATCTCTTCCAGCGTGGGCAGCACGGTCGCGCCCATCGCCATCTCGAACGGCGTCGCGACATCGGGCAGGAAGAAGCCGGCGACCGCCTGGTGCGCCGGGCCGGCCGGGTCGAACGGCGCGACGAGGTGCGCCAGCCAGTCCGGTTCGATACGCACGCCGGCGTCCACGCTGGCGATGACGTCGCCCCTCGCGGCACGGATGGCGACGTTGCGGCCCGCCGAGATGTTCGCGCCCGGCGCGCTGAGCACGCGGAGGGGCAGCCGGTCCGTGTACTCCTCGAGGATCGCGACGGTCCGGTCGCGCGAGCCTCCGTCCACGATGACGACCTCGTCGGGGGGCCGCGTCTGGCCGGCCAGCGAATCGAGCAGCCGGCGGATGGATTCGCCCTCGTTGAGGACGGTGCTGATGACGGATACGCGCATGGCGGGATTATACCACTGATATGATATAATCCCCCGCATGTCCAAGCGAGAGTTCAGGCTCGACAACGAGCATCGCTACAACCGGAAGGGCCCGGTGCGCTGGATCCTGTCGCATCTGGCGCGCTATCCGTTCTTCCCGCTGGCCGCGCTCGCAGCCGCGATTCTCAACAACTACGTCTACAGCCAGATCCAGTTCCAGATCGGCCGCGCGTTCGACCTCATCACGTCGCCCGCCTGGCCGCGGAGCGCGCTGCTGGCGATTGCGGTGACGGTGTTGGGCATCGCGCTGGTGCAGGGGCTGACCGGGCTGGCGCGCAACTACTCGGTCGAGTTCATCGCGCAGCGCATCGAGCGCGATGCGCGCGACGAGCTGTACAGCAGCCTGCTTGGCAAGAGCCAGTCGTTCCACAACAGCCAGCGCATCGGCGACATCATGGCGCGCGCGACCAATGACGTGCGCATGTTGAACGTCATGTTCAGCCCGGGCCTGATGCTGATTCTCGATTCGTCGATGGCCGTGGTCATCCCCATCCTGCTCATCGGCCGGATGAAGTTCGAGCTGCTGCTCGTGCCCGGCCTCTTCCTCGTGCTGCTCGCTATCACGGTCTGGGACTACAACCGGCGGCTCAAGCCGGTGAGCTTCAACATCCGGGAGCAGTTTGGCCAGTTGAACGCCGGGCTGACCGAGGCCATCTCGGGCGTGGAAGTCGTCAAGGCCAACGTACAGGAGCACTACGAGTGGTGGAAGTTCACGGGCAACGCGCGCAAGGTGCGTGACCTGTACGTGCGGCAGGGCGAAATCCAGGCGCTGTACTGGCCGCAGCTGGCTTTCACGCTGGCCTGGGCCGGCGCGCTGCTGCACGGGCTGCTGCTCTGGCGCGCGGGCGGCATCACGCTCGGCCAGGCCGTCACTTTCCTGGGGCTGGTCGGCACGCTGCGCTTCCCGACCTTCATCTCCATCTTCACTTTCAACCTGGTGCAACTCGGCATCGCCAGCGCGCGGCGCATCCTCGAGACCATCAACACCGAGACCGAGTTGGACGAGAATCCGCAGGGCATCGCGCAGCCCATCCGGGGCGAAGTGGCCTTCGAGCATGTCAGCTTCGGCTATAACGGCGCGCCGGTGCTGCGGGATATCAGCTTTGTCGCGCGGCCCGGCGAGACCATCGCTATCGTCGGGCAGACCGGCTCCGGTAAGACGACGCTGACCCGGCTCATCAACCGCATCTTCGACGCGGACGGTGGCCGGGTGTTGGTGGATGGGGTGGATGTGCGCGACTGGAGCCTGGAGTCGCTGCGCTCGCAGATTTCGGCCATCGAGCAGGACCCCTTCCTTTTCTCGCGTACCGTGCGCGAGAACATCGCGTTCGGCGTGCCGGCCGCAACGGAGGACGACATCCGGGCTGCTGCGCAAGCCGCACAGGCGCACGACTTCATCAGCGAGTTCCGCGACGGCTACGCGACGGAGATCGGCGAGCGAGGCGTCACGCTCTCCGGCGGGCAGCGACAGCGGCTGGCGATTGCGCGTGCTTTCCTGACGGACCCGCGCATCCTGATCCTCGATGACAGCACGAGCGCCATCGACAGCGCGACCGAGGATCAGATTCAGCGCGCGATGCGCCACATCAGCAGCCAGCGCACGACGTTCCTGATTACGCACCGGCTAAGCCAGATTCGCTGGGCCGACCGCATCCTCGTGCTGCGCCGCGGGGAGCTGGTGGACCAGGGCACGCACGAGGAACTGCTGGAGCGCTCGCCGGATTACTGCCGCATCTTCTCACGCTGCGGGTAGGAGCACATGGGCTTTATCCTGGACGGCCTCGACACCGAGGCATACGACCGCAACTACGGCGACCGCGAACTGCTCCGGCGCGTGCTGGCTTACTTCAAGCCGCACTGGAAGCGCATGGTGCTGGTCGCCGTGGCCATCGCGGCCAATTCGCTGGCGGGCACGGGCGGCCCTATCCTGATTGCGCGCGGCATCGACATGGTCGCACGCGACCAGTCCACGCGCGCGATGCTGCTGGTGGCCGGCGGCGTGCTGATCCTGGGCGCGGCGGCCTGGACCTTCAATTTCATCCAGCAGTGGTTCTCCGCTCGCGTGGTGGGAGATGTGGTGCTGAAGATTCGCGAGGATGTGTTCGCGGCGACCATCCGCCACGACTTGTCGTTCTACGACGAGCATCCCTCCGGCAAGATCGTCAGCCGCATCACGTCGGACACGCAGGACCTGGCCGAGGTGGTCACGCTGACGACGAACCTGTTCAGCCAGGTGCTCTTGGTCGTG
>JAKPQT010000198.1 GCA_029555885.1 Chloroflexota bacterium | reverse complement strand
AGGATCAGCCGGAGCGGTGCGCCGGCCTCGCTCGTGATGCGGACCCACTGCACCTGCCCGTCCGCGCAGGCCGCGCTGACCAGGAATGCGCCCACCGCGCGCAGCGTGTGGAACTCTGCTTTCTCGTCCAGCGGCCAGTTGGGGAACAGGCGCAACGTACCGTCGTAGCTCTGCATGAGGCACTCGTTGATAACAAACGGGACCGCAAAGTTCTCCAGCCAGATGCCCATGTCCACCATGAAGTCGAAGGGAGTCGTATCCGAGTAGCGGCCGAGCGCCTGCATTGCCACGTCAGAGTGCGTGCCGTTGGGCAGCAGGCAGTAGCGCAGTTGGCGGCGGAAGCGGTCGAGGTCCAGCAGGCCGAGCCGCGCGCCCTGCACGTTGAGGAACACCAGGTCATTGCCGCCCTCGTTGCTCTGGTTGCGATAGGTCGTCGCGGCCAGCTCGTACTGCTCTGCAGGCGAGCCCAAGCCCACTTCCTCGCCGGGGAAGATGGGCATGGTGCTCGTTGCGCAGTTGTAGACAATCTCCGGATGCTCGCCCGGCACGGACACCCACACCGTCCCGCGCTGCGACTCCGCGGTGGGATACTCGGGGAACTTCGCCAGGATGTCGCGCACCGCGGCCATCGTCTCCGCCTCCGTGTCCGCCCGGCCCAGGATGTCGCACGCCTGGAGATATGCGTTGAAGACGAAGCGGATCAACGTCAGGTCCGCAATGCAGTCATGGTTGAACCGGAAGCCGGGCATGAGGCCGTATAGCTCCGGCGGGACGGTCGGGAAGACGTGGTAGCGGTCGTCGCCCCAGCGTTCCCCGTGCGCGTCGGGCCGGGTCATGTAGTCCACCAGGAACAGCACGCTCTCCCGGATCGGTTCGAACACCCGCTCGGCCAGGAATGCGCGGTCCTGCGTGTAGAGATAGTGCCACCAGAGGCTCTGCACGCTCCACGGCGTCTCGCAGACCTCCCAGCCCCAGCCCGGCACGGGATACGGGAACATGGTCATCTCGACCGGGTAGGCCGAGTGCGGGTAGTAGGCGCCGCGCAGCCCGTAGTAGTCGCGCGCCCACTGGCGGCTGATGGGCCGGAGGAAGTCCACCAGGTCCACGTAGGGCAGGTGCTTATCCACGTGGTTCGAGGAGAACGTGACCCAGAACGGCTGCTGCGTGTTGTAGTTCATGTGATAGTCGCCGTGCCAGGCCGTGCCGATGTTCTTGTAGCTCCAGTTGGCGAACAGGCCGGGGCACGTCACGCCTTCGCGTACCGCGCAGTTGAGGAAGTAGAGGTTGCGATACCATGCGTGTTCGAGCTCCGGGTCGCTCAACTTCACGCCGGAGCGCCGCCAGTATGCCTCCCACGACGCAACTGCGGCCGCCCGTGCCGCGTCGTACCCCGCCATGTCCGCGGCGGGCAGGTCTACGGGGCCGGCCACCTCGGACGCCAGACCGTGGTCAAGCTGGACGCACGCGACGAATCCCGTCGCTTCCTTCGACTGCGTGCGCCGCTGCGCGGCGCCCATCCGCTCAGGATGCTCCGGCGAGACCATCGCACGTTCCAGCGCGTCCATCGGCTGGGGCACCGCGGAGACGGTGTTCTCGCGCACCCGGTGTTCGAGCGACTGGTTGACGGACAGGCTCAGGCAGAACGCCCGATCCTTCGGGTGGCCCGTCGCGGGGTCGTACTGCTCCGGCACCTGGAACGGCAGCACCTGGCGGAAGGCAAGCGTGCCGTTACCCGGCCCACCATCAGGCAGCCCCTCGATGGGCTGCGGGTCAGGGATACGCGCCTCCGTCGGATTGGTGAGGAAGCGATTGCTGAAGGTCTCCGGATCGGGGATCAACCGCACGCGATTGAAGGGGTTCGCCACCGGTTCGCCGTCCACGTCCACCAGCCGAATCCAGAGCCGGTCGGCCTGCATATCGGTGAAGACCTGAAGCGTACACGGCACGCCGTCCGCCAGCAGGCTCACCTCGCACAGGCCGGTGTCGATGAACAGGACGTGAGCGAGCACCTGGACGTGGCGGCGGTCGAACCCGATCACGAAGGTGCCGCACGGGAAGGGCCGCGGATAGGGCTTGCGGTAGTTCGCCTGCATCTTGAGATAGTAGTCGTTGAACCACTCGTCCATCTCGAGCCGCGGCAGGTCTGCGGGGATGGCCTTCACCTTCTCCATGACTTCCTCGAAGGTGCCGACCTCATCCTTGTGGTCCTCGGCCACGCGGATGTCCCACACGCTGTTGTGGCCGAAGTGAAACGCGATGGCATCGGGCCGCGTCGCCACGACCGCGCCTAGGCCGCCGTTGCCCAGCAGCGCGCCGTCGAAGAAATTGCGCGTGGGCCGGTCCAGGGTGATGGGGTGCCGACCCGCGCGGTCGAAAGGATCGAAGTCCGGGATTGTTGGGTAAGTTGTCATCTCTCACTCTGCATCTTGGATTTCGGTGATGTCCGTCGTCGCGTTCTCTTCGTAAGGGAGGAAGTGCGCGGCGAGGCTCCAGCCCCAGAAGGGGTCCAGCCCGCAGCCGCCGCCGGTCTCCGCGTCGTAATACTCGCAGTTGCCCGCGCGGCGCACCAGGTTGACCGTCCGGTGGGCGAGCACCGAGGCCAGTTCGCGATAGCCGTACCAGCGCAGGCCGTGGTAGAGCATGTAGTTGGTGGGGATCCAGGTCTTGGCGCGCCAATCGCAGCCCAGGTCTGCGGGGTGGTAGTCCCGGCTGTACCACCGCTCGCTGCGCGCCATCGCGGGGACCGGATAGGCCGACCAGAACTCCGCCGCGTTGAGCAGGTGGTCATAGACGAGCCGCCGCGCCTGCTCCGGCGTTGCGACGCGCGCCCACAGCGGCGCAAACCCGGCCACGGTCTTGACGCGGATGCGGACATCCGCCCCCTGGTGATTGTTCATGGCGGAGGCCCAGCCCGCATGGCGGCTGAAGGGCTGCTCGCCGGCCCGCGCGTTGCCGTCGTAGAAGAAGCCGTCCTGCTCGTCCCACATGACCGTGCGGATGCGCTCGGCCAGCGCGGCGGCATGGCCGCGATACATCTCCGCGAGGCTCGCCTGGCCGTGCAGGTCTGCCAGCCGCGCAAACGCACGGCACTCGCGGACGAGGTAGCAGTTGAGGTCCACGCCCTCGGACAGGCGGTCGCGCCAGAAGCCCGCGCGCTCGTGCTGGTTGTCCATGCCGGTGTGCGGACTGCTCATCCACTCGCTCAGCCCGTTGCCGTTGCCGTCCATGTCCTCCAGCCAGTAATCGAGGTAGCGGCGGAGCCGGCCAAAGTAGTGATCGTTCAGGATCCAGTCAGCCTCGCCGTAATTGTCGATGACGAGGAGCGCCATCTGCGCGAGGAACGGCTTGACGTGCTCCGGATCGTGGTACTCGTTCGAGGGCACGGAGCGGGAGATCAGGCCCGACTCGCGCTGGTGGTCGAGGAAGATGGTGACGCCGTTGCGGATGTAGTCCGCGGGCCAGCCCATGTACACCTGCACGATGCTCTCGAAATACTGATCCCAGTCGTACAGGGTCCGGTACGCATAGCCC
>JAKPQT010000197.1 GCA_029555885.1 Chloroflexota bacterium | reverse complement strand
TCCGGGTCGATGCCGTCCGCCCAGACGCCCGTCTCCTGGCTCGTGCGGATGGTCACGCCGTCGATCAGCAGTCGTTCGCACCCCCACGGGTGGATGGTCCAGGAGGGCGAACGCACGAACGCCAGCCCGAGGATGCGCACGTCCGTGCAGCGCACCAGCGCAACCAGGTGGCCGACCGAGTTCTCAGTCGGAAATGCGCGGCGGAGCGGCAGCTTGGCCTGCTCCATGCGGACCTGGTTGGAGTAGATATAGCGGTCCTCGATGTCGCTGAGCCGCCACTGGTACTCGGCCTGGCCGTCGACCGTGCCCCGACCCTCGAGCGTGATGTTTTCCGCATCCTCAGCGTAGATGAGCGCACGCCGGTCGAAGTGCTCCGGGTCCTTGCTGGCATAGAGGGTCGCGCCTGCCTCCAGGTGCAGGGTCACGTGGCTGCGCAGGTGGAGCGTACCGGAGGTATAAGCTCCCGGCGGAAAGTAGACGATGCCGCCCCCGGCCGCACCGCACGTATCGATCGCCTGTTGGATGGCGGCGTGGGCATAGTCGTCCTTATCGCCCGTCGCGCCGAAATCGCGCACGTCGTAGAGTGCCAGGTCACGGTTGATCACAATTCCTCCGGTACATGAGACGCGTATGACTTGTGACATGAGTGTATCATGGAGCAGTTGCACGGTACAAATGGTTCATGACGCCCACCAACCCGGTTTCTCGGCGAAGCTGCGCTTCGCACAGAAACCCGGTTTGTAAAACTAAACGGCTAGGAATTCCTGGTCGTTTGACCGCCCTCCCGCCTCAGTGCTAGAATCGCGTGCGTAACCATCGCCCCAAACCACGATAATTCGGAGATCCGCTATGTTACGCGACGATGCGCTAACCCTCATCCGCCGGACCGGCGTCATTGCCATCATGCGCGCCCAGGCATCCGAGCAGTTGCTCGCGGCCGCGGAAGCCGTCCACGCGGGCGGCGTGCAGGCCATTGAGGTCACGTTCACCACGCCCGGCGCGCTCGACGTCATCCGGCAGGCTGTCGCAACGTTCCGCGCCGCCGGTGCGTCCGGCTCCGGCATGCTTTTCGGCGCGGGCACTGTGCTCGACCCGGAAAGCGCCCGCGCCGCCATCCTCGCAGGCGCGCAGTTCATCGTCTGCCCCACCCTCAACCTCGCCACCATCGCGCTGTGCAAGCGGTACGGCATTCCCGTGCTGCCCGGCGCCTTCACGCCTACGGAAATCCTGACGGCGTGGGAGGCCGGCGCGGACCTGGTCAAGGTCTTCCCGGCCAGCGCCGGCGGCCCCGCCTACATAAAGGCCGTACGTGCGCCGCTCCCACAGGTGGACCTCGTCCCTGTCGGCGGCGTGGACCTGGGCAACACCGCGGATTTTATTCGTGCCGGCGCAGCCGCAGTCGGCGTCGGCGGCGAGCTCATCAATCAGAAGATCCTCGACGCCGCAGACTGGCCTGGCCTGACCGAACGCGCGCGGCGCTTCGTAGCCGAAGTTACGGCGGGGCGTGGGTGAAGAGAATGCTGATAACGTGCCAACCTTCGGTTGGCCCAGATAGCCATGATTCACGCTGATTTTACTGTAATCTAATCAGGAAAAATCTATGTCAATCATGATCACCTGCGTTCATCAGCGTTCTATTTCCGTCTACTCCTTGTCGCAGGGGAGGTTGTATGCTCAATATCTTGAAAGATGACCTGTCCGCCTTTGCCGGGCGGGGAGCTGCGTTCGTCACGTTCGGGGAGACGATGGTGCGCGACACGCCGGCTGACATGCAGCGCCTCGAGATGGCCCGGCAGGTGCATCTCTCACTCGCAGGCAGCGAGTACACGCTGGCAATGGTCCTTGCGCGCTTCGGCATCCCCAGCGCGTACATCACGCGCGTGCCCGACAACCCCTACGGTTGGCTCATCCGCGACACCGCGCGGGGCCAGGGCGTCAACACCGACCACTTCGCCTGGGCGCCGAAAGGCGAGCCGGTGGGCCGCTTCCTCTATGAGATCGGGCGCACCCCGCGCAAGAGCGTCGGCTGGTACCAGCGGATGTACTCCGCGGCCAGCCGCCTGGCCCCCGGCATGGTCGATTGGTCGAGCGCACTCGCCGGCTGCCAACTGCTTCACACCTCTGGCATCACCTTCGGCCTGGCCGCGCACAGCAAGTACGAGCGCAACTACCTGCTGGAGACGTTCGAGGAGGCCGTAGCCGCTATGCCCGACGGCTGTCGCGTCGGGCTGGACCTGAACTACCGCGCGACGCTGTGGTCCGCGGAGCAGTGCCGCGCGGTGCTCACCCCGCTCATCAAGGAGCACGTGAGCATCGTCGTGACGACCATCGAGGACATGGCCGTACTCTACGGGCTGGGCTGTGGGCCGTACAGCGCGGAGGAAATCGACAAAGGCGACCTGGGACCGGTGAGCGATGCCGATCTACAAGACTTCGCTGAACAAGTGCGCGACCTGTTCGCAGCAGAGATCGTCGCGCTGACGCTGCGCTACCCCGACAGCTTCGAGGTCAACCGGTGGGAGTCGGCCGCATTGGACGCGGCGGGCCACTTCGTGCGGTCAGCCGCAGTACGCGATATCGTGCTGCTCGACCGGCTGGGCGGCGGCGATACCTGGAATGGCGGCTTCTACTACGGTTTGCTGACTGCCGGCTTCGGCGCGAAGGGACTGGAGAAGGGCGTCCTCGTCGGTGACGCGGCGACCCGGCTCAAACAGACGCTCATGTTCGACCTGCCGGTCGTTACGAAGGCCGAGGTACAGGACCTGCTGCGCGCCGACGTCGCGGGCGGCGGCAAGCGTGTCGCGCGCTGAGCAGCTATCGCGTGGTATAATGGCAGTATAGGAGCAAGGAGCTCCCTGTACCAATCGTTGCACTGAGGCGCCATTGTGACCATCATCTCGCCACCAAGACATATCGTCTGGAGCACTGACCGGCTCGATCTCGCCGATCCTTTCCAGCGCAAATGGTATATCCGCCAAGTCATCGAACACGGCAGGGCGGAGGATATTGCCAGCCTGGACCTGGACGAAGTTGCGCGCCTTCTGGATGAGTTGAATCTGCCACCGCATCTGTACAGCCTCTGGGTGCGCTTTCTGAGGCCTCGTCATGCTGCGCGGTAAGGGCCTGCTGACACCTGTTCAAAGCTCGTTCATGGCCCAGTTCGCCACTCTGCCCGATCAGGAGCAGTTCTATCTGGCGGGCGGCACGGCACTGGCAGAATACTACTTGGGACACCGACTTTCCTTTGATCTTGACTTCTTCACCGGGGAAGCGACCTTGATCCTACCGCAATCCTATCTTATCGAAGCGTTAGGACGACAAGGCAACTTCGAGGTAACTGTCATTCGAAGATTCAGCACTTATGTAGAATTCTTGGTGACCTACAATGCCGAAAGCCTGAAGGTGGATCTGGCGCAAGACAGCCCGTTTCGACTGGAACCGCCCGTTGAGACAGAGGCCGGCATCCGGGTAGGTTCCCTGACGGACTTACGGGTTGACAAGTTACTGGCTTACTTCGGTCGCGCCGAGCCGCGCGACGCTGTGGACCTCTTCTTTATCCTTCAGCAAGTGCCCCTGGACGAGCTCATGGCGCAGGCAGCGCAGAAAGACCCGGGGTTCGATCCGTACTGGTTAGCCGTGGCTCTCAATCGAGCGACCGACTTCCCTGATGAGCTTGAACGGTGGCCGGTTCGGATGCTTCAGCCGGTCGAGCCGCGCCTCCTCAAGGCGCAATTCCGCGAGCTAGCCCTCAAGTTGATGGCTAGACTCACGTCGGGCAGGCCTGCGGCGTAATTCCGAAGGTAGTTGACACTCGCGAAACCATTGTGCTAGAATTGAATTGCTTTTCTAGCTGCCACCACCATTACGCCCGAGCTATCCAGGCACTGCTCTGGCGTCATCGCTCACGATCCTGTCACCAGCGCAACCTTCACCATCCGGGTTGAGCTGCCGGTGCAGTTAAGGGGTAGCCGCAATGCTGCGAGAGCCATATCCGAAGGAAGTCGTGCGGGCCGTCGTGGAGCGCCGCGGCGCCGACTGTGTGCCGCTTACCTTCCACAAGTGGTGGGGCGAGGGCACCTATGCGAAGTACGGCACGCAGCTCGACGCGCTCGGCGCCGACATCCCCGATGATGTGCCCGCAGTCAGCTACGTGACGCCGGGGATGTACGAGTCGCCCACGCCGGACCCCGATTACCGCTGGGCCTTCTCCGGCAGCCCCAGTCCCAGCGCCGGCGGGCTGGACGCCCGCATCCTCCTGCCTGACTGGCGCGACCTTGACGCCTACCTGGCAGAGTTCCCTGTGCTGGAACGGCAGACCGGCCTGTTCGACCAGGCGCGGGCGTTCGTGGCAGCCCATCCCGACCAGTATGTGCTCGGCCACTGGTGGTACTGCTTCTACGAGCGGCTGTGGGCCATCCGCGGCATGGAGAACGTGCTGCTGGACTTCCTGGAGCATCCGGTCGAGCTCAAGCGGCTGACGCAGGCCCTGCTGGATCATCACGTCAAGGCCGTCCGCGAGTTCAAGGCCGCGGGCGTGGACGGCATCTTCACGTCCGACGACCTCGGCTCGCAGCGCGCCCTCATGATGAGCCCCGCGGTCTTCCGCCGGATCCTGAAGCCATTCTACGCCGAGTTCATCCGCGAGATTCACAGCCTCGGGATGCACTTCTGGCTGCACGCGTGCGGCAATCTGACCGCCATCATCGGGGATTTCGTGGAGATCGGGCTGGACGTGCTGCACCCCATCCAGGCGCACACGATGGACTATGCCGACGTAGCCGAACGCTTCGGCGGCAAGATCAGCTTCCTGGTGGGCGTGGATGTCCAGCACCTGTTGCCGGAGGGCACCGAGGCAGAGGTGCGCGCCGGCGTCCGTGAGGTGGCGCGCATCTTCCGGCGGCCTGAAGGCGGACTGCTGCTGGCCGCGGGCAACGGCATCATGCCGGAGACGCCGCTGCGCAACATCCGTGCATTTCTGGAAGAAGCGACGCTGTTGTAAGGAGGTGAACCTGGTCCGGACTCGTTGACCATTCCATGCAGGTTCGATGAACGCGTCTTTCAAGGAGGAAAACAGCATGAATCTCAAGAAGCTTTCGCGTCGTGATTTTGTCAAGTTGGGCGGCGCGGCCGCAGTTGGCGCCACGGCCGCAGCCTGCGCTGCGCCAGCCGCACCCCAGGTCGTCAAAGAGACGGTCGTCGTCGAGAAGCAGGTCGAAGTTGAGAAGCAGGTCACCTCGGTGGTCGAGAAACAGGTCGAAGTCGAGAAGGTCGTGACCGCGACCCCCGAGCCCGGCATCACGACCCCCTGGGGCCGTGTACTTCCGCTGGATGCCGCGCCCTGGGAGAAATCAGTCCATCTGCACGAGGGCGGCGGCAACCCGGTGCATCTGGACGCGGCGCGCGACATCTACAACGGCGGTGCGGCTCTCAACTGGTGCACCGAGCCGCTCGTTCGCCGCAACGAGAACCAGGAAATCGTGCCGGCCCTGGCCGACACCTGGAAGGTGGCCGACGACGCGACTTATGTCGAGTTTCACATCCGCGACGGCGCCAAGTGGAGCGACGGCACGCCGATCACGGCGGACGACTTCGTCTACACCTATCAGCATCTCGCCAACCCCGAGCTCGCGAATCCGTGGGCCTGGTACTACTATGACATCAAGGGCTTCCGGGATTACAACCAGGGCAAGGCCGGGCCGGAGGGCATTGGGTGCGAGAAGATCGACGACTTCACCTTCCGCGTCTACGGGCAGGACGGGCCTGCGCCTCATCTATTGAGCCTGCTCTCCTACCAGGCCGCCGTGCCTGTGCCCAAGCATCTGGCCGAGAAAGATCCTGCGCATTGGGCCGATACGGTGGAAAGCTACGTCTCATGTGGGCCGTGGAAGCCGGTCGAGTGGCGGCCCAACGAGATGATCGCGTTCGAGCCGAACGAGATGTACAACGGCCCGCATCCCGGCGGCATCCGCAAGATCATCATCCCATTGGTGGCGGCGGGGCAGACCTATGACGCGTTCCCGCAGTTCCTTGCACGCGAGATCGATATCGTCCACCTGATGAACCCGACGCAGGTCATGCAGGCGCGCTCCGACCCGCAGCTCGCGCCCCTGCTCCACTTCACCAACAACTTCCAGTCGCGCTACTTGCAGCTCGACACGCTCAACCCGCCGCTGAACAACCTGAAGCTCCGCCAGGCGCTCTCACACGCCATCGACCGCGAGACCCTGACCCAGAACGTCATGCAGGGCACCATGATCCCCGGCTATTCGATGCTGCCGCCCGACTTTCCGGCCTACAACCCCGAGCTGAAGGAGGTGCAGCGGTTCGACCCCGAGCTGGCGAAGAGCCTGCTGGCCGAGGCCGGGTATCCGGAGGGCAAGGACGCCTCTGGCACGCAGCTTGAGCTGAATATGTTCTCTAACGGCCGCGAGCTGGAAGCCGAGTTCATTCAGCAGCAATGGCAGCAGATCCTGGGCATCAAGGTGAACCTGGAAGTACTCGAAGGCGGTGTCTGGGGCCAGCGCCGCGCGGATCACTCCATGCAGATCTTCCGCGGCCAGTACGAGTATGACTACCTGGACCCGGCGAACATGCTTACCTCGCTCTGGAAGAGCGTCAACGAGAAGGGGTCGCCGCGGCACTCCTGGATCAACCCGAAGTTCGATGAGCTCGTCACCGAGGCGGGCCGCACGTCTGACGAGGCCAAGCGCATCGACCTGTACCAGCAGGCCGAGCGCATCCTGGTCGAGGACGTCGGCGGCATCTTCATCGAGCACGAGGTCATCTACCAGATTTGGTGGCCGTTCCTGACCGGCATGCACCCGGATAAGACCGGCAACGTCATCTTCCGCTGGCTGGACATCGCGCGCTACCAGATGTACATCCGCAACGACGTGGAGGAATACCGGCCCGTGCCGGCGTAAAGGTTTACCTCACCCCCCGGCCCCCTCTCCTGAGCGCCGCACTTTGCGCTCAGAAGAGGGGGAGTTGGAGAGGGTGAGGCTTCTCCCCCTCTCCTGAGGACGGCAGTTGGTCCTCAGGAGAGGAGGTGCGAGCTTAGCTCGCATTAGGGGTGAGGTCTTCGTGCCCGACAAACTCCTGGAAGTCCGCAATCTGAGGGTCGAGTTCCGGTTGCCCACCAGCACCATCTACGCGGTCAACGGCGTCTCGTTCGACGTAGCGCGGGGGGAGGTGCTGGGGCTGGTCGGCGAGTCCGGTTGCGGCAAGAGCGTGACCGCGCTCTCGATCCCCGGCCTGGTCGCCAAGCCACACGGCCACATCGTCGGCGGCGAGGTGCTGCTCTACGATGCCTCGGGCAAGCCGCGTGACCTAACCAAGCTGCACGAGTCGGAGCTGCAGAAAATCCGGGGCGACGAAATCTCGATGGTCTTTCAGGACCCGATGACCTCGCTCAACCCGGTCCTGACCATCGGGTTCCAACTCGTCGAGCCGCTGAAGATTCACCGCGGCATGTCTGAGACACAGGCACAGCAGGCAGCCGCGCAACTGCTCGAGCGCGTGGGCATCCCGGAGGCAAAGCAGCGGCTGCGCGACTACCCGCACCAGTTCTCCGGCGGGATGCGCCAGCGCGTGATGATTGCCATGGCCGTGGCGTGCGAGCCGAGCCTGCTCATCGCGGATGAGCCGACCACCGCGCTGGACGTGACCATCCAGGCACAGATCCTGGACCTGCTCAACGACCTGCGCCGCGAGACCGGCACGTCCGTCATCATCATCACGCACGATCTCGGCGTCGTCGCGGAGACCGCCGACAAGGTGGCGGTCGTCTATGCGGGCCTCGTCGTGGAGAGCGCCAGCGTCTATGACATCTACCGGCAGCCGCGACATCCATACACCCAGGCGCTCCTGGCATCGGTGCCCAGCCTCACATATCAACCGGAACGACTGAGCACCATCACCGGCGCGCCGCCGGACCTGACGCAGCCCGTCACGGCTTGCCCATTCGCACCGCGCTGCCAGTATCGGTTCGAAAAGTGCGACGAAATGCCGCCGCTGGTCGAGGTCGAGCCAGCGCACCGGGTGGCCTGCTGGCTGCACGTGTAAGTCCAGCCAGACTGAACTCGTCGGATGACGCGCTGCTGGACCGCCGAGCACCAGCTCGGCAACCACAGCATGGACCCGCCGAACTGGGGTTCAGCGTTCCCACAGGCTACAGAATCGCAATAGTTGTACCGAGAGAGGTTCCATGCCCGAACCGCTGCTTCGAGTTGTTGACCTGGTCAAGAGCTTCCCCGTCCGCAAGGGGTTCTTTGGCCAGAAGGTGGATCGCCTGGTCGCCGTGGACGGCGCCAACCTGACCCTCCAGCCGCGCGAGACCTTCGGCCTGGTGGGTGAATCGGGCTGCGGCAAGTCCACGCTGGGCCTGACGATCATGCAGTTGTATGAGCCCACCAGCGGCAAGGTTTACTTCGAGGGTCGCGACCTGACCGAGCTCAAGCCGGACGAGCTGCGGTCGGCCCGCCGGCGGATGCAGATGATCTTCCAGGACCCGTATGCATCGGTGGACCCGCGCATGACGGTGGAGGAAATCGTCCGCGAGCCGATGGATGTGCAGGGCATCGGCTCGCCGGCCGAGCGCATCGCTACGGCCGCGGAACTGCTCGTCAAGTGCGGCGTCAACGCGACCTTCATGCACCGCTTCCCAAACGAGTTTTCCGGCGGCCAGCAGCAGCGCATCGGCATCGCGCGCGCGCTGACCATGCGGCCGAAGCTGCTCATCTGCGACGAGCCGGTGTCGTCGCTAGACGTCTCCGTCCAGGCGCAAATTCTGAACCTGCTGCGCGACCTGCAGGACGAATTCGGGCTGGCCTACATCTTCATCTCACACAATATCGCAGTGACGGCGTTTATGAGCCACCGCATCGGCGTCATGTACCTGGGCAAGATGGTCGAGATTGGCCCGAGCAAGGCCGTACTCAATGCGCCGAAACACCCGTATACCGTCGCGCTGCTCGCCGCCGTGCCGGAAAAGGACCCGACCACGCGCAAGGCGCGCGCGCGACTGGCCGGCGACATTCCCAGCCCGATCGACCGGCCCGCCGGCTGCCCGTTCCACCCGCGCTGCCCGCTCGCGGCGGACATCTGCCGCACCGACCCGCCGCTGCTGCGCGAGCTCGCGCCCGGCCACACCGTGGCCTGCCACTTCGCCTGAGAGGAGGAAGGACACATGGGCCGGTATATTATTGGCCGTCTGCTCGGTTTGGTCGGCGTGCTCCTGGCCGTCTCCCTCATCACGTTCATCCTGATGCATGCGGTGCCTGCTGGGCCGTTCGACATGATCGGCATGGGCGAGAAGATGCTGCCGCAAGAGTTGAAAGATCAGCTCAACCGCCTCTACGGGCTGGACAAACCGGTGACAGAGCAGTACCTGCTATATCTGCGCAACGCGATACGGCTGGATTTCGGCAACTCATTCTCGCAGCCGGGCAAATCCGTGGTCAAGATCATCGCCGGACAGTGGCCAGCCACGATCCAGCTCGGTATGCTGACGCTGCTCTTCTCGCTGATCGTGGGCGGCGGGTTGGGTGTGGCCGCGGCCATGAACGAAGGGAGCTGGATCGACAAGTTCGGCACAGGGGTCACGATCTTCTGCTTCATCATGCCCAACTTCGTGCTGGCTTATATCCTCATCATCATTTTCTCAGTCAACCTGGGATGGCTGCCGACTGGCGGCTGGACCGAGCCGAAGCAGTGGATCATGCCCGTGCTGGCGAACTCGCTCGGCCCGATCCTGATCCTGCAGCGGTATGTCCGCTCCAGCATGCTCGACGTGCTCCGCTCGAACTATGTGCGAACCGCCCGCGCGAAGGGCTTGAGCGAGCGGCGGGTGACATGGATTCACATCCTCAAGAACGCGCTCATCCCGGTCATCACGGTTGTGGGTCCGATGGTGGCGGGGCTGGTCGTCGGTTCCATCTTCGTCGAGTCCATCTTCCGCGTCCCCGGCATCGGCGCACTCTTCGTCGCGTCGCTGGCCTCACGCGACTACACCATGATCATGGGGATGACGCTGCTCTTCACGGTCCTGATCGGCGTCTCCTACCTCGTGTCGGACCTGCTGTACGCCGTTGTGGACCCGCGCGTCACCTTCGTCAAGGAGAAGTAAGATGGCCGTCACAACCTTCTCTGGGAACCTGCTCGCCCGACGACCAAGCTTGCTGCTCAAGGCCTGGCGCAGATTGCTCCGCAACCGGGCCGGCATCATCTCTCTGGTGATGATCGGACTCACGCTGCTGGTAGCGCTGCTGGCCCCGCTGATCACACCCTACGACCCGTTGGTGGGCGACTTCTCGGCGGTCCTGCAGCAGCCGTCGGCCAAGTATTGGCTCGGCACGGACGAATTGGGCCGCGATGTGCTCAGCCGCATCCTGTATGGCGCGCGCATCTCGATGGCCGTCGGCCTGCTCAGCCAGCTTGCCGTCGTCGTCATCGGCATCCCTATCGGCGCGATCGCCGGTCTGCGCGGCGGCTGGGTCGACTACCTCCTCATGCGCGTCATCGATATCATGTCGTCGCTGCCGTCCCTGCTCTTCTACATCCTGCTGATGATTGCCTTGGGCCGCGGGCTGCTCAACATCGTGCTGGCAATGGCCATCACCGGCTGGATCGGCATCGCGCGGCTTGTGCGCGGGCAGGTGCTGTCGCTCAAGGCGACCGACTACGTGCGCGCAGCGACAGCCATGGGCGCAGGCAGCGGCTGGATCATCGCCAAGCACCTGGTCCGCAACTCGCTGTCGCCCGTGTTTGTTTCAGTCACGCTCGGCGTGCCCGGCGCGATTTTCTCGGAAGCCGGGCTGAGCCTGCTGGGCCTGGGCATTCCCCCGCCCAATCCCTCCTGGGGCCAGATGATCGGCGAAGGGTCGAAGTACTTCCGCACGCACCCGCACCTGATCCTCTATCCGTCCATCGCGTTGACGTTCACCATCCTGTTCTGGATGCTCCTGGGCGAGGCCCTGCAGAAGGCCCTTGACCCGACCGGGAGCTAAAACCTCGAAAGAAGCGACTCTGAATGCTCAACACACTTTCTCACGCGCTCGACGCGGCCGCAGTCCGCGCGGCATTCCCCATCCTGCAAGAAGTCACCTACCTGAATACCGGCACTTACGGCCTGATGCCCGAGCCTGCGCTGGCCGCCTACCTGGAAGCGACCGCGGACTTCGAGCGATCCGGCGTTGCCTGCAAGCGCAACCTCGGCGCCGCCATCAACGAGGCCCGGGGCCGCGTGGCGGCGCTGCTCGGCGCGGAGGCGGACGAGATCGCGTTCACCCGCAACGCAACCGATGGCGTCAACCTGTGCCTCGCGGGCTTCGACTGGCAGCCCGACGACGAGATCATCACGACCGACGAGGAACACCCCGCCATCGCGCACCCGCTGGCCTACCTCAAGCACAAGCGCGGCGTGGTGGTGCGCATGGTCCCAGTGTCGCCACGCGCGGAGGACATGCTGCCGCACCTGGAGCAGGCCGCCGGCCCCGCAACCCGGCTCGTCATCATGAGCCACGTGCCCTGCGAAACGGGGACGCGGCTGCCCGCCCGCGAGATCTGCAGTTGGGCGGCCGGCCGGGGCATCCTGACCTGCTTCGACGGCGCGCAGGCGCTCGGCGCGCTGCCGGTGGATGTGCGCGCGGTGGGCGTGGACTTCTACACTTCGAACGCCCACAAGTGGCTGAGCGGGCCGAAGGGGACGGGCCTGTTCTACTGCCGGAAGGACCGGCTGGACACGCTGAACATGGCCCACGTGGGCGCGGGGAGCCTCAAGGCCGCGGACCTGGCCACGGATGTGTGCGAGCCGGTGGACAGCGCCGCGCGCTTCGAGTTCGGCACGCGCAGCTACACGCTGGCCGTCGGGCTGAACGCGGCGCTGGATTGGTTCGAGGGGCTGGGTTGGGACAATGTTTATGTCCACATCGCAGAGCTTGCCAGCTATGCGAAAACTCGCATCTCCGAGCGCCCGCACCTCCGGCTGCTAACGCCAATGGAGGCCGAGGATTCCTCCGGGCTGGTGAGCTTCACTATCCCCGGCAATCAGGCCCAGGAAGTCGCCAACAGGCTACGCGAAAAACACTTCACTGTCAGGGTAGTCGACCATTATAACTGCATCCGCATCGCGACTGCGCATTTCAACACAGCAGATGATGTCGACCGGTTCCTGGCAGCGGTGGATGAGTTGGCAACCGCCTAACCGCACTTACCCGCGTAGTTCGAACGCAGTTTCGTACATGGCCCTGACGTTCTCCCACGGGAAGCCCGGGTCCACTTCCAGGTAGAGCCACGAGCCGCCCCCGAGCGTATCGAATTCCTCGACCAGCCGGAGCAGGTACGCGCGCACCTGTTCCGGCGTCGCGCGCTGCATCAGCTCGCCCCGGTCCGGGTGCATCTGCACGGCCAGCCCCAGCTCGCGGCAGCGCCGTGCCAGCTCCCGGTGGTCGAACAACGGCAGTTGCGGCCAGACGGCTGTCACGCCCAGCTCCGCCAGGTCCTCCAGGATCGGCCCCACGCAGCCGCACGAGTGGAACAGGATGTGCTTGCCGGCCGCGCGCACGGGCTCGAACAGTGCGCGATAACGCGGCTTGAAGAAACGCCGCCAAGTGCGCGGGGCGATCATCATGGCCTTCTGCGTGCCGTAGTCGTCACCGACCGAGATGGCATCGGCGCCTATCGCGAGTGCGTTGTCCACGACGACCGCGTAATACTCCACCAGCATGTCCGCCAGCCGGTTGATGCCTGCCGCGTCCTGGCTGATCTCGATCAGCACATCCTCGAAGGGCCGCAGGCTCTGCATGGTCTCGAACAGGCTGACCCCGCCGGAGACGTGGTAGTAGGTGCGGCGGTGCGCTGCACCGGCGGCCTGCGCCTGTGCGAGCGCATCGCCATCCAGCCGGGCGATCGGCGGCGGCCGCCAGGTGTCCAGCTTCGCGAGGTCGGCCAGCGGATAGCCGGTGCGGTGGCCCCACACGCCGTACAGCCGGTACTCCCAGGACGTGCCCCACTCGTCCGTCGCGAACCGGTGATACCGGCCGTCCGAGTCGAAGTCCGTCGCAGGTACATCCGGCAGCCGCACGCCGTCCAGTGAGCCGAAGTCGTGACCCAGGGCGAGCATCAGGTCGAGCATCTTCTGCCCGTGCTCGAAAAGGCCGCCGGGTGACGGGTGGAGTTGTAGGGGAATCCTGTCGACCGGCTGGAAGGCCAGCGCAGTCAGGACGCGTTCGCGTGGCAGCATTGTTGCATCATCCTCCAAGAAATAGAACGCTGATGACGCTGATCAGACTGATTAAGACGATTTTATCAAGACGATCAGGTTAAGTGGACGCTTCAGCATGATCCCGGAAATCAGTTTCATCAGCGCCATCAGCGTTCCATTCGTCCAACCAAACGAGCACCTCTTCGACCGTCACCTGCTCCGGGTCGAGCCAGCGGATGGCGGGATCATCCAGGGGGAACCAATTGTACTGCTGCTGGACGAAGCGCCGCGTGGCCTGCTTGACGAGCGCAATAGCTTCCTCCAGCGTCGCTTCCCCGCGCAGGTAGAGGCCTATCTGCCGGTAGCCCAGGCCCGTCATCGCAGGCAAATCCCAGCCATAGCCTGCATCTGCCAACCGCCGCACCTCGTCCACCAGCCCCGCCTCGATCATCGCATCCACGCGCCGGTCGATGCGCTCATACAGAACAGGCCGCGGCCGAGTGACGCCGATGCGGTGGATGCGATAGGGCGGCGGCTCCTTGCCCTGCAGCTCCGATATGGGCCGGCCCGTGACGAGACAGACCTCCAACGCGCGAATCACGCGGCGGACGTTGCGATAGTCGATGCGTGCGGCTGCGGCCGGGTCAAGCGCGGCCAGCCGTGCGTGCAGCGCCTCCGGGCCGTGGATTGCCGCATCGGCGGCCAGCCTTTCCCGGAGTTCGAGCTGCGGCGCGACTTCGGGGATGCGCCATCCCTCCAGGACCGCCGCGACATACTGACCGGAGCCGCCGACGAGCAGCGGCAGCCGTCCACGGGCGTGAATGTCGCCGATGGCCCGGTAGGCAAGCTGCTGGTACTCGGCCAGCGTGAGCACCTGGTCCGGGTCCACGAGGTCGAGCAGATGATGGGGGACGCGCGCCTGTTCTGCGGATGTCGCCTTCGCAGAACCGATGTCCATGCCCCGGTAGATTTGCCGGGAGTCGGCGGAGACGATCTCGCCGCGGAGCGCCTCGGCCAAGTCCAGGCTGAGCGCGGTCTTGCCCGCGGCCGTGGGGCCGACAATGGCAATGAGCAGAGGGTGCGGGGTGTCTGAGGCCACGTCAGCCGCCGACCGCATCGCGGTAGTGTTCCAGGCTGGCGGCCCGGTCATCCGGGCCAAACTCGAGGGCAATCACGTCGATGCGGGTGAGGCCGTGCCAGGGCATCTCCGCCAGGTAGGCCTGCACGAGGCGGACGAGCTGCATCTGCTTGCGCGGGGTGACGGAGTCGACCGGGTAGCCCAAGGCCGGCGCGCCGCCTCCTCGCGCCGCGCGGCGGCTGCGCACCTCAACGAAGACGAGCCACTCGCCTTGCCGCGCAACGATATCGATCTCACCCGCGCGCGTGCGCCAGTTGCGCGCGAGCAGCGTGTAGCCCTGGCCTTCGAGGTAAGCCGCGGCGGTGTCCTCCCCAAGCCGCCCCAGGCTCCGTCGCGGATCGCGTGATGTGGGGCTCATGCACTGTCCTCCAATTCGTCGGAGTCCAGACAACCTGCAACCTGCAACCTTGAACTTTCAACCCGTTCGGACAGCGGCGCAAAGCTCATCCGGTGGAGTGCGCAGGGTCCCAGCCGCGCGATGGCGCCCCGGTGGCCCGCGGTGCCGTAGCCCTTGTGTTGCGCAAAGTCGTAGCCCGGATAGACCGCATCCTGCTCTGTCATCCAGCGGTCCCGCGTCACCTTTGCGATCACGGACGCGGCAGCAATCGCGAGACAGAGCGCGTCGCCGTGCGGCACACCG
>JAKPQT010000196.1 GCA_029555885.1 Chloroflexota bacterium | reverse complement strand
GGCTGCCCATGAACAGTCGCAGCGGATAGGCCGTCTCGTCGATGGGCCGGATGTCTTGGGGCATGGTGATGCGTCTGCGGGCGTGTGGTCGGCGCATCACGCCCGTTGCGTGCCGGCCTTGTCGGCCCAGGCACGCAGGCGGTAGGCGGGCGCGGTCCGCGTCTGCGCGGATCCCGGCTCTCGGAACTGGACTGGCTGGCGGTTGCCCGCATAGGTGTCAGCCGTGGTCAGCAGGTCGATGCCCAGTCCCCTGACCTGCGCAGCGAGCTTGTCGAACTCGCGCCGCCGGCGGGTCGCCTGCGATGCGGACAGGCGCTGGCATCCGTGCCGCTGGCCGCGCTTGATCTTGGCGGCTGCCTGCGACGCCTCCCCGCCGCAGTGGCCGCACCGGTAGCGGATCCGCGAGGTCTGATCCTGGTACGCGTCCTCGGTCGACAGCAGCTCGTCCCCCCGTTCCTTCAGCGCGGCGGACACCTCGGCAAACTCGCTGGCCTGCCGCGCCTGCGCCCTGCCCTCCTCCCTGCAATGAGGGCAGCCCCGCGCCTGAAGGTGGGCCAGGCTGTCCCGCACCTCGTGCGTCGGGTCGTTCAGGCACTGCCAGTCCAGGATCTGCTGGTTGTTGAGGTACGCGCCAGGCTCGAACAGCGGCCTGAAGCCGGCGGCCGTTGCCGCGGCCTCGATCTCGTCGTCCGACAGCCGGCGCCTGTCGCCATGCGCCGCATTGGCGCAATGCCGGCACCGCGTGCCCAGGCGACTGCCGTCGACGGCGCCGAGGACGTTGTTGATATTGACCGGCTCGAGCACGCCATGGACCTGGCAGGCCAGGGTCACGGTGCGCGCCATCGGGTCAGCGTCCACGAAGCGCAGCCGTAGCTGGTCGCCGGTCGCCGCCAGCGCGGCCTCCACGCGCTGCTGCGCATCCGCCTTCCAGGACGGAGGAATCCTGAGCACGCGCTCGCCGGCGGCCAACCGGCCCAGGAGCTGGGCCTTGCGGACCAGGTAGCCCGCATCGTGCTTGAGCCAGCCGAGCTTGGACTCCAGTGCGCAGGCGACGATCTCGATGACCCGTTGCTCCCGGTCGGTTGCCAGCAGCAGGTCCGGGACCGGCACCAGCACGATGCGCGGGTCGCTGGCCAGTCGCCGGGCCTTGTCTTCGTCGCGCCGGCTCTGCTCGCTCATGGATTTCTCCGCACCCCCGCGCCAGAGGTGCACGGGGGCACGCGGGTTGCGCCGATGGTCGCCCTGGTGTTCGAGCGCGAGGTACACAGGTTGTCCATCCGGTCCGCACAGCTTGGCCCATCCGTCCAGGCGATAGCCCTGGGCCTTCAGCACCTGAGGCGTGAACTCGCGGGCGATCGTGACGCCGGTGAGTGCGCTGGCCGCCAGCACAGCCAGCGTCTCGCCCTTGCGCCCGAGGCGGTCGTACTGACAGCTCACCTGCAGCCCGCCAGGGACGAAGGCGCCGACCCGCCTGAGTTGCTCGTACCCGCTGGGTGAGCGCACGAGGACATGGGGGCTTGCGCGTTCGCGCCACTGCTGCGGGGTCGTGACCAGGTCGAAGCCGTGCGCTTGCACGCGTTGCTGGATCTCGTCGTAGGTCAATCTCTGAGTCACGTTCTTGCTCCTTGTCGTCGGTGACAAGGTGACTTTGCGGACCCGGAGCGATCGACGAAGCCGGTTTCGGTCCCGTTGACGTCGTGACGCGTCTATCAACAGGGACGCCACCATTTCTCGCGCATCAGCATGTGTTGGTGGTGGGTGCGCGGCTTCCCAGGCACCCCGGGTGACGGTCGCGTGAACTTGGCGGCCGTGCCGACGACCGATGCGTGCCAGCGCTGTTCGCCTGACCCAGCCGGTTCTACGTCAGATGGCGAAACCGTGAAGGTCCGCGAT
>JAKPQT010000189.1 GCA_029555885.1 Chloroflexota bacterium | reverse complement strand
TGGATCAGGTGCGGTTCCTGGGGGACGTGAGGGGAGAAGCCAAAGCGCGGCTCATGATGGAGAGCGACATCTACCTGTTCCCCACCAGTCACGGTGAGGGCATGCCGGCCACGCTGCTCGAGGCCATGGCTTACGGCATGGGTGTGGTCACCTGTTCGGCGGGTGGCGTGGAGGACTTCTTCATCGACGGGGAGCACGGGCTGCTGGCCCCGGACGCCGCTGCATCCACATTGGGGAGCCGCCTCGAGGTACTGGCGCGCGACGCCGCCCTGCGCGAGCGGCTGGGCTACAACGCGCACCTCTTCGCGCGACGCTGGTTCGCGCCGCGCGTAGCGGCGCGACGGCTGCTGGCTGTCGTGGACCAGGTGCGCTCCACGCCGGCTTCCGTCGCAGCGCCTGACACCGACTGGTTTGCGGACGGAGGCCTGGGGAGCACGTCCGGCGAGGCTGAGCCGTGAGCGCCGCGGACATCACTGCACGGCTCTGCGCGAGCATCTCCCGGCTGGACGCGTGGCTCGAGAGCCACGACTATGCCGCCTACGACCCCTTCGACGGCCTCGGCGCCTGGGTGCGGCCCCTCGCGGTCACACGGTTCGCACGTCAGGTGCTGCAGCAAGGGGTGCGCCGGTTTCCCTGGAACCTCCGACCTGTGCTCGGCATCAGGCCGGCTACCAGCACAAAGGCCGTGGGATACCTGGCGCGCGCCTACCTGCGCCTGTACCGCTTGCGCGGCGACCTGCGGGATCTGGGTGCCGCGGAAGGATGCCTGGAGTGGCTTCTGGAGAATGCGAGCCCTGGCTACTCGGGACTGTGCTGGGGCAATCACTTCGACTACCAGTCGCGGGTGTTCTACCTGCCCCAGGGTGAGCCTACCGTGGTGTGGACGGCGCTGATCGCGCACGCGTTCCTCGACGCCTGGGAGGTCACCGGCAGGCAGGAGTATCTCGATGCCGCGACGAACGTCGCTGCGTTCATCCTGATCGACCTCGAGCGCCGGCCTGAGGGCGACGGTGTGTGCATCAGTTACATCCCGTCGGCTTATCGGTGCGTGCACAACGCGAGTATGCTGGCCGCCGGTGCGCTGGCGCGC
>JAKPQT010000156.1 GCA_029555885.1 Chloroflexota bacterium | reverse complement strand
AATTATACTGTACGTCCGGGCGATACGTGGAATACCGTTTCCGCGGCTACGGGCGTCGCGGTCAGGCTGCTGCGGCAGGCCAATCCCAGTCTGATTCGCTCGAACGGCTGGCTGTACCTGGGCGACACGGTGTGTGTGCCGGCCGAGGCGGCCGCTGGCGAAGGCCGCTGGTATACGGTCGTCGCCGGTGATACCTGGAACACGGTGTCGCGCGCCACGGGCATCTCCGTGCGCACGCTATGGAATGCCAATCCCGGCCTGGTGAACCCCAAGCTCTGGCTGTACATCGGCCAGCAGGTGTGGATCCCGGCCCTGCCGGTCAGCGGGCAAGCCCCTGCTGCCGCCGTGCCCGAACCCACTGCTGCACCCGTTGAGCCGACGGTCGCGCCCACCGAGGCTCCGCCGACCACCGTGCCGATCGAGGCCACTCCGACCGCGACCGCAACGCTTGAGCCGACTGCGACGGTCACTCCTGAACCCATCATGACGGCCACTCCTGAGCCCACTGCTACAGCCACCGCCGCACCGACGGTTGCTGCACCGGAAGCGACCGCCACCGAGACGCCTGTGGCTGCGGAGCCGACCGCGGCTGCACCGGAGGCGCCTGCCGAGGCTGGTGCCTGCCCTGCGGACGTGGACGCTTACCCGGACGCCGTCCTGGCTTACCTGAACACGGCCGGCAACACAGTGGAAGGCCTGCAGACCTGGCTGGCGTCCTGCAAGGCCCTGGCTGCCAATGAAGAGGGCCTGGTACAGGCCGCTCTGCAGGGTCCGGAGAGCAATGACCTCATCCTGACCATGCATGACCCGACCAACCCGCCGCCTGCCGGCCGCGGTCAGTTCGTGGTCTACCATGCCGGCGCAACAGGCTATACCGTCGCCTACCAGTTGAAGGGCGACGGCATCGTCAGCCTCCTACAGTCCGGCGACCTGAACGGCGACGGACAGGCCGATCTCGTGTGGGCCGACACGGTCTGCGGCGCGCACACCTGCTTCTCCACCCTGCATGTCAACAGCTGGGACGGCACGACCTACCAGGATTGGATGGAGGGCGAAGACCCGACCATCGCTTCGGCTGAGTTCAAGTTTGGGGATGTAACCCCCGATGGCTCGGGCCAGGAGATCACCATCCATGGTGGCGTGATCGGTTCCGTTGGCGCCGGCCCGCAGCGGGCCTGGACGGAGACCTACATCTCGCCGCAAGGCGGGGCGTATTCGCTCTCGACCATCGAGTATGATGCGTCCACCTGTCTGTATCATGCCGTGCTGGATGCTAACAACGATTTTGCCGCCTGGAATGCCGAGGGATTTGATCCTGCGATCCAGGCCTACACAGGTATCATCGCAGACACAACCTCCATTGCGTGCTCCACGACCGGGTTGAAGAACGAGCTAGCTATGCTCAAAGACTTCGCTCGTTTCCGGCTGGTGGTCGCCTATGTGGGCGCAGGGCAGGCCGCCGAGGCGCAGAAGGTGTCGCTCCAGATCAAGGACAAGGCGCTCGCCGGCGCAGCGAAGGCCTTCTACGATGCCTATAGATCGTCGGGCAGCGTAATCCAAGCCTGCCGCGATACGACTGCCTATGCCGAGAAGAACCCGGCTACGTGGCAGTTCCTGGAGGACTGGGGCTACGCCAATCCGACCTTCACTGCGAAGGACCTCTGTCCCCTGGACTGAGGCTCCGGGCTGATTTACGCGCAACAGGGGCGACCGAACCGGGTTCGGTTGCCCCTGTTGCTTTTGGCCCTGTGGTCGGTTTCCATCACCGCGCCGAATGGACTGCCACGCTGAAACACCCTGAGCGGAGCTCCGGGCCACAGCCCATCCAGCTTCGCCCCTACTCCTTCGGTTCGGCCGGCGGCGTTTGCTCGCTGGGCTGCTGGCGAATCAGCTCGTAGATATCGATCGGCTTGTCGTCAGGTTGCGTGCCCACCGGTGCTTCAGGCGTGGGCGCCAGCGATGGTGCCGGCACGCCCGGCTCCGGCGCCACGGGCACAACCGGCGCGGGCTGCCACGGCTCCTCCGGCGCTGGTGGGAGGTCGCTCGTCACAGACGCGCCGGGCGCAGGCGGCAGCGCCTCGAAGGGCGGCAGCGCGGTGGTCTGCACGGGATGCGCGGCCCCGCGGAAGACGAACGCGCCGATGCCCAGGCCCAACCCCGCGACCGCCAGCAGGATCGGCCACCACTGTTTGAGCAGCAGGGGCAGCGGCAGGCTCTGCATCACCGTGACTAGGCCGAACAACAGCATTGCGGCTGCCGGGATGGCTGCCCAGCGGGTGTCGGCTTCCTCGTAACGGATGGCATACAGCAGGAGGAAGACCACTCCTATCCCCAGGTACAGGACGGCCATGCGCCAGACCGGGTCGAGCCGGTTCCACAGGCCCAGCTCGACCGCCAGCACGGTCAGCACGCCCGCCGGTATCAGCGCCCACCAGTGCTCTCGTCGCACCAGCAATACCGCCCAGAAGCCGAGCGCCATGCCGAACAACACCAGCGGGATGTTCCACGTGCCTAGCTCGATGTTGCGCCACTGCAGGATGACGCCCGCGCCGATGCCGAGCAGCATGAAAGCGGGAATGGCTCGCCACCAGCGGTCTACGCTGCGCAGGAACCAGCCAAGGAATCCCAGCCCGGCCAGCGCAAAGATCGCACCCCAGGCCAGATCTCCCCACTGGGCGAAGATGCCCAGGTTGCGGAGCAACAAGAATACGCCGGCCAGCACCAGGAAGGCCGCCCAGATAAGGGCTTCGCGCGTTCGTTTCATCGCCAAACCTCTTCTTTTATCGAGACTCGCGGTGCAGCAGCCGCCCGGCGCTTGCCGCCAGCCATGCGAACACCAGGGCCACCGCCAGCCCGGCCAGCCGCTCCCAGAGCACGGGCGAGCCCCAGGCCAGCCCGCCGGCGAACAGCGCCAGCCCTCCGTTGAACGCCAACTGGAACGCGGGCCGAGTGAGCACGTCGCGCAGCCGGATTCGTTCCTCGCGCGCCTGCCAGTAGGCGTAGCTCCACGCGGCCAGCACGATGCTCAGCCCGGCTATCCAGAGTGCCCCGCGGGCCAGCGCGCCCCAATCCAGTACCTGCATGTTCGCTCAACCGCCCTGAGCCCAGCCGCCATCGGCGGCCAGGTAGCCCTGATGGGTCAGCCATTCGGCCGCGCCCAGCAGGTCCGGCTCGAACACCACGCTCGCCAGCGCCCGTAGCTCAGCCGACTTGGGGTTGACGGCGAGCCGCACACCCGCACACTCGAACAGTTCGAGGTCCCCGCGCGTGTCACCCGCCGCCAGTACTTCCGCCGCCGTGATGCCATGACGGGCCATCAACTCGCGCACGAACGCGCCTTTGCCGCCTTCCGGCACATGGTTGATGGCGGTGCCGTCCAGCACGCCGTCCACTACGCCCAGCTCGTTCGCCAGGACGTAATCCGCCTGCAACTCCGACGCAACGGGGTCAGTATTCAGCGTGAAGCCCGCGCTGACCAGGGCAATAAGGATGCCGGCTCGCTTGAGCGCGGCCACGAGTTCAACCGCACCGGGAAGGTAGGGGTTGGCGGCCAGGAGCGTAACCAGGCGGCTGACCGGCTGGCCCTGCCACAGGGCGACATCACGGCTCAACCACTCGCCGTAGCTGATGCGGCCGGCCAGGGCCAGGTCGCGATGCTCGGCGGCCAGATGCGTGAGCCCCAGGCGTTCATGCAGGTAGGTGTAGGGCGACTCGGCCTGCTTGAGCGTGCCGTCCACATCCAGGACCGCCAGCCGCAGGCGGGTCCTCGCAGCCGTGTCCGCCAAGCTCAGGCCTCGGCCTCTTCTTCCGGCTCCCAATCGCTGACCATCCACGCGCCACAGACGAGGACCAGCTCGACCTGCTCGCCCTTGCCGAACGCCAGCGCCAGCCCGCCTTCGTCATCTGCCTCGCCGTAGTCGATCAACTCCAGGCCCTCATCGGCCAGCCGGCCGACGGCCTCGAAGATGGCATCCATGCCTGCCAACGGTTCCTCTTTCGCACTCGGGTAGACGGAAGCCACGTACAGTTCGAGTGCCTGGTTGTCGTCGAGATAGAGGTCACAGTCGAAAAAGACGCGCTCCTCGGGCTTGACCGGCTCGACTTCCTCTTCGTCACCGAGGGATTCTTCCCACAGCTCCAGCCCCAGCACCTTCAGGCCGACCATCTCCTCGAGTTCCGCACGGCGGTCGTCATCCAACTCGGTGTAGAGTTCCTCGTCTCCTTCTTCGTCAAATCCGACCCCTTCCAGTTCCATGTCCTCGTCCAATCCATTCTTTGACATGCTAGGCACTCCTTTCGTGCGTTTCATAGTTCGTTTATGATGGCATCCGGTGCGCGGCGCCAGGCCAATGACGGTCAGATTATACCATGCCTGTCGTGCGCGGCTAATTTGCCCCCGTGACGAGGTTTTCGGCCACAAAGGCGTCGATGAGCCGCCGCGCGATGCTCATTCTCGGCGGCAGGTTCGGCAGCGCGTCCGGTGCAAACCAGCCCGCCTCGGCAATCTCCGAGTCCTCCAACGTGATTTCGCCGCCCGCATACTCCGCGGTGAAACCGATCATCAGCGAGTTGGGAAAGGGCCACGGCTGGCTGCCGAAGTAGCGAATCGCCCGGATGTCGATGCCGACTTCCTCGCAGACTTCGCGCTGCGCGCACTCCTCCAGCGTCTCGCCCGGCTCGACATAACCCGCTACAACGCTGTACCGGCCGGCCGGGAAACGATGGTTGCGCGCCAGGAGGAGCCGCTTGCCCTCCGGCGTATCCCGCGTGACTGCGATGATGATGGCCGGCGACAGCCGCGGGTAGCTGGTCAGCCCGCACGCGGGGCAGCGCTTGACGCGCTCGTGCGGCTGGTTCTCGGTGAGCGCGCCGCACTGCCCGCAGTAGCGATGCGTGCGGTCCCAGGCCAGCAGCTGCACCGCCCGGCCGGCGACCGCAAACGCGTCGTCGTCCAGCCGCCCATACAGCCCGCGCAGACCATCGGCCAGGAAGCCCTCGGGCAGGGAGGCATCCGGGTCGATCTCTGCCGCGTAGCAGCCGGTCTCCTGGCCGTTCCCGTCCTGCAGGCAGCCCAGGTACAGCTCGCGCTGCGTGATGACATGCACCTCTGCCGTGCTGGAGACGAGGGGGACGGTCACTGCGTCGGCTGCGTCACCCACCGGCTGGACGAGCAGCCGGTCGCCCTGAAAGATGAACCAACGCGCCGGTCCGCGCGTGCCCTCCGGCGGGGCGAGTCGAGATACGAAGGTTGTTGGCATAAACACCTGTTGAGTCAGGGAGCATCCTGAGCGGGTGGCTGGCTCACTACAGATATCATCGCGCCGCCAGTCGAAGGATGCGGGGCCACAGATACGCCGCACAGCATCCTTCGACTTCGCTGGCGCTCCGCTCAGGATGCTCCGCCTCCAGCCTCCAGCTTCCAGATTCCAGCCCTCATCCTTCCGCAATCAGCCGGTCGACGACCATCTGCCGGAACGCGGGGGAGAGGCTGGCGAAGTAGGCGCTGAATCCGGTCACGCGTACGACCAGGTCCGGATACTTGCTGGGGTCACGATTGGCCTCCAGCACCTTTTCCTTGTCGAGTACGTTGAGATTGATCTGGGTGCCGCCGAGCGCGAAATGGCCCTTGATGAGGCTGGCGACTTTCTCCAGCCCGCCCTCGTCCTTTGTCAGGCCGGGGTCCAGGTCGAGCTGCATCGGCGCGGTGTTGCCGTAGCCAGGTTGCACCGCCGCGACCGCGGTCGCAAGCGCAGTCGGCGCGCCGTCCTTGCGGAAGCCGGGCATGGGGTTGGGTCCCTGCGCGATGGGCGCGCCCGCGTGGCGGCCGTCCGGCGTCGCGCCGGCGTCCTTGCCCATCATGATGGTCATGGCCCAGGAGAAGAGCCCCGGCACCATCTGGTGGCCGTCGGGCGTCGTCCGCTCTTTGACCAATCGGGTGAACAATTCGGCCAAGCGCTGCGCGTGGCTGTCGGCCAGTGAGCCGCCGCTGCCGAAGCGCGGGACGCTGTGCATCATCAGCCGGGCGCGCTCGCCCTCGGGCCCTGCCCAGTCCGCGTCGAGATGGGCGAGCAACTCGGCCCACGTCAGCCGGCCTTCGCGCTCGATGCGCTGCTCGCACGCGGCGAACGAGTCGGCCGCGTTGGCCAGCGCCGCGCCGTCGATGCAACAGTTGTAATAGTCCACGCCGCCGCTCGACGCATCGCGTGCGCGTTCGATGGGGCCATAGCAGAGCAGGTCCAGCACCAGCTCCGGCGCGACATCGTGCATGTGACGGATGTGGAAGTCGAAGCCCTGCGCCAGGGTATCAATCGCGCGGCGCAGGTGGAACTCGAACCGGAGCCATAGCTCAGCCACACTCGGCTCGACAGTCGCGTCGGCCAGCATGTCGCGCAGTGCAACATCGAAGACCACCGCGAAGTTGATCTTGACCATGTCGTTGAAGGTGTACTCGCGGCCGGGCAGCGCCAGCCAGTGACAGCCGGAGTAGGCGCGCTGGCGGGAGAGTTCGAGGGGATAGCCGTTGCGTGCGAAGCCTTCGACCGTGTTGTCCACGCCCAGGAACTTGGGGAGGCCGGTCTTGTCCTCGAACATGACCTCCAGGCCGCGGCGCAGCAGCCCCTCGTCGGTCGTCTCGCCGACGCACACGCCGATGTTCGCCGGAATCTTCAGCCGATGGCCCGCTTCGAGGATGAGGTAGGACACGGGGTTGGTGACGTCGCGGCCCGTCTCGTCCGGCCCGCCGAGCTGGATGTAGTCGGTTGCGCGCACCAGCAGGCAGGCGATGTGGAAGATGGCCTCCTCATCGGTCAGCGTGCCCGCGGTCGTCTCGCGCTCGTAGTAGGGCAGCAGCAGCACGTCCAGCCGGCCCAGCGCGCCGCTCCCGTTGTACATGCGCGCGGCAGACTGGTACCACAGCATCCACTGGCACGCCTCACGGAAAGTCTGCGGCGGTTCGGTGACGAGGCGGCGGTTGATGGCCGCAATCTCGCGCAGGTTCGCCGCATTCGCCGGGTCGGTCTCGCTTGCGGCCCGTGCATCCGCTGCATCCGCGGTGCGGCTGATCCAGTTCTGCATTCCCAGCACGACGTCGGTCAGCCCATCGTAGAACTCCTGCGCCTTTGCATCGGTGTTGACCGTGCGATAGTACGCGATCTTGTCCAGCAGGCCGCGCCAGCCCAGGTCCAGCCCGATCTGCAGGTCATGGCAGAAGTGTTGCGCGCCGCCGATGCCGGTGTGGAGCTTGTAAAGCTGCTGCGCCGGATGGAGGTGCGAGTAATCGAAGTCCGGATTCCAGCCGACCTTGCGGTACGAGCCGAAGTTGACCATGTAGCCGCCGGCGAGCGAGCTGTTCGGGTCCAGGTAAACGGGATGAGCCTCCAGCAGGCGGCGGAAGTTGCGCCCGAACGCGACCGGCCCGAAGAACCCGCCGCTCGGATGGTTGCTCTCCGCCGCGTAGCCCTTCATCTTGACATCAACAATGGGCACGCCCGACGCGCTGATCGTCTGGATGACCTCGCGCGCGTCCGGCGGCGGCAGGATCAGCGCCCAGTCGTCATAATCCATCGCGCCGATGACGGCCCACTTCTCCTGCGTCTGCGCCATCTTCTCTGCACGCAACGCCGCAAGGCGCTCGGCGTAGGTGCGGGCTATGTTCTCCACAGGCAGTTCGGTCACTGGACTGGTCATAATGCCTCCCCCTTCAACCTGTAACCTGATAACCTGCAACAATCTCTCGCAATTCGCGCATCCGCCCCTCCGCCAACGGCTCCAGATTCGCCGCACGGTAGT
>JAKPQT010000150.1 GCA_029555885.1 Chloroflexota bacterium | reverse complement strand
ACGTCTTGTGCAGGTTGTAGTGCATGACGTCGAACCCGACCGCCCCCGGCTTGGCAATGCCCAGAATGGCATTGAAGTTCGCGCCGTCGCCGTAGACCAGACCGCCCGCCTCATGCACCAGCTGCAGCACCTCTTCGACGTGCTCGTCGTACAGGCCGAGCGTATTCGGGTTCGTGAGCATCAGACCGACGAGCCGGGCGCCATGCTTCTCGATCAGCTCGCGCAACATCGCCAGGTCCACGTTGCCGCGCGAGTCTGAGCGCACTTCGACGACCTTCAACCCCGACATGCTCGTCGTGGCCGGGTTCGTGCCATGTGCGGAATCCGGCACGATGATGACATCGCGCTGGGTTTCGCCGCGGTCGTACAGGTACTTGCGCATGATCAGGACGCCGGTCAGCTCGCCATGCGCACCCGCCGCAGGCTGCAAAGTGACTGCGGCGAAGCCGGCGATTTCCGCCAGCATGACCTGCAGGTTATACATCAACGCCATTGCGCCTTGCACGCTGTCCTCTGGCTGCAACGGGTGCAGCGCGGCCAGGCCCGGCAACCGCGCCGCGTACTCGTTGACCTTCGGATTGAGCTTCATGGTGCAGGAGCCGAGCGGGTAGAAGCCGGTGTCGATCGCGTGGTTGAGCTGGCTCAGCCGCACGTAGTGGCGCGTCAGGTCGATCTCGGACACCTCAGGCAGCGGCAGGTCCGCGCGCAACGTGCCTTCGGGCAGCGCCGTCTCCGGCACGTCGCAATCCGGGAGGCTCACCGCCCGGCGGCCGGCACGACAGATTTCGTAAATCAACGGCTCGCCCATCATGCCACCTCCTCCAGGTCGCCAGCCTCTGCCGGCACATCCGCCTCGAACTCACGGATTTCTGCCAACGCCTCGGCCAGCGCCTCGATATCGGCCCGGCTGTTCATCTCGGTGACGCAGACGAGCATGTGATCCTTAAGCTCCGGATAGTCGTTGCCCAGGTCATAGCCGCCCAGGATCCCGTAATCGTCCAGCAGCCGCCGGTTGATCTCCGCCACTGGCAGCGGACACTGCACAACGAACTCCTTGAAGAACGGGCCGTCCGCCTTGACCGCGTAGCCCTCGAGGTCATCGATCAGCTTCGCGGCATAGTGCGCCTTGTGATAGCTCAGCTCGGCCACTGCCCGCAGCCCATACTTGCCCATCGCGGCCATGTAGATGGCCGCTGCGAGCGCGTTGAGCGCCTGATTGGTGCAGATGTTGCTGGATGCCTTGTCGCGGCGGATGTGCTGCTCGCGCGTGCTGAGCGTCAGCACGTAGCCCCGCTCGCCGTCCGCATCCACCGTCTGCCCGACGATGCGCCCGGCCGAGCGCCGGACTTCGCCCAGCTTCATCGCAAAGAAACCGACATACGGCCCGCCGAAGCTGAGCGCGTTGCCCATCGGCTGGCCCTCGCCGCAGACGATATCCGCCCCATACTCGCCCGGCGGCACGAACAGGCCCAGGCTGATGGGATCTGCCGTGACGACGAACAGCGCGCCGGCCGCGTGGACCGCGTCGGCCAATGCCTGCATCTCGGCCGGGGTGTAGAGGCGTCCAAGGAAATCCGGGTTTTGCACGATGACGCACGCCGTATCCCGGTCCGCTAGCGCGGCCAGCGCGTGGAGGTCGCCGGGGGCCGCGTTCTCGCCCACTGTCTGCACACTCATGCCCTGCGTATAGGTGTGAACAACCTCGCGATACTGCGGATGCAGCGTCGGACTGAGCACAACCTTGCTGCGCTTGTTGCGGCCCACCTGCAGCGCCATGATGACCGCCTCAGCCACCGCGGTTGCGCCGTCATAGTGCGAGACGTTCGACGCTTCCATGCCTGTCAGTGCGGCGATCATGGACTGGTACTCGAAGTGCGCCTGCAGCGTGCCCTGGCTAATCTCGGGCTGGTAGGGCGTGTAAGCCGTGAAGAACTCCGACCGTTGGATCAGAAAGTCCACGATGCGCGGGACGAAGTGATTATACGCGCCTGCGCCCAGGAAACAGGCAACGTGGTTGAGATCGTCGTTCTCGTCAGCCAACGCCTGCAACTCCTGCAGGACTTCCATTTCAGAAAGGGCCGGCGGCAGGTCGAGCGCCGGAAAGCGGAACTTCTCCGGCACATCATGAAACAGCTCAGCCACCGACTCGACGCCGACAACCTTGAGCATCTCCGCCCGGTCCGCGTCGGTATTCGGGATGAAGTTCATGCATGTCCTCCGTATCTGGCGAAGGAAGATAGCAGAAGAAAGAAGAAAGACGGACGAAGCATGGCTGCGTCAATCTTCAATCTTCAATCTTCAATCTTCCTTTCTAGTGGCCGCCCTTCTCTTCTTCTTCCGCCACGTACTTCTCGTAGGCCGCGACATCCATCAGGTCATCAAGCTCGCCCAAATCGCTCGGCGTCAGCTTGACAAGCCAGGCCTTACCGTACGGGTCCTCGTTGATCCACTCGGGATTATCCTCCAGCTCGGTGTTGACCTCGATCACCTCACCGCTGATCGGCGCGTAGGCGTCTTCCGCCGCCTTGACCGATTCGACGGTGCCGAGGCTCTCGCCCTTGGTCAGAGTGTCGCCCACTTCGGGCAGTTCCACATAGACGACGTCGGATAGCAAGTGCTGGGCATAATCCGACACCCCGATGACGGCTACATCGCCCTCCATGCGCACCCATTCATGCGACTTCGCATACTTGACCTGTGGATCGAACTTGTGAGCCATGAATGCCTCCTGCTGGTTGGTCCGTGAGATAGGGATTTGACGAATCAGAACAAAAAAACGAGAGCCGCGGGCACTGTCGCCCGGCTCCCGTCTCTGTCTCGCTAACCTGAGAGATTGCCCACTTCTTGCGCTCCCGCGGTGAAGTGCGGCTTGCCCCATCGGTGCCGGGTCGCAACGCGCCCGATCTTTCCAGAGTGCTGTCCCAGCGCGATGCCTGAACCTGAGAGATTGGCCGGCCGGGTCCGGTCTCCGGCGGCGTGCCCCTTCGGTGATGGGTTCTCCAGTCGAGAACGCACACTCTCTCGCGCTGTTCATCCAGCAATATGCGTTTGTCTGTCAACGCGAGTGTATCATAGGGCCTATAGTGTGTCAATGATTCGGCGCAGGTATGTTATACTATACATCTTCACTCCACCCCGCAAGGAGCGCTATGAGCATTTTCGCGAATCCTCTCGGTCCGGTCGAGGGCACCCTTTGGGCTGTGCTGATTCTGCTGGTTGTATCCTATCTGAGCGGCACCTGGCTCAACCGGCAGCGCAGCAAGGCCATTGGCAAATGGCTCCAGGCAGGCATTGGCCTGCTCGGCGGCCGTGTCGCATGGCGCTGGCTCAAATCCATGAGCGCCGGCGCGGAGGTCACAGTCGCAGAGACGCGACCGCCCTTCAAGGGCGTCCAACTGACCTACTTTCTGCTGACGCGTGAACTCGCTCCGTTGTGGGTGATCGAACTGCTGCGCAAGAAGCGTGACCTGCTGCTCGTCAAGGCCGACCTGCGCACCCCCCCGGCGCGCGAGTATGAGGTCGTGCCCCTGCATGGCAAGCTGCGCGCCACGCTGGACAGTGCGGAAGGCGAGGCGCTGGAGTGGCGGCCGTTGGCCGCCGGCCTGGGCCTGGGCACACGCGCCAGCGCAGAGGCCAGGACCATGGGCCCGGTCAGCGCATTCATCGACAAGTACGGGGCCGATATCGAGCGGCTCTCCGTGCGCCGGCGGTCGCCCCACCTGGTCCTGTATTTGCGGCTCGATCAGGCTACGAACCGACCGGCCGACGAACTGCTGCGCGCGCTGCAAAAGCTCCTGGCCGACAATCGCGCACAGGACTGAGAGGCGCACACGATGGTCACACACCTGCACGACGACGCTTACATCGTCAACTTGCCCGTCTTCGAGGGGCCGCTAGACTTACTCCTGCAGCTCATCGAGCGCGAGAAGCTGGACATCAGCGTCATATCGCTCGCCCAGGTGACCGACCAGTTCCTCAGCCACGTGCGCGCGCTGCCCGATGTCCCCGCCAACATTCTCGCGGGATTCCTGACAGTCGCTGCACGGCTGGTCTGGATCAAGTCACGCTTGCTGTTGCCTCAGCCCCGGCAGACAGCCGAGGAGATGGAGGAAGACCCGGGTGAGGCGCTTGCACGCCAACTCCGCGAGTACAAGCGGTTCAAGGAGGCCGCCGACGCGCTGCGCACGATCGAGGCGGAAGGCCGTCATACCTACGGACGCGCTGCCCCTCCCCCTGACATCCAACGCCATCTCGATCCGGACCCCTCGGCCTTGAGCGAACTGCTCGCAGCAGCCCGCAGCGCGTTCAGCACCGCCTCGGCGCTGCCAGTCGACATCCCCGACGGCATGGTCGTGCCATTCACATTGACCATCCAGGACCAAATTCGCCTCATCCGCCGGACAACCACCCGTGGAGAGCGCGTGGTGTTCCGCTCCCTGTTGAGCCAGGCCCATCACCGCCTCGAAATCATCGTCACCCTGCTTGCGGTGCTCGAGCTGCTGAAGCGCAACCGTATCCACGTAGTGCAGGACGAACCCTTTGGGGAAATCTACATCGAAGGCCGGGCAGCAGCGGACGAGGCGGAAGACGACGAAATGGAGGAAGAAACCGAGTAGCGCGCCGCCAACACCCGAACCTGATCTCAGTCCGGATCACCGCTCACTCTGCCGTTCCGCGGCCGCAACAACCGTAACCCTGCCCATGCCCCAACCGCATCGGTCGCCACGTCGAAGATATCCGGATGGCGGCCCGGCACAAAACTCTGGTGGAACTCGTCGCTGATGCCATAGAGCACCGCCAGCACGAACGCCCACAAGCCTGGACGCCGCACCCTCGCTCCGGCCAGCGCCCACCGCAACAGCCCAGCCAGCACCGCGTACACCCCCAGGTGACCCGCAATGTCATACAAGTCATCCCACAGCACGCGCGGCAGCGGGAAGGATGACTGCGCAGACAAGGCAAAGATGAGGGCCATCCAGCCGAACACGCACGCCCAGCGCAGCGCGAGCCAGGCCCGCGCCTGCCTCTCACTCATCACGCGCCATACCCATAGGCGCAGAGCGCAATCTCAGCCAGCGCATCCCAATCGAAGTGCCCGGCAACCCGCGCACGCGCTGCCGCGCCAAGCCGTGCGGCGCGTGCCGGGTCGCACAGCAGGGTGGTTACCGCACCGACAAATGCCTCCCGGTCGCCAGGCGGGACGATGACCCCGGCGTCGCCCAGCGTTGCGGGCAGCTCGCCCACGCCATACGCCACCACCGGCAGCCCCGCGGCCATCAGTTCCAGCACCTTTGCGCTGTGCCGGGCGCGGTTCCCCGGCGTGTCAGCCCACGGCACAATCGCCAGCGCGTGACGCGCAAACAGGGTGGGGAGTTCAGCCGGCTCGTGCCATCCGGCCAGCACGATCCCCGGCACATCAGCCAGCGCCTGCTCCTCGCCCCCCACCCCTCGCCCGATCACCGTGAGCGTGGCATCCGGCTGCACAGCCCGCACCTGCGCCCACAGGGCCGCGACCTCCGCCGGCACCACCCCGGCAAAGCGCGTATAGAGCAATACGGCAAGGCTGTTCTCCTGCTTACACAGCTCAGCCCGCAGCAATGTCTGGCCGAAGTCCGAAAGGCCGTTGTGGAGCACGTGCACGCGCTCAGGCGCAGCGCCGAATGCAATCGCGCGCTCGCGCAGGCACACGCTGGCGACCGTCCAGGCATCCGCGTGGCCCAGGCCATAACGTTCCTGCCATGCAAAAAAGCGGCGCTGCATGGCCGAGTACGCGACGCGTGGGTCATCGTTCCAGCCGCCCGGACCCTCCCAGTCATCGCTGTCCACGACGAGGCGAGGACGCGCTGCGTGCTGCGCCAGCCACAGCAGCGTGGCAGCGAGCCCGGAGGGGCCCTTCGGCTTGAACGCGTGGACTATCTGCGGCTGCCAGGCGGACACGACGCAATAGGTGCGCCAGCCCAGCCAGGCGTGCCAGACGGCCTGCGCCGGGCTTCCCCGCCCCAGGCCCGGCGGTAAGGGCACGTTGATCACCGCGACCCCATCCTCGACCCAGTGCTGCCCATCATCTGAAGGACTGTCGTAGGGCGGGATGAACAGGGCGACCGCGTGCCCGCGCCGCGCGAGCGCCTTGCTGAGCGGCAGGCAGCGGGCGCGTGCCGTGCCTTTAGCGCGCAAGCCAAAGGGCGCGACCAAGGCGATACGGAACGGTGAGTGGGTCACGTCCAACATGCTACCATGTACGGGCAGCCGCATGCAAGCAAGCCCCCCATCGTAAGAGCAAAGCTGGCCCCGGCCCTTAACACGAAACGCATCTGGCACAGATCACAGTGAAGTGCCTTGTGAGAAGCCCCTGTGCCGTGATATGATACAGATACGATACAAACCTGCATCGCTGCCTCTCGCACAGGAGCCAACGTGACGCAATCCGACTCACTATTCTCAGGGGCGCAGTCTGCGGAACGACTGGCGCTTCTCGCCCGCCTATCTCAGCACTTCAGCTCGTCGCTGGATCTGGACGAGGTGCTCAACCGGGTCATGGATGAAGTCATCGCCGCAGTCCGCGCCGAGCGCGGTTTCGTCATGCTGAAGGAACCTGACGGCACGCTCTCCTTCCGCGTCGCGCGCGGCATGGATCAGCGCACGATCGCCGCGCCAGGCTTCCAGGTCTCGCGCGGGGTGACCGAGCAGGTTGCGCGCGACGGCCAGCCGGTGCTCAGCAGCGACGCGCAGCAGGACAACCGCTTCTCGATGCGCCAGAGCATCGTGACGCTCGGCCTTCGCGCTATTCTCTGCGCCCCCCTCGTCGTGCGCGGGGAGATCACCGGCGTCATCTATGTCGATAATCGGCTGCATGCAGGGCTGTTCACACCCGCCGACCTCGAGCTGCTCGTCTCCATTGCATCCAGCGCGGCCATCGCCATCGAGAACGCACGGCTGTATCAGTCCGCGGTCGAGAAGGGCCGGCTGGAGCGCGAGCTCCAGATGGCGCGGGAGGTGCAGGTGGGCTTGCTGCCGCAGCTCGCACCCGTCCTACCCGGCTGGGAGCTGGCCGCCCGGTGGTATCCCGCGCGCCAGGTCGCGGGCGACTACTACGATTTCGTTCCGCTCGATGACGACCGGCTGGGCATCGTCATCGCTGATGTGGCGGACAAGGGGATGCCTGCCGCGCTGGTTATGGCCTTGACGCGCAGCATCGTGCGCGCCAGTCTCATCGCCGCCCCTTCACCCGCAGAGGCCTTCAGGCAGGCCAACCGGCTCATCTGCGCTGACGCCTCCGGCGGCATGTTCATCACCCTGTTCTACGGCGAAGTCAACGCGCACACCGGCACCCTGACCTATGTCAACGCGGGGCACAATCCCGGCCTGCTCTGCCGCACGACCGGCGAGTTGCTGTGGCTCCCGCGCACCGGCATGATTCTGGGCATGATCGATGATGCAGCCTACGAAACAGGCATCGTGCAACTTGCGACAGGCGACAGCGTATTACTCTACACAGACGGCGTCACCGAGGCAAGCAGTTTCACCGCGGGTGAAGAAGACACGGAGGCCAGCAACACCGGGCTGTACGGCGAAGAGCGCCTGCTTGCGCTGATGGGTTCCTGCCAGCATAATTCGGCTACAGACCTGGTTACAGCGGTCGAGCAGTCTGTGCGCGACTTCATCGGCCCCGTGCCCCCTGCCGACGACGTGACGCTGGTGGCTCTCAAAAGGGTTGTAAATGGATAAGACCATACTGAACGGGCGCTACCGCCTGGATGACGCGCTGGGACAGGGCGGTATGGGCGTGGTCTATCTCGGCCACGACCTGTTGCTGGAGCGTGATGTCGCCGTCAAAGTTCTGAACCGCTCTGCCCTGGGCACCGAGGGCCGGGCCCGCCTATTGCGGGAGGCACAGGCCGTCGCCCGGTTGAACCATCCCAACATCGTCACGCTGTACGACGCAGGCGAGGCTGATGGCGCGCCCTTCATTGTCATGGAGCTCCTGTCGGGTGTCTCGCTCTATGATCGCAAGCCCACAAATCTGGATGAGCTGGTCGAGATTGCGCAGCAGGTCTGCGCGGCGTTGGATCACGCGCACCGTCACAATATCATCCACCGCGACCTGAAACCCGAGAATGTGATTCTTGTGGGCCAGCCATCTACCGCCCGGACCACAGATGCCGCGGACGCAGATAACGCCCCTGCCCTGCTCATAAAACTCACGGACTTCGGGTTGGCCCGCTCCACCGCGTCGCGCGTCACCACCGAGGACGGCGTGGTCGGCACGGTATACTACCTGCCGCCGGAACAAGCGCTGGGGCAGGAGCTTGACGGCCGCGCCGACCTGTACGCGCTGGGCGTCATGCTGTACGAGCTGGCCGCAGGACGTCTCCCCTTCGGCGGCAACGACCCGCTCACCATCATCTCGCAGCATCTTCACGCGCCGATCGTGCCGCCCACGACGTATAACCCGCAGATCCCACGTCCGCTCGAAGCCCTCATCCTCAAGCTGATGAGCAAGCGTCGGGAGGATCGTCCTGCCTCGGCTGCCGAGGTCGGGCGCATCCTCGACCGTATCGCGCGCAAGAGCACCGACTTGATGTTGAGCACGACCGTCGCCCCGGAACTCTCGCCTCTGGATCGCCTCGTGCGTGGCCGGTTGGTCGGACGCGACCGCGAGCTGACCGATGCAAAGGTCGTATGGCATCGCGCGACGGTCGAGCCAGATGCCCAGAGCGAGCACGTGCTCTTGGTGAGCGGCGATGCCGGCGTCGGCAAGACGCCCTTTGTCCGCGCCATCCGCGCGTTGGCCGAAGTGTCACGCGGCCGCGTGCTGCACGCCGAGTGCTATGCCGAGGGGAGCGCGCCCTACGCGCCTGTGACCCAACTCATCAGCGCGTTTCTGGCGGAGGACACCCGGCTGGGCCTGCCCGACTTGGTCCTGGGCGACCTGATCAAGGTTTCGCCTGAGTTGCGCAGCCGCTACCCAGAGTTGAGCGAAAGCCCGGCGCTGTCGCCGGAGGCCGAGCAGCAGCGGCTCTATGACAGCGTGGTCGCAGCCTGCGCCGCGCTCATCGAGGGTGAGTGGACCGGTCAAACCAGCGCACCGGCCATGCGCAGAAAGCCTGCCGGCGCCACGAAAAGCACCGCCTCCCCGCTGCTGATCGTCATCGAGGATATCCACTGGGCCGACAGCAGCACCTTGAGCCTGATTCGCCACCTTGCCCGCCGCAGCCGGATGTACTGCCTCAAGCTCCTCATCGTCCTGACCTATCGGGAGAACGAGCTGGACGCAGCGCGGCCGTTAGGCCAGATCGTGCTGGACCTGACCCGCGAGCGGCTGGCGCAGCGCATCCGGCTCACTCCGTTCACGCTGGAGCAGACCACCGAACTGCTGCAGGTCATGTTCCAACAGGAGGTCCCTGACTCGTTTGCTGCGGACATCTATCGCGAAACCGAGGGCAACCTCTTCTACATCGAGGAAGTCTGCAAGGCGCTCATCGAAGACAGCGGCATCTACTGCACAGGTGACGGTACCGTCTGCTGGCACTTTCCGCCCGATATGAGCCGTGTCCGCTTGCCCCAGAGCGTGAGGCTCGCCGTCCAGGCGCGCATCGACAAACTCTCGCCGGAGCGCCAGGAGGTCCTCCGGCTTGCCGCCATCATCGGGCGCGAGTTCGATTTCGCCACCTTGCAGGCGGCGAGCGACGCCGATGAGGACAGGCTTATCGACGCGCTCGAGGCTGCTCAGCGCGGCCAGCTGGTCATCGAGGTGCCGGCCACCGGCAACCGGGATGCAGGCAGCGAACGCTTCCGCTTCGAGCACAACCTGACGCTTAACACCCTGCGCGAGAATGTCAGCGGACTGCGCCGGCGACGCCTGCACCGCCGCGTGGCGGACGCCATCCGCACCCTGCGCCCGGACGACGACGCGGCCCTCGCCTATCACTACGATGCAGCCGGTGATGCCGTTCAGGCACGGCATCACTACCGACGCGCCGGCGACCGGGCGCGGCGGGTCTATGCCAACGACAACGCCATTGCAGCCTACAGCGCGGCCCTGGCCCTCATGCCCGAAACGCCAGCCGAGCGCTTCGACGTTCTGCTGGCCCGCAGCCAGACCTTCGACCTGGTGGCGCGCCGTGCGGAGCAGCGGGCTGACGTAGAGGAACTGCTGGCCCTGGCTGACCGGCTGAACGACCCCGCGCGGCGCTGCGACGCACTGATGGCCCTCGCCGACTACTACATGAAAATGGAAAACCTCCGTGCTCGTGGTCCAGCACAGCAGGCTGCTGAATTGGCCGCGCAACTGGGCGACAAGGCGCGGGAGGGCCACGCGCTGCGCTTGCTCGGCTATGATGCGCGCACGCGCATGGACCTGCAGCGCAGCCGCACCATGCTGGAGAAGTCCGCCCAGCGGTTCCGTGAGGGCGGCCAGATGAACGAGGCAGCCGCCACGCTCCACACCTTATCGCTGACGTTGAGCGACCTCAGTGAATATGGGGCCGCGCTCGCGGCTGTGCAGGAGGCGGTGGCACTCAGCCGGCAGGCGGGCGACAAGCGGCAGGAGGCGACCAGCCTCCGCCGTGTGGCCATCGTATACCTGGAGCAGTCGCAGTTCGAGGCTGCGCTGCCATACGCTGAGGCTGCGCTGGCGCTGCACCGGGCCGTCGGCGACCGCGTCGAGGAGAGCCACGCGCTCAACGTCATCGGCCTGGCGCACGCCTGGCTGGGCGACGCCGTGAAAGCCGAGGCTTACCTCCGCGACGCGCTCAGCGTGGCCGAGACCGCCACGTCGGCCCTCGCCGCAATGATGGCCGCGGAGAATCTCGCTTTCTTCCACTATAGCTGGCGCGGGGATTACGCCGGAGCGCTCGATTTTCTTGAGGAGATGCTGGCAAAGCCCTGCCTGGCAACGAACGAGTACGCCCTCAACAAGCTGCGGCTGCGCCGGGCGGACTTTCTGGCGCGCCTGGGCCAATACGACCAGGCGATGACAATCGTGCAGACCGTGCGCGCACAGATGGATGCCGCCATCGCGCAGGGGGTCATGGACAGCGCCACGGAGCTTGAGGTGCTGACCTTCCTGGGGTGGTTGAAAGCCGTGCTGGGGGACAGGCAGACGTCTCTCATGTACCTGGAACAGGCCAGCGCCGGAGTGGACCGCGCCGGCGCCGAATTTATCGCTGCCAACGTGCTGGGCTTGTTTGCCCATGCCCTGCTGTTGCTGGGCGAGCCAGAGGACATCCGTCGCGCCTTGCCGCTGGCCGAGCGAGCCATGGCTCTGTTTGCAGACAATCCGTCGATTCCGGTTGAACGCACAGAAGTTCGCCGCGTTGCCGCTGAGATCCACCTTGCGCTCGGCGCACCGGAAACCGCCCTCGCCCTGATGACCGAGGCCATGAACATCATCGGCGCAACGCCGTTCATGCCTGAGCGCAATTTCCATACCGCGGCGCGCATCCTCACGGCCCTGGGCCGCCCCGCAGAGGCGGAAGAGCAGCTCCGTCACGCCTACCAGCGCGTCCTGTTCGTTGCAGGCCGGATCCCCGATCCGGCATTGCAGCGGAGCTGGCTGGAGAACGTCAGGATGAATCGGGAGATTGTGGCCGAGTGGGAGGCCGTGAACGCGCGCAACCAGGGCTGACCCCTTTAGTCCTCCGACACGATCCACGCACCGCGCGCCGGCGCACTGACAATGGTGCGTGCCTGCATCGCCGGCAGCAGCCGCGCCAGTTCCGCCTCCAACGCCGCCTGCTGAGCCGCCTCGCAGAACAGATGCACGTTCGGCCCGGCGTCGATAGTGAAGTACACAGGCAAGCCCCCGCGCCGCCACACCTGAACCTGCTGGATCAGTTGCATCGTTGATGCCTGCCAGTAGTACAGCCCACTAAGCGGGCCGCGCAACGGCCCGCCCGCGCTTGCGTCTGCCGTCATGGCGATGGCGTGCATGGACACCGCCTCGCGCTCCAGCGCTAGGCCGAAGCGAGCGAAATCGCGCGCCAGGAGCGCATCCTGGACAACCTCCAGTGTGTGGGGTAGTCCCGCCAGCCGCGCAGCGTAGAATGGACTCGTCTGTGCCAGCGCGTGCCCATCAGAAGATGAGATTTCTTTCGGCTGCTCGCTGAAAATGACCGTCGTGATGCGCAGGTCCCAGTGTTCCGGCGGCGCCACCTGGTAAGCGTAGGAACTCGCATCATCCTGCCCCGCCTCCCACCGCACGAAACCTCCGGGGATGGAGCGACAGGCGGAGCCGGACCCCTGCCGCGCGAGGATCGAGAGTTCGCGCTCTCCGAGATGCAGGTCCAGCGCCCGGCTGGCCGCGAGCGACAGCGCGGCAAAGGCTGAAGCCGAGGAGGCGATGCCCGCAGCCGCGGGGAAGTCATTCACCGATTCCACCGACGCCCGTTCGGTGCGGCCAGCCAGCCGGCGAACCCGGTCCAGGTGTCGCGCCACGCGCGCGGCCGTCCGGTCATCCGCAGCCGCGCCGTTCAGGCGCACGACATCCTGCTCGAAATCAGGCGAGAAACACACCGTCGTTGTGGTGCGCGCGCTCCCCAGATTGACCGACAGCGACGAGTTCGCCGGGACATTGAGGCGCGGGTCCGCCTTGCCCCAGTACTTGACCACGGCCAGATTCGGGTGCGCAGCAGCAGTGACGGTCTTGCTCATGCTTCGATTCTGACTCCCTCTGCACCGGTGCGCACGGTCACGACCCCCGCAGCGGGCAGGCCGCTCCCGTTCAGCGCAGCCGTCACGGAGCTGCGGCGATCCTCGTCTGCCAGCGCAATCATACAGTCACCGCCTCCCGCGCCCGATAGCTTCGCCCCATATGCGCCTGCAGCCCGCGCGGCGTGGACCAGCGAGTCCAGCGGTCCAGTGCTGACACCGAGCGCCGACAGCAGGCCGTGGTTGATGTCCATCAGCCGACCGCAGGCTGCCCAGTCGCGCCGCATCAGCGCGCCACGTGCCTCGTCCACCAGGTCTTGCGTCAGGCGCCAGATGTGCTGTACCAGCGCGGGATGGCGCTCCCGCAGCTCGGCCACCCGCCGCACCCACTCCGTCGTGCTGGCCTTGATGCCCGAATAGCCGATGACCAGGGGTAGCTCCTCCCTGGTCAGCGGTTCGATGACATCGCCCGGCGTAATGTAGTAGAGCGTTCCGCCGAATGCCGCCGCTGCTACATCGTAGCCAGAACCGATGCCGCGCTGCGCGTCGAGCACGGCATCGTAGCTCAGGCGGAAGACCTGTTGCGCATCCAGGGACGCGCCGGTCGCCTCGCCCAATGCCTTGACCGTGGCAACCGTCACCGCGGAAGAACTGCCTAACCCGTATGAATGCGAGAAGTCGGCCCGCGTGTGGAGATCCAGGCCGCAAGGTGCCGTCGTCTGCCAGCACGCGCGCAGCGCCGCTACGACGAAGTGTACTGCCGGTGGGACGGGCGCCCCGCACATCACCTCATCGGTACGGATCGTGAAAGACTCCGCCAGCATGGGCGTGCGGATAGTCACCCGGTCGTCACGGCGTAACGCCACGCTCACACGGACGCGCAGGTCCACCGCGGTGACAACACATGGCACGCCGTACACGACGGCGTGCTCGCCGTACAGCATCAATTTGGCCGGCGCAGAGGCAGTGACAGTCACGGCGGTGAGTTTAGCACGGGCACTGGCGAGCGTCAATTACGGCTTCTTCTCCATCGGCTGCTCCGTCGGGTCCACAATGACAGTAGGCGTTTCTTCGGCCTGTGCATCGCCACCCTCCAATGCAGTCTCGATAGCACCCTCCTCCACAGCCTGCGCGGTTTCCGCCGCAGTTGCGCCCGGCACGACCACGGTCGGTGCAGGCGCCTTCGGCTCATCTTCGCCCAGCAGTTTCTCCATCGGCGACGGCGGCGCAGCGTCAGCATCCTTTTCCGCCTGCACCTCGGGGAGGCGGCTCGCCTGCATCCACCCCTGCGCGACGGCATGTTCCGCCAGCGGCACCGTCGTCTCCGCCAGGATCATCGTGCTGCCCGCGGCCAGCACCTGCTCCGCCAGCATCTTGAGCTGCTCAGGTCGTTCCGGCTTGCGGCTGACGTTGCGAATGTAGACGGCCATGATGCGGTTGGGATGGAGCCGCACGGCCTCCGTATAAATCTCGGGGTCCTGCTCGCCGCTGTCGCCGATGAGTATAAAGGGCAGATCTGTGAAAGTCTCCAGGATGCGCCGGATATACTCCAGCTTGTGCTGGCTTGGATTGAGCGGCGCAATGCCCTCCTTTGAGATGCCCCAGTTGCGCAGAAAAATGACCGGCCCGATGGGAATCTCGTGCAGATTCAGGAAATCGCTCAGGAGGTCATACATATTCCAGGCCGAGTTGGAGACGTAGAACATCGGATTCTGCGCATCGCCGGTGCTGCCCGCGTGCAGCGCGCGGTAGAACGCGGCCACCCCTTCGAAGGGCAGGCGCATTCGCGCGTTGCTGAGAAACACGGTGCGCGCCATGCGGAGAATGTTCGCAGCATCCGTGTGGACGACTGTATCATCGAGGTCACTGATGACGATGTACTCGGCGGTCGGCGGGGCGACCAGAACATCGCCGGTCGCAGTCACAGGTTCCGGCTGGTACTCACGGCGCGGCTCGACCAGTTCGAGTTCGATCTGGTGCCAGAGCCGGCCGGCTGGCAGTGGGCTATGCGGCTCGATGGTCACATCGAAGAAGCCCTCGCCATCTGCCACCACCTCCTGCTCCACATCCTGAAAGCGGGCGCGCACGCGGGCATAGGGAATCTCGTTGCTCTTGAACCGCTTATACATATCAACGATGTTGTCCCACGTCGTATCGTCCAGCTCTGCGCCACTGATGTTTCGATCCTCCAACACACGGCCGCGCAGGTACAGCTTCTGCTGCGTGCCATAGCCGCGGTACGGGTAGATCATGATGGGATTGCGGTGCCCCAATCGCTCACGCAGGCGATACTTGAGCATATCGTAGTGCCCTTCGACATCCGTCACCAGGGTCGCGAGAACGGTGCGCCAATCCGCCATGAGTGCAGCCTCCTGACCAGTGAATCTGTGGAATATGGAACACTGTCTGCGCCTGGGAGGCAGTGACACCCATTACGTTTTGGGGGAGTTAATCGGAAGGAAAAATAACTGCCAGGCGTCATACTCACATACGCCGCCTGGCAGGAATGGCCTGGGGTTAGCCTACTTCGCAAACTCGACCGCGGCGGTCATGTTCCAGCGCAACCGTGGGTCGGTACGGTCCAGAGTGATGATGGCGGTATAGCTGATCTCGCCCTTCTGACTCTGCCCCAGCGTCCGGATGCGCTCCACTGTGCCGCCAAACGTCTCCTCGGGCAGTGCATCGAAGGTCACGGTGGCCGCGCTACCGTCCACAATGTCGATCACTTCCAGCTCGGTCAGGTCGGTCGTCTCGACGCGCCAGTTGTTGAGATCAGCCAGCACGAGCACCGGGCCGGCCGCCTGCTCGCCAACCGCGATATTCAGTTGGGCGACCGTGCCGGAAAACGGGGCCCGCAGCTCCGTCTCGGCCAACGCGATCTGCGCCTGCTCGAGAGCTGCCTCAGCCGCAGCCACATCGGCGGCTGCCGCAGCCAACGTCTCCGAACGTGCACCATTCGCAACGAGTTCGGCCTGCGCCTGGCTCCGGCGCAGCTCGGCCTCAGCAGCCGCCAGGTCAGCAGGGCGAGTGGCCTTCAAGGCTTCCAGCGCCGCCTGAGCCTGCGCAACCCGGGCACGCGCACCGGCAATGTCCGCAGGGCTCGCCCCACGCTGAAGGTCTGCCAGGCGGGCCGCGGCGGCATTGTAGGCATTTGTCGCCTGCTGCAACGCCAGCGACTCAGGCCGCGCGCCGATGTCCGGCAGTCCGGCTACCTTATCATAGTTTGCCTGCGCCTGGCTGCGTGCAGCCTCGGCATTCGCCAGGTCTGCCCGCGCCGCGGTCAACTGGTCGCCGCTGACGCCTTCCTGCAGGCGGGCCAGCGCAGCCTGCGCGTTAGCCACCGCAGCCTCTGCACCGCGGATGTCTTCTTCACTTTGCAGCCGGTCCAGGCGTGCCTGGGCGACCTCTACCGCGGCCTGAGCTGACGCAATCTCCTGCGGCAGCGCACCGGCCTGTAGCTCGGCCAGGCGGGCGGTCGCGCGGTCCAGGCTCGCCTGCGCCTGTGCGACCGCAGCCTGCTGGCGGGCAGCCTCCAGCCGGACGAGCACCTGCCCCTGCTCCACGGTTGCGCCCTCGGCAACCAGAACTTCCGCCACCCGACCGACTACGGGCAGGCTCAACGCCGCGCTCTGCACGGGCACGAGCTGGCCTTCGACGATGATGCGAGGAGTGGCAGCCGGAACAACCTGCGCCTCCGGTGCAACCTCTTGCGCCGCGGCGGTCGATGCAAACAAGCCCGGCAGGGTCAGTGATGCGAACGCACCGCCGCCGACGACAGCGGCTGCGATGATGGCGATGATCAGCTTCTTGGATTTCATGTCTTCCTCTCCCTTTGTCAATGCAATCCAGTATGGTTACGACCGCACCACAGCGTAGGCCGGCTGTGGGGTCGGGAACGGCAGAAAGGCAGGAATTGCGGCATCCTGCGGCAGCGCTGCCGGTTCCGGTTCATGGTAACCTCCGGTCGCCAGCGCGGCGATCTGAAGCGGGCCGCTGATAATGTTGGCAAGCCGGCCATCCTTCATCTGAATGACCCGGTCAACATACTGAACCATGCGCAGGTCGTGCGTGACCATAATGCCCGCCCGTCCCTGCTCGCGGATGATGCGGCTGAAGGTCTCGACCACCTGGAACGCGCGCTCGGTGTCCAGGCTGGCGGTCGGCTCGTCGGCGAGGACGAGCGACGGCTGATGGATCAGCGCACGCGCAATCGCAACGCGCTGCTGCTGGCCGCCTGAGAGCTGCCGCGGCAGGTTGTTCAGCCGGTCGCCCAGGCCCAGCCGGTCCAACAGCTCACGTGCCCGTTCCTTGCCTGTCCGGTCCAGCTTGCCGTTCAGCCGCAGCATCAATTCGACGTTCTCGCGGGCGTTCAGGAAAGGCACCAGGTTGTTCGCCTGGAATGTGAAGCCGATCTTTTGGCGGCGGAACGCAGCGCGCTCCGCTTCGCTCATCCGGCTCAACTCCTGGCCGTCGATCATGATCCGGCCCTCAGTTGGCCGCAACAGCGCGGCCAGCATCGCCAGCAGGGTCGTCTTGCCGGAACCGCTCGGCCCCACGAGCGCCACAAACTCCCCCTGCTGCACATCAAAAGAGACGTTATCCACAGCCCGAATCTGCCCGCTGCCGCCCTGATAGACTTTGGAAACTGTATCGATAGCCAATGCGATAGTCATGTGATCTTTACCCTTCTGTACTGTACGTCAGGAGCCCAGCCCCAGGGCGGTCAACGGCTCCACCTTCAGCGAATAGCGCACCGAAACCAGCCCGCCAATCGGCCCAATGAGCAGGAGCGACACGATAGCCGCGCTCACGGCCTGTGGCGCAAACACGATCGGGATGGTCGGCGGGAAACCAAGCGACAACCCCAGCGCGGCGGCTGCCCCGAGCCCCACGCCCATGATGGTGACGACAATGATCTGCACGATGGATGCGAGTCCGACCGTCAGGTTCGGTGTGCCAATCGCCTTGAGCATCCCGATCTGCGCGACTTTCTGCAGCGTCAGAATCTGGAAGAAACCGCCGATCACCAGGACACCGATCACCAGGGCGAAGTAGCGCTGTGTGTCCAACGTGCTCTGCTGCGCACTGTAGCCGGGCGTCGCTTCGTAGGCCGTCACGCGATCCACCACCACAACGTTCTGCACCTGTGCCTCGATGCGGCGGGCCACCGCCTCAGCTTGCGCCGGGTCCGTGACCTGCACGCCCACGATGTTGGCCACAATCTCAGCGTCCGGTGCGCCGCCGATCAGGGCCTGCGGCCGAATCGCATCCCATGTACGAATGGGCATAATCAGCGAAGGCTGGAGCGAGAACTGGCGGTTATCGGAGATACCGATGACCCGCAGGTTGTAGAATTGCTCTTTCGTGTCCTGGATGGACTTGACCGTCACAGTGTCGCCCACGGTAATGTCGCGGCGCAGTGCAACCTGCCGGTCGATTACAACCTCGTTCGCGCGACGGCTGCGCAGCCCTTCGCCGGAGAACACCGGCGGCTCACCGGGCAGGCCCGGCTCGACACCGATCAGCGCCACGTTGCGC
>JAKPQT010000146.1 GCA_029555885.1 Chloroflexota bacterium | reverse complement strand
CTGCAGTACCTCGACGAGGCGGGCCGCCTGGCAGAACCGCACGATGCTGCCGGCCAGGAAGCGCTGGTCGAGAGCTACCTGGAACGTTACCGCGGCGAAATCAAGCGCCGGGTGGAGCGGTACGACCGGAAGCTGGCGCGCAGCCTGCAGGACGGGCAGGCAGGTTTTCATGGGACGTAAGGGAGTTTCGATGAGTTTCTGGACGAGAGTGAAGTCGTACCCCAGATTGGGTCTTGTCTTGTTGGCGTTTATCGCTTTTGTCGCGCTTGGCCTGCCCGACGGCCTGCTGGGCGTCGGCTGGCCCTCGATCCGGACCGGCTTTGCGATTCCGCTGGACGCGATCGGCATGTTGTTGACCGCATCCGTCGCCGGCTACATGACCTCGAGCTTTCTCAGCGGGTTCCTGCTCTCCCGGGTCGGCGTGGGCCGGGTGCTCGCGGCCAGTTGCTTCCTCACCGGGCTGGCGCTGATCGGTTATACCATCGTCCCTGCGTGGTGGATGATGGTCCTGCTGGGCGTTTTCGCCGGACTGGGCGCGGGCGCGATCGACGCCGGCCTCAACACCTATGTCGCCTCCCACTTCAGCGAAGGCATCATGCAGTGGCTGCACGCCTGCTGGGGCATCGGCATCACCATCGGCCCCATCATCATGACGCTCGGCCTGACCAACCTGAACACCTGGCGGTTCGGCTACCGGGTGGTCGGCGTCTTTCAGCTTGTGCTGGCGGTCGGCTTTGCCCTGACCCTCAGGATGTGGAGCCAGAACGGTGCGTTCGCAGCAAACGAGGGCGAGAAGCGCCTGACGGACTACAAGACGCCGATGGGTGAGACGCTCCGGCAGCCGCGGGTGTGGCTGAGCGTGCTGCTGTTCGTGCTGTACGTGGGCGCGGAGGGCGGGCTGGGCACGTGGACGTACTCGCTGCTGACCGAGTCGCGCGGGGTGGATACGCTGCTGGCCGGGTTTTTCGCCGGGAGCTACTGGTTCACCTTCACCATCGGCCGCATCGTGGCAGGGCTGTTCGCGAAGCGGGCCGGGGTGGACAAGCTGGTGCTGGGCGGGCTGGCAGGCGCGCTGCTCGGCGCGGCCCTGCTCGTCTGGAATCCCTCCGAGATGGCGAATGTGGTCGCAGTGGCGGTCATCGGGTTGTCGATTGCACCCATCTTCCCCGCGCTGACATCGGGCACCCGGACGCGCGTCGGCGACCACTTGGCGGCCAACACCATCGGGATGCAGATGGCGGCAACGGGCTTCGGCATGGCATTCATGCCGAGCCTGATGGGCGTGCTGGCGCGGCGGGTCTCGCTGGAGATCATCCCCGTTATGCTGCTTGCGGTGTATGCCCTGGTGCTTGGTGTCTATCTCGTGGTGATGCGGCCCCGGAGGTCAGCGGTTGGCGTAGAGGCTATCGCCGGTTAAGATGGAAGATTGACAGGTGTACGGATGTGGGCCTATCATGGCCCAAACCGTACCTCGGGTTTTGCCTTCTGTCCTCTCATCGGAGACGTCATGTCCAAGCGGCCGCTCACGGTGATGTCGCTCGCCTACCTGCTCGTGCTCTGCACGGGCTTCGGCACCGGCGGGCTTTGGCCGGTGTATCTGAACCAGCTCGGTGCTGACCCCATGCAGGTTGGCATTATGAACGCGGTCAGCGGGCCTGCCAATCTGGCGGGCACGCTGCTTGCGGGGTGGTTCGCAGACCGCTTCCGGCGCCGCCGCGAGACTTTCATCTGCGCGTGCAGCCTGTTTGCCGTCACCTGGGTGCTGATGAGTCGGGCAACCACCTGGCAGCAGCTCACGGCCCTGAACCTGCTGGCCGGCTTTTCTTTCGGCATGGCCACGAACATGATCGTCATCATGACGGGACTGCTTGCTGCCGTGTCGCGGCGGGGAGGCAGCTTCGGCCTGCTGACGCTCGTCTCATCGTTGAGCCTGGTGGTCACCGGCCTGACCTGGGGCCGGATTGCGGACCGCTGGGGCTTCCCGGCGCTGCTCCTGGTCGACGCGCTCCTCTGCGGCGCCAGCATCATTCTGGCCCTGTTCTTTGTCGAGCCGCCGCTGGCGCGGGCCGCAGCAGCCGGCAGGACTGCCCGCCGGCCGGAGGACGGCCTCGGCGCGGGCTACTACACCCTGCTGGTTGCTGCGGTGCTCGTCTCCGTCGCCAGCTACGGCGGCGGGTTTGGGCGATCCGTCGCAATGAGCGAGCTGGGCTTCTCGGCTACGGCGGTGGGCCTGGCCGCGGCGGTCGGCGGCGCGATCAGCCTGCCTGTGCCATTTCTGCTCGGCCGGCTCTCAGACCGCATCGGCCGCAAGCGGCTGCTGATGTCGAGTTGTGGGGTCGGGCTGGTCGCGCTGCCGGCCATGGGCTTTGCTTCGACCGCCTGGGGCTTCTGGGGCGCGTCCGTGCTGCTGGGCATCATGGCGACGTGGCAGCCTCTCCTCCAGGCACTGGCGACGGATATGCTGCCGCGCGGACTGGTTGGCCGGGGCCTCGGCCTGTTGGGGGGCGTCCATTCGCTGGCGATCGTGCTTAGCTCGCTGGCCGTGGGCGCGGCATTCCAGGGCCTCGGCATCCGCCCGACTTTCTGGCTCCTGGCGCTCGCGCTGCCGGTTGCCATCGCACTGGTGGCGCGGGTGCGCGAGAACGCCAGCGTGACAGAGATCGGCCTCGAATTGGAGATACCGGCAGGGTAGCTTACCAGTTCGTTACCGAGCCATCGGCCCGGTGCAGGTGAGGGGCCTCCCAGAAGCGGAACTCGCCCGCCGCGGCCAGGCTCTCGTTGACCTCCACGCCCAGCCCCGGCACATCCGGCACGGGGAACCGGTCGCCCTGTAAATGCGGCTGGACCGGGAAGAGGTCCATGTCGTAGAAGCCCAGTTCCTCCGTGGGCGAGACGCGCACCTCGAGCCAGGCGAAGTTGGCGACTGCGGCAGCCAGGTGGATGGTCGCTGCGGTGCAGATGGGGCCGAGCGGGTTGTGCGGCATGAGGTCGATGTAGTGCGCCTCGGCCCAGCCCGCGACCTTCATGGCCTCGGTCAGACCCCCGACATTGCAGACGTCGATGCGCGCGAACTGCGTCAGCCCGCGCTCGATGTAGGGCAGGAAGGCCCACTTGCTCGAGAATTCCTCCCCGATGGCGAAGGGCACGTCCGTCATCTGGCGCAGCGCGGCGTAGGCCTCCGGTGTCTCGTCACGGATCGGCTCTTCCAGGAAGTCGAGCGTGCCGGATGGCATCCGCTGGCAGAACGACGCGGTCTCGGCCACGCTCAGCCGGTGGTGGTAGTCGATGCCGAGGACGGGATCCG
>JAKPQT010000145.1 GCA_029555885.1 Chloroflexota bacterium | reverse complement strand
GTGGCAGCCTGTCGCCCGGCCTGACGGTGGTCATGCCCGGCTCCTCCACGAGGAACGAGGTGTAGGGCGTCACGATGCCGAAGCGCGTGCTGAGGCTGACCACTTCATCGATCAGCTCCGTAGTGTCCACCCCCTGCGCGCTCTGCAGCCGGATCTGCGTCAGCAGGTAGCCGATCTTGCGCTGCGCCCACAGGCGAGGGATGAACTCGTTGCCACCGCGGCTGACGAACGTCAGGTTGCGGTAGGTGTAGGTCTGCGCCTTGCCGTCCACGGTGCCGGTCAATGTCAGGGTTGTTGTGCCCGGCGTGCGGTAGCGGCCCGTCACGACGAGCTGCGAGCCGGCGAACAGGTCGGGCAGCGGGTAAGGGTAGATCTCCTCGCTGGTCGCGCCCGGCAGCTTCAACCCCACATCCACGAGCACCGGCGCGCTCACCTTCGCATAGAACTCAGACACGCGTTCGTCGATCTTCTCGTTGGGTGCCACATAGCTCGCTGCCCCGCGCTGGTTCGCGCTGAGCTGGTCCAGCAGCACCGTGTCCACGTCATAGCCCACGCCGAAGGCGAACAGGCGAACGGTCTTAGTTGCGTTGGCCTGCACGTTCGCCACGATGCGGTCAGGGTCGGTCTCGCCCGCGGTCGGCAGTCCATCCGTCAGGAAGATGAGCACCGTGGGCCGCTTGCTGTCCACGCCCGCGAGACCCTCCAGCAGCGCCCGGTTGATGTCGGTGCTGCCCTGCGCGATGAGCCGCCGGATGAACTGGCGACCCTCCGCGCGGCGGCTGGCCGGCACAGGGCGGTCCGCAAAGAGCCGCGTGGCCGTGCTGAACGCGACGATGTTGAAGCGGTCCTCGGGGTTGAGATGGTCCAGCACGAATGCCGCGGCGTCCTGCGCCTGCCGCATCTTCTCGCCATCCATACTGCCCGACGTATCGAGCACCAGCACCACGTCTTTGGCGATGACTTTATCCGCCGCGGTCTCGATGGGCGGCGCGACGAGCAGCACGAAGTAGCCGTCTTCATCGAACGGCTTGTAGCTCAACAGGTTGACGGCAATCGCGTCCGCGGAGACGCTGTAGTACAGGTCGAAATCGCGGTCGGGGCGGACGTCACGCGCCTCATAGCTGACGGTGGCGCGGCGCTCGCCGTTGCGCGCGATGTCAACGGTGTGGCTGGGCGAGTAGAGCGCGCGCAGCGGCGCCTTGTCCTCGACGGTGACGGTTACCGCGACCTCGGACAGGTTGCGGGCGGAGAACTTCTCGGTGTTGAGCGGGTAGCGGTAATGCACGAGGCCGTTGGCCCGGCTGAGCACCTGCGAGTAGTTGAGCTCGATGCGCCGTTCACCGCCCGCCGGAATCGGGAAGATGCTGGCTTGGAACGCGCCGCGGCCAACGTATTCGAGCAGGGCCGGGTCGCGCTGCTGGCGCACTATGTCCTCGTAAATGCGCCGTGCTTCATCGCGGCCCAGCAGCTTGCCTTCGAGCTTCTGGCCGTCCACCCACATGTCGAACGATGAGACCGCGGCGTCCTCGGGAAGCGGGAAGATGTACGTGCCCTCGACCGGATAGGTGGCGTTGTTGACGAAGACCTGATCCACGCGCGTCGTTGCGACTTGGTCGGTGATGGTCACGTCCACGCGGTGATACTTCACGGTCAGCGGAATCTCGCGCCAGGGGATCACGGGCCGGTCGCGCGGGGGCCGCGGGATGATGATGCCGTCTGCTGCGGCCGGCTGCGCGAAGGCCAGCATGGCAAGCAGGATCAACAGCAGCACCCCCAGCGTTGCCAGGGGGCGCTCGAAAGGACGACCGGGCAAAGGTGCGATACGGGTCACTGGGCCTCGCATGGTGCTCTCCTCCTCGTACCGGACTGTGCCGTCGGTACTGAGGATGAGACGCTGTATGCGAGGCGGGGGTTCCTCACCCCCGGCGGTCTTTTTCGTTGGCGGTGTTGCGTGCCTCCCCCTCCTCAGGAGAGGGGACCGGGGGGAGAGGTCATCCCCTGTTCATCTCGTAAATAATCCGCAGGCCGTCGAGCGTGAGCCACGGGTCGACGTGCTGGATGACCGGCGTCTCCTTCGCGACGACCTCGGCCAGCCCGCCGGTCGCAATGACCTTCATGTCGTCGCCCAGCTCGCGACGGAAGCGGGCCACCAGTCCTTCCACCAGCCCTACGTAACCGAAGAAGATGCCGGACTGCATGGCCGCGACGGTGTTGGTGCCGATGGCGCGCGCCGGCGCCGCAATCTCCACCCGGTACAGCTTGGACGCGCGCGCAAACAAGGCCTCCGCCGCGATGCCGATGCCCGGTGCGATGGCCCCGCCGAGGTAATCGCCCTCGCGCGAGATGCCGTCGAATGTCGTCGCAGTGCCGAAGTCCACGACGCATGCCGGCCCGCCGTACTTGGCCTGCACTGCCGCGCAATCCACCACCCGGTCCGCACCCACGTCGCGCGGGTTCTCATAGCGGATGCGCACGCCAGTCTTGACTCCCGCATCCACGACCAGCGCCTCCCGCCGCAGGTAGTCCGCGGCGACGCGGCGGAATGTGCCGGTCAGCGCGGGCACGACGCTGGCAATCGCGACCCCGTGCACCTCCGCCGGGTCGAAGCCACGATAGGCAATCAGTTGCGCCAACAGGATGCCGTACTCGTCGGGCATCCGCTCGTGGACCGTCGCCAGCCGCCACGTTGCGACCAGCGCGTCCTGCCGGTAGAGCCCCAGGGTGATGTTCGTGTTGCCTATGTCAACTGCAAGAAACATACCACGCTCCTGTGTGAGGAACCGCAAAGACGCAAAGGACGCAAAAAAATGGTGATAAAACCTTCGCGCTCTTCGCGTCTTAGCGGTTCAATCCAACGCTGTCAACAGCACTCCTCGTGCGCATTCTCTGAGCGGCGCACCTCGGCCACCCGGTTGCCTTCCCCCATGATGAGCACGACCGGCGACCAGTCGTCGGGGATCGGCTCCGCGACCTGTGCGTAGGCCATGATGATGACCTTGTCGCCCACGGCAACCAGCCGTGCGGCCGCACCGTTCAGTTCGATCGCGCCGCTGCCCGCTGCGCCCTCGATCACGTAGGTCTCCAGCCGTTCCCCGTTGTCCACGTCCACGACCTGCACGCGCTCGTACGGGCGGATGCCCGTCTGCCGCAGCAGGTCGCTGTCGATGGTGATCGAGCCGACGTAATGCACGTTGGCCGCGGTGACCGTCGCGCGGTGTATCTTCGCAAACAAGAAAGTGCGAACCATCAACCCTCCGAATCAGCGATGAGGATGTTGTCGATAAGCCGCGCCCGCCCGATGCGGACGGCCATCGAAAGGAGCACGCCGTGCGGCGGCTCCGGCGCGGCAGCGGTCCCCAGCTCGGCCAGCGTGAGCGGGTCCGCTGCACTGACGTAATCGACGCGCGCCAGCGGCTCAGCCGCCAGCACGTCGGCCATAATACCGCGCAGCCGGTTGCCGTTGCGCTCGCCAGCATACCAGGCGTCGCGCGCCGCGCTGAGCGCCCGGTACAACACCGGCGCAGCCGCGCGCTGCTCCGGCGACAGGTAGACGTTGCGCGACGACAGCGCCAGGCCGTCCGGTTCGCGCACCGTCGGGCAGACGACAATCTCCAGCGGGAAGTTGAGGTCCGCGGCCATACGCTGGATGACCACCACCTGCTGCGCATCCTTCTGTCCGAAGTAAGCGCGGTCCGGCTGGAAGACGTTGAACAGCTTGGCAACAACGGTGGCGACCCCGCGGAAGTGGCCGGGCCGGGCCGCGCCTTCCAGGGGCCGCGTCACTTCTTCGACGCTGATATACGTCTGGAAGTGCGGGGGATAAACTTCCTCGACGGGTGGGACCCACACCAGGTCTGCGCCGGCGGCCTCCAACTGCGCCAGGTCGCGGTCGAGGTCGCGCGGATATGCGGCCAGATCTTCCTGCGGCCCGAACTGCGTCGGGTTGACGAAGATCGAGACGCCGACGTGGTCGTTCTCCTGCCGCGCACGCGTGACGAGCGCGAGGTGGCCCGCATGGAGAAAGCCCATCGTGGGGACAAGCCCCCAGCTCCCAGAACCGGCTCGCCGGCTCCGGCGGACATCACTGACAGTCTCGACGACTTGCATTTCTACCTCGAAAAGTGAGCCACCGAGAGCCCAGAGGCCGCAGAGATTTCCACTCTCTCCGTGTCCTCTGGGCTCTCGGTGGCAAGATCACAGCGCCTGCACCAACCGCCAGACCGCCTCGGTCAGCGGCGTGGCGACGCCCAGCCGCGCACCCTCGGCGGCAATGATGCCGCTGATGCTGTCGATCTCGGTGGGGCGGCCCCGCTCGACATCCTGCAGCATGGACGATCGATTGGCCGCGGTCGCCTCGCAGACCGATTCGACGTACGCGACCGGCTCTGCAAAGGGCAGCGCGATCCCACGCGCGTGCGCCACCGCGGCCGCCTCACAGGCCAGCGCGGCGAGCAGGCGGCGGCGCTCAGGCCGAGCCAACAGCTTGCCGTTCGTCACGCGCCACAGCGCGGTCAGCGGGTTGATGGCCGCGTTGGCGACCGCCTTGCCCCACAGGCGGCCCTCGACGTCATCGCTCACCTGCGCGGTCAGTCCCGCGCGGTTCAGCAGCCCGGCCAGCGCCTCAAGCTGCGTGGGAGCCGCGCCCGCCGGCTGCGCGGCCAGGCTCAGATAGGTCGGCAGGCTGACGACGTGGCGCACCATGCCCGGCCCGAGCAGCGTGGCTGCGTTGTAGGTCACGCCGACCGCGGCATGTGACGCGCCGACCGCCTCGACCAGGACCGGCAGGTTGTCCAGCCCGTTCTGCAAAGTCACGGCCAGGCCATTCTTCGCCAGCAGACGCGCCGCCCACCCGGCCGCGCGCCGCGTCTGATAGCTCTTGACCAGGATGAGCGCGATGTCGGCGGGTGCGACGGCTTCCGGGTCATGCTCCGCGCGCACGCGGGCTGTCCAGGTCTGGCCGTCCGGATCGGTCACGCGGATCCCTGCGTCCCGGATCGCGTCCACGCCCTCCGCCCACGTGCCGAGCACGGTCACATCCGCGTATGCCGCGAGCCGGGCGGCATACACGCACCCCAGCGCACCCGTACCCAGGATCAACATGCGCATGACGAGCCTTCTGTCCGTATCACAGCTATGAACCGCGAAGACGCGAAGGACGCGAAGACTGGTTGATTTATCTTTGCGCTCTTGGCGTCTTCGCGGTTCAATCGCCTTCTCCCCACGCGGCCCACTCCGCATCGTCCATCGGGAACGCGTGCTCCGCGGCAGGGAAGCGCCGGCCCGTCACATCCGCGCAGTACTCCGCCAGCGCCCGTTCCATCTGCGGGAACAGTTCGGCGTAACGCTTGACGAAGCGCGGGGTAAACCGGTCGAACATGCCGAGCAGGTCATGCAGCACGAGCACCTGCCCGTCGCAGCCGCCGCCCGCGCCGATGCCGATGGTCGGGATGCGGAGCTGCTGCGAGACGCGCTCGGCCACGCGGTCCGGCACCATCTCCAGGACGATCATCGCTGCCCCCGCCGCTTCGAGCGCGCGCGCGTCGTCCAGCAGGCGCTGCGCGTCGGCTGCGGTCTTGCCCTGCACGCGGTAGCCGCCCAGCTTGCCCGCGGATTGGGGCGTCAGGCCGATATGTCCGACGACCGTGATGCCTGCGGCGGTGATGGCCCGCACCGTGTCGGCCATCTCGCGGCCCCCCTCGAGCTTGACCGCGTCCATGCCTGCTTCCTTGAGGAACCGCCCTGCGTTGTGCACGGCTTCGGCGCGGTCCGCCTGATAAGAGAGGAAGGGCATATCCCCGATCAGGTAGGCGAACTGCGCGCCGCGGCGCACGGCCTTGCAGTGGTGCAGCATCTCCTCCATCGTGACGGCCACGGTGGACTCGTAGCCTAGGACGACCATGCCCAACGAATCCCCGACGAGGATGGTGTCCAGCCCCGCGCGGTCCGCGGCCAGCGCGGACGGGTAGTCGTAAGCCGTCACCATGGTGATCGGCTCGCCGCGGTCCGTCTTCTCCTGCAAGGTCAGGATCGTAACCTTCTTGCGTGTCATATCCCCCCCGTGTGACAACAAAAAAACCCCCGCGACTGCGGAGGCTGGCAAAGCGCATCATCCCACCGGCGCGGAATCATGCCCGGCCTGGCTGGCGTATGGCTGCCGTCTCGGTCGCAGATATGCGATACGAGCGACTGGTTGTGAGATGTGAACCGATGCTCGCCGCCCTGGTCGGGTCGGCGGCAGGAGAGAGTATAGCACACCCTGGCTGCTGCACCAAGAGACGCAAAGGAATCGCGAGCGGAGCGCCATGTGGAAGATAGTGGAGTCGAGGCTTTAGTGGTTCATCCGGCAAGTTCACGTCACTTGGGGCACGAGGCCCACACCGCTGGTCCGCCGCGGTTGGTGGCGTCGCCGATGGCCCCACACGAAAGGATGCCGATGAGCATTCCAGTAAGCAGTTGCATCGCGAATCGC
>JAKPQT010000097.1 GCA_029555885.1 Chloroflexota bacterium | reverse complement strand
GGCCGCGGGCACGACCGGCAGCGGCGGATTGAACCCTTGGCTGCTGGCCGCGCTGATCGGGCTGGCGGCAGGCGGTGCGGTGGCGCTGATCCTGCTGCCCATCGTGCGCGGGCGGTCAGCCGGCACGGGTGCTGCGGTAGCGGCCGCCGGCGCGACGCAGGCTGACCTGGTCGATGCGCTGGCTCGGCTGGACCTGGCCTACGAGGCAGGTGAACTGAATGAGACCGCGTATCGGGATCAACGTCTGCGATTGAAGGCGCAACTGAGCGACCTGCTGCGCCGCGAAGGCGACGCATGAGCGACGGCAGCAAGCGGAACGACGCCTACGGCGTCGTTCCCAGCGCTAGCGGCGCAGCCGAAGTCGCCAGCGATAGCGGCGCAGCCGGTGTCGCCATGATAGAAGTGCGCAACCTCACGAAGGCCTTCGGCAGCAAGTATGCGCTGCGCGGGGTCAATTTGCGCGTCATGCCGGGCGAATCGCTCGTCCTGTTCGGGCCAAATGGCGCGGGCAAGAGCACGCTCGTACGGATACTATCGAGCCTGAGCCGGCCTTCCAGCGGGACAGTCCGCATCGGCGGGCTCGACCTGGCGCAACATGCGGACGGCATCCGGCGTTACCTGGGGGTCGTATCCCACGCGCCGCTGCTCTACGACAGCCTGACCGCGGAGGAGAACCTGCGCTTCTTTGCCGGTCTGTACAACCTGAAGGGGCCGGAGCCGCGCATCAAGGCCCTGCTCGAACGGGTCGGACTGTTTGCGCGGCGCGGGGACCTGGTGCGCACGTTCTCGCGCGGCATGGTGCAGCGGCTGGCGATTGCACGGGCGCTCCTGCACGACCCCGAAGTGCTGCTGCTGGACGAGCCTGACACCGGGCTGGACCCGCAGGCGGCGGAGATGCTCCACGGTTTGCTGAGCGAGCTGAGCGGCCACGGGGCTGACGGGGCCGGTTCCGAACAGCCCGGCGTCGAGCGCGCCCGCACGATCGTCACCGTCACGCACAGCCTGGAGCGCGGGCTGTCCATTGCCGACCGGGCGGTCATCCTGGCAAACGGCCGCGTAGTGTTCGAGACCGCAGCGCATGACCTCGACGCAGTGGCCTTCCGCCGCCTCTATGATCAGTATGTCGGTGGCCGCAACGCTGCCAATGGCGGGCTATCAGGAGTTAGTGTGACATGAACTTCTGGAAAGCTGCCGGCGCGATCATCTGGAAGGACATCCGGGCGGAGCTGCGCACGAAGGATATTCTCAG
>JAKPQT010000096.1 GCA_029555885.1 Chloroflexota bacterium | reverse complement strand
ACATCAAGACCGCCAAGCGCATGGTGGACCGGCTGCGCAGCGAGGTGTGGGACGCGCTGGAGGAGGTCATTGACGACCATCCGGTGCTGCTGAACCGCGCGCCGACGCTGCATCGGCTGGGCATCCAGGCTTTCGAGCCGGTGCTGATTGACGGCAAGGCGATCCAGCTTCACCCGCTGGTGTGCGAGGCGTTCAACGCCGACTTCGACGGCGACCAGATGGCCGTGCACGTACCGCTGTCAGCGCACGCACAGGCGGAGGCGCGGCTGCTGATGCTGGCCTCGCGGAACCTGTTCAAGCCGGCGGACGGCGCGCCGATCTGCGCCCCGAAGTACGACATCGTGTTGGGCTCGTACTACATGACCCAGGAGAACAAGACGGGTCTGGGCGCCGGGAAGGTCTTCCAGAACGCGGAGGCCGTCATCGCGGCGTACCAGCACCGCAAGGTGGACCTGCACGCCAGCGTCACCGTGCGGCTGCCGCAGATTTTCCTGGAAGCCTATGAGAGCAAGGCGCGCGCGATGCCGCTGGACCCGCAGCTGGACCTGGACATCCGGCGCATCGTGGCCGAGGTGGTCGGCGACGAGCACCCGGTGCGGGACCGGCGCATCGAGTTCACGCTGACCAAGGACATGATGGCGGAAGAGGAGCTGCCGTACCGCGGGCAGTGGAAGGAGCGGTTCTCGGAGATTCCCGAGCTGCGCGTCCCGATCGTGGACAAGACGGAGGCCCTGGTGGACGCCCTCAAGACCCGTCTGCAGGAGGCCTGCGACGGCGGCTACTTCCCGGTCAACGGCCGGATCGTGACGGGCTGCCACCGGGTGCGCCTGGAGACCACGCCGGGCCGCGTCATCTTCAACCGCGTGCTGCCCCTGGACATGCCCTTCCTGAACCACGACATCGCCAAGGAAGAGCTGGGCAACATCGTGCGGCGCGTTTACCAGAGCTACGGCCAGGAGCGGACGGCCCAGTTGCTGGACGATCTGAAGGAGCAAGGCTTCAAGTACGCCACGCGCTCGGGTCTGTCCATCTGCATTGACGACACGGATGTGCCGACGCGGCGCGAGGAGATCATCTCCCGCACCGAGCGCGAGGTGAACCGCATCAACGAGGCGGCGCGGCGTGGCTACATCCTGGAGGACGAGCGCGAGCAGCGGGTGCTGGAGCTGTGGCAGAGCGCGCGTGAGGAAGTCGCCGACGACATC
>JAKPQT010000081.1 GCA_029555885.1 Chloroflexota bacterium | reverse complement strand
CACATGCCGGAGACGATGCCGCCAACCGCGGAGCTGCGCTGCGACGGCCCAGCGCAGCCGGTCCACGGCCGCGGCCGGGCCGAGCGCCGTCAGCGCCAGCGCGGCTGCCTCCCGCTCATCGCGAGAGGCGTCCTGCGCGGCAGCCGCACGCGCCACTGCGCCGCAGGTTGCGCGGTCCGCGCCAGGCTCCGGCGCAGCGGTTGCCAGCAACTGAGCGGCGCGCTGTAGGGCTGAGCGGCTCACACGGGTCTCGGGCTCGATGGGCGCCTGCGGCATCTCCAGTTGCCGGATGAGCGCGGCGGTTTCGGGCTGACAGGCCCACTGGAGCCACGGGTCCGGCGGTTCACGCCGCGCGACCGCAGAGCGCAGCAGCAGCAACACCTGCAAGGCAAACACCCTCGGCACCGCGCCATCGTTGAGCAAGTATCGCAGGTAGCGCAACTGCCCACGCGTTGCCAGGGCATCGCGGTCGAGCCACTCACCCCACGCGCGGTCAATCTCACCCTCCGCTGCCAGTTGGCCGGCTGTGGCCTGCAGCCGCGTCAGCCGTTTGGCAACGACAGGGTTGGCAAACGCGTACGCGTGGTGACCGTCCATCCGGCGCTCGACCAGCAGCCGCGCGGCCAGGAGCGGCTCAAGAACGCGGCGCCGCGTCTCCTGTTCCGTCAGCCCGACAAGCTGCTCGGCCCCGACCCAGCCGGTCCCACGCGCCGCCGCGATGCGGGCAATGCACTGCTCCGCCGCCGCCCGGTCTGTCGCGAGCCGGGCCAACGTCTCCTCGACGTGCGCAACGACCAGGCCCTCAGCCCACCTGGCCTGCGCGTACAGGTCCTCGGTGATGGCCCGCCCCGCGTGTGAGGCGCACGCCCGGTCATACAGGCCTTGCCAAACCACCTGCAGAATAGCGGGGTCGACCCGGCCGTAGTTGTCCCACAGATCGGCCACATCCGACACGATCTGTTCAGCCAGAGAGGCAGGCACGATCGTTACCGGCCAATCCAGCACCTCGAGCGGCCTGATGACTGCCTCCAGCGCGCCGCCCCGGCACAGCGGCGGCAGGGAAATCGAGGCGAGCGGCCACTTGCACAGCGGGCGCAACAGCACGGCCAGACCGGGCTGGGCATCCGCATGCGTCGCGAAAAGGATGCGCAACGCGTCACCGAGCGCCTCCAGGCAGTCCGTGAGATCAGCCATCAGGCGCGCCTGCAGCTCGTCCGGCAGGTCCAGGATGCACTCGGCCTGGTCCATGAACATGACCACCCGCGAGAAAGGTCCGGCAAGAGCAGCGCGCAACAGATGCGCGGCCGGAGCATCACCCGGAACGCGCAAGGGGGCTGCCTCCCCCACTGCCGCAAGCCCCGCGCGCAGCGCCTGCGCGAGATGGTCGTAGCTGGTGATGGTGATGGCGAGGGCGCCCTCCGCCTCAAGGACAGGGCGCAGCCCTGCCTCCACAAGGGAAGTCAGGCCCTGGCCCGGCTCAGCCGAGAGAACCACGAGGGGGAACTGCGCCACCAGGCCGCGCAGTTCCGCGACCTCGGCGGCCCGACCACCAAACAGGTCCGCTTCGGCGCGCGTGTAAGGCCGCAATCCGCGATAGGGTCTGCGCTCTTCAAGGGCCGCGGCATGTTCCGGCCGGAAGAGGACGCCATTCCGGAGGCGCATGAAGAGGACCGGCAGCGACCACTGCCACGCCCAATGCTCGTGCACGGCGGCGCGCGCCCGGTTCATGGCCTGATCCACCACACCGCCATCGCGCGCGAGCAGACGCGTGTAAAACTGCAGGGCAAAGCGCCGCGCTAGCGCATCCTCAACCCGCCCCTGCATGCAAATCACCGCCGGGCAGCCCGCGGCCACCAGCCGCGGGCCGAGACCCATGAATCCCGCCGACGGGTCCGGCCAGGACAGGGCCGCGGGCGCCGCGGGCGCACCTGCCGTCTCGCAGGCAAACAGGGCGATCAGCGCGGGAAGCTGGCGGTTCAGCGTCAGACGGCCTACGATCTCGCGCTCGAAGACAACCTGTGGCCTGACACTGCTACCGTCAGGTTCTTCCAGGACCAGGCAGGCTTCACCCCGCGCATCGTCCCACCCGCCATGCCCGGCATAATGCAGAATATCGTAGCCCCGTCCTGATGCAAGCGCCCCAGCAATCGCTTCCAACGTGACGGGACCGGGCAGGAAATCACACTCGACCTGGCCTGCCAACGGCGCCAGCAGATTCTCAAGGGCGCGTCGCTCGGCAGAGCCGTCGAAGTAGCCGGGATGGCCGGGTGGGAATGGCGCGGGGATGACGGCCAATATGCGAAACTTGCCGCTGACCGTGGGCAGGCCCCACGGCTGGCCGGTGCGCAGATAGCGCGAGAAGAAAACATTGGGGGCAGCTGCGAGCGGCACCCAGCCACCACCCTGCGGTTGGTACAAGCGTTCCCAGGGGAGTTCACCGAGACCGCGGCTGTCCGGATCGAGGTTCAGCAGGAGCCGTATGCCGCGCTCACCTGCCGCGCCGAGCGCGGCGCCGAAGTGGTAGGCCAGATCACCCGCAAAGAGATGCTCAAAGAGGATGCGCCCATAGGCCTGAAGATCATGTGCGTTCGCCCCTACCTCGGCCGCTTCGAGTGCAGCGCGCAGGTGGGCCAGGTCCAGGCTACCGGTATGCGCGCCAGCGTGGGTTTCCAGCCGGACCTGGTAGGGGAGACCCGGTCCCTGGGAAACCACTTCGACGGTGACTTCATCCGCAACGGAGCCTGGCATAGCCCGTCCTCGCTGTTGAGAGCACCCGCCATGTGGCTCGAAGCAGAGGTCGGACATGCAGCAGGAAAAAGGGCGCCCCTGCGCGACTTATGATACTCCGTAACGCGGCCTATGTCAACTGCTCTGGTGCGCTTGGCGCGAGACGAGTTGACCGGATGATGTGTGATTATTATAATGTAAGGCAGTCGAGCCGATCGAAGCCAGCCCGCCAAGGAAGGGTCGCCGTGCGTTTGCTCCTCGTCGACGATCACCCTCTTTTCCTCGAAGGTCTCCATAACCTGCTGTCGGCGCACGGCATGGATGTGGTCGGCACGGCGCGCGATGGTCTCGAGGCGCTAGCGCAGGTGCGGGCCCTCAACCCCAACATCGTGCTGATGGACATCCGCATGCCCCGCTGCAATGGACTGGACGCCGCCCGTCTGATCAAAGCCGAATATCCGAATATCCACATCGTCATGCTGACCATGTCGGCAGATGATGAAGACCTGTTCCAGGCCATTCGCGTGGGTGCATCCGGCTACCTGCTGAAATCGCAGGAAACCGCCGACCTTTACCGTGCGCTCAACGAGCTGATCCAAGGTCAAATCGTCCTTGCGCCAGGGCTTGCACAACGCGTCCTGGAGGAGTTCTCGCGCCTCAGCAATAGGGGATCGGACGAGAATTCCTCGAAAGACGAAGCCTTCGAAGGACTCTCACAACGCCAGGTGCAGGTGCTCACCCTTGTTGCCAGCGGACTGCCATACAAGGAAGTCGGACGTCACCTGAGCCTGACCGAACGTACGATCAAATTCCACATGGGCGAGATCATCGCGCGACTGCATTTGCGCAACCGGGCGGAAGCTGTGGCCTTCGCACACTCCCACGGCATGGCACACAAACACTAATCTCCTGGATTCCTCATACCGACCACTGAACTTTTCATGTACCCACAACTGTACTTGCACCACCAACCGGTACAGTGACAACTTCGCGTAACGCGCTATCCTATACACGGACGTGATGCGCCCTCCTGACCCAAAGGATTCCATCCATGGCCCGCCGAATCGTCTTGCTTGGCCGTTCGTTGGCGATCGACAGCATTGCCGCGGCAATCGGTGCGCTGCCGGACCTGGAATTATTCCATGTGCCGGAGCCAGCCGGATGTGCGGCCGATGTCGCAGCAAGCATCATCGCCCTTGCCCCTACGGCGGTTATCTTTGACCTGACCGCAGAACTTCCCTGTAGTGCACTTCTGCAAAGCCTGATGCCACTCCATATCCCCCTGCTCGGCTTCGATCTCGAACAACACCAGATGCTGGCGCTATCCGGAGAGCACATTCGCCTGGTGACGCGGGATGATTTGGTGAGGGCTCTGGCAACACCCGCGGAGATACTGCCATGACAACCTTACGCCGCTCCCTGACCTGCACGTGCATGCTCTCGCTGACCTTGCTTCTCGCCATTGCACTGCGCGGAGGACGCTCCGTGAGCGCGGCTGCGGTGCCCCCGCTGCCTGACACAGCCCCGCGCCTCGCTGCGCTGGTGGAGGCTGCCAACGGCGTCGTGCTGGTGCCTGGGTCGCCCGTCTCACTGCCTGTCCAGGTGAGAGATGTCTCCAAGCTCGGTGCGGCGACGGTGCTTGTCGCTTACGACCCGGCGATTCTTAAGGCCGCTGCCTGCCAACGCAACGCAGCCTTTGACGTTGGCCTGTGCAACACGGCACACGACCGCAACGCCGACGGAATCGCGGATGCGGTGCTGTTCAATATTGTCTCCATTCAGGGCGTGAGTGCAGGCGAAACGCCTGTCATGCTCGTGAACATCGCGTGGGAGGCGGCTGCGGGCGTGCAACCGCCGGCGTCTGCAAGCCTGGATATCCAGGTGCAGACCTTTACGGACACGAGTGGCAGCCCGATGGCGGTCACAGCACAGGACGGGCAAATCATCATCAAGGCCGGCCCGACCCCTGTGCCGCGGCGCCACATCTACTTGCCGCTGGCGCTGCGCTAAACGACCGGCTTGCGGTCGGCTCGGCAGGGCAATTGCCCTTGTAAGACGGGAGGTACTCCTGATGAATACCAAACGGGTTTTTGGCATCTTCCTGGGCCTGACCGTGCTGGTCCTGCTGGGGTTGACGGCGCGTGCGGCCCTGCCGCGCACGGAAGGGACAGCCCTGGCCGAAGCACCTCGCTCGATGCTACAGGTTGCCGGCGCAAGGACCGAGGCAGCACTCTCGCACGCTGTCATGGCGCGGGCAGAAGTCAGCGAGTTGGTAACCGGTGCAACGATGACACAGGACTTCACCCTGCAACCCGGCTGGAACGCCATCTACCTGGGCGTCGAACCGCTGAACGGGTCACCCCTGGGAGCTGATGGCGCACCCACTCTGTCGGTCATGGAATGGGTGTTCCAGGCCCTGGCGGAGAGCGGCGCGCTCGAGAGCGTCTGGACCTACACGCAGCCGGTATCATCGAAGGATTTCATCATCGATCCCAATGAGGGGCTGTGGGATGAGCCCGGCTGGGAACGCTACGTGCCGGTGCAGATGATCGGCGCGGACGGCAAGTCCCAGGGCTTTCTGAGCAACCTCTACACCTTGCATGCCGATACCGGCTACCTGGTGAAGCTGCGAGATGATCTGGGCGCACCCGTCACACTCTCGATAACCGGCAGACCGGTCGTCAGCCATCACCGCTGGGAGCTGGACGTCTGGAACCTGACCGGCTTCCCCCTGCCGCCCGCCGGCGGAGCGACAGTCGGCGCCATGAAGGCAGCGTCATCCATCACCGATATGCGCGGCCTGACCACAGCCGGCGCCTGGACGAAACTCACTGACGATGTGGCCCTGCAGTACGGCCAGAGCTACCTGGTCTTCTACGGAGACCCGGGCGAGGGGCGAACCAACTTCACCGCGCCGCTCGAGGTGCAGGAGATCGCGGGCCGCGGCCTGACCTTCCAGGCGGGCTACCAGGGCAGTCGCCAGACATTCGAGCTCGAGAACCTGACCGGCACCGCGATGACGGTGAACCTGGCGCTGAAAACCGGCTCCCTGGTCGTCAAACAGGTGACAGGCATGCCCGGGAGCGAAGTGCTGACGCAGCTGCCCGTTAACTTAGACATAGCCGCACACTGGGCCGAACCCATTGTGCTGCAAGTCAGTTCGAGCGGCCTCACCGGGCCGGTCGAAGACCTGCTCCAAATCAGCTCGACGGCGCCGGGCGTGCGCTGGCTCGTGCCGATTGCGGCGAAGCCGGGCTCGTACGACGGGCTGTGGGTCGGTGAAGTGGTGGTCAACAATGTCAGCGAGGCGCGGCTGGGCGCGACCGGGGTGTCCGACCTGACCGTCAGCCTCAGCCAGCAGAACGCTTCCGGTGTGCGCGGGGCTGCTGAGCTACACGAAAAGACCATAGGGCCGACGACGAGCGTCGACATCACCGTCACGCTCGAGCTGCCCCTGCCGGATCCGGCGCCAATTCGGGCCATCCAGGGCACCACGCCCTACGTGGGCGGCTATGTGTTCCTGGACGAGAACCTCAACGGCCAGCGCGACGCCACGGAGCGAGGCCTCAGCGGGGTGACAGTTACGTTGGGTGGCCAGACGCAGACCACGGCAGACGACGGCTCCTACGTCTTTTCAAGCGTCAGCGCCGGCCTCTATAACATCTCCACCAACCTGGGGACCGGCTACACTTCGGGGTTCCATGTGATCCTCCCCGACGACGTGGAGCCCGTGACGCCGGTGGCCAATGTGCTGCCGACCAGCGTGACGGTGGCCGCGACCGGCATCAGCGGTGTGGCGCCAGCAGAATACCTGGTCCAAGTGCTGCCGGAGCCTTACACGACCCTGCCCTACGCGGATGCGACCGGCGCACCTGTCCAGCCGGACATCAACTTCGGGTATGCAATCGCCCACACGGTCACGCTCAACGCGGGGACCTGCGCATCGCCCGGCAGCAACATCGCGACAGGCACGGCCATCAACGGCCGGCTGGTCAAGACTCTCTCGCCGCAGACGCTCGCGGCGCTGACCGGCCACGCGCATATCGCAGTCGAGCGGCTGGGGCAGATGGTGGCATGCGGCGATCTCCTCGTAGGCGCGCCGACGAAATTCGCGGACGGCGGCGGCAGCGAGTTCCGCTTCCGCCTGCTGCTGCGCGTCGATGCGAACGGGGTCGTCGACCTGCTGCCTCATTATATCTTTACGAACACGGACAATAAGGCTGCGTTCCCGCGGCTGAGCAGCCCGGCGTTGTCCATCGCCGACGCCATTGCAGGCTCGGGCAATTTCATCGTAGGCAACGAGATCAGGTTCCTGGTCGACATCGCGAGCCAGGACCCGCTCAACCCGTTCAAGCACAAATATCATCCCGACCACGACAACCTCGATGCCAAATTCGAACCGTTCGACCCGACCCAGCTCAGCCCCTACTACTGGGAGTCCTTCGGCGTCAAACGAACTATTGCGCTGACGCTCAAAAACGATCCTGCCTTTGAAGGCATGACGGCGGAGGAAATCGAGCGGCTGAGCGGCGAACTGGATTGGGGCGGGGAGAACTGGGGCGGCGACTATGCCGAGGTCATCGAAGGGCTGCATCAGAACGACATCACGGTCAAAGGGTATTTCGTCATCCACCACGCGCTGGCGGGTGACGCCCTGACCAAGCAAGATTACGACAAGTAAGCGCCGCATCAGCGGATGTGCATCAACTGATGCCTGAAGGAGAGGAACCCATGAAACGCATTTCAGTCATGAACCGGCGATGCAGTCCCATGTTCTGGGTCGCCATGTTGACTGTGTGTCTCCTGCTGAGCGGCGCCGGCACGTTCGAGCCGGCAGCGGCAGCCCCGCTGCCCGCACCCGCGCTGCCCATAACGGATCAGCGGGCGGTTGATCCTGCGCCTCCGGCTGCGCCGGACGCGCCTGCGGCACCCGATGACTCGGTCGAGCCGGGCCTCTGGGGCTGGTGGAAGCTTGAGGAAATCATCACTACGACGTCCTCACCGACCACCCCTGACGCCTCGATGAACAGCTATGCCGGCTGGCTGGGAGACGACGGTGGCGACGATCAGCCGTCGCTGTCAACGACCGAGAAGGCGCCCAGCGTCATGGCCAACACCGGCAGTTTCTACTTCGACGGCGGAAACGAATGGATCAGCATGCACACGGGCCCGAGCATCGGCAGTGACGACAACTTCACGCTGGCCGCCTGGATCAAGTGGACCAAAGAAGGTAACAAGTCGGTGATCTTCTTCCAGGGTCAGCCCGAAGACAACCAGGGGCTGCACTTCGGCATCGACCTGGACGCTCCCGTGGTCCATCCGCAAATCTTCACGCTCAAATGCGGCTTCTGGGGCAACGATCTGGAATACAAGCCGGGCAACGGGAGCCTGTATGGCAGTTGGCATCATGTGGCCTGTGTGTGTGACCACGACAACGGCCACTCGCGGCGGATGTACGTCGACGGCGTCCTGGTGGCTTCAGACAACCCGTCCAACTGGTATGTCGGGGGCGGCCATCTGTGGATGGGACGGAAGCGCCCGGATACTGCCCGATGGGATTTTGGGGGGTACATCGACGAGGCGCGGGTGTACACGCGCGCGCTGACCGCGGCCGAGATCAAGGCGCTGGCTGCACGCTCGGACACAGGGAACACCTGCTTCACCCAACCGGTGAACTCATCCGGAAGCACCAACGGCACGATATACGCCTCGACCGATGCGACGGCCGTCCAAGCCGCCATCGACACCCTGGGCGCAAACGGCGGCACGGTGCGTATCTCCGGCACCTGCACGGGGGTTAGCCAGCATTTGTACGCGTTCACGCGTGGTGGTCTATCCTACGTAGGTCTGGACTACCAGACGGCGCTAGTTCCCACGCTGAACACTGGCAAATCGTTGAAGCTGGAAGGCGGCTGGAATAACACGTTCACTACTCAGGACGCCGCCACCTCTCCCACCACTCTGGATGCCGGTGACACTGGGCGCGTGGTGTACGCGCCTGGGACCACAGGTTCCCTGACCTTCCAGGACCTCACGATAACCGGCGGGAACTCGAATACATCGCTCGAGAAAGACTCCGGCTTGGGCTCCTCCTGGACAGCAGTACCAGGTAACGGTGGTGCGCTGAACACGAATATGCCGACCACCCTCACCAACGTATCCGTGACCAACAGCCACGGCGGGTACGCCGGCGGCGGCATCAGCGCGAACGCGTCACTCACGATGACCGACTGCACGGTTTCGGGCAACCAGACCGGGTATGCGAATCCCTCCACCGGCTACTGGAACGCCGCCGGCGGCGGCATTGTGACCTCAGGCACGCTGAACATGACCCGCTGCACCGTGACCGGCAACACGGCCACGATCGGCTCGGCCGCGCAGGGTTTCAGCTCCAGCGGAGGTGGCATCGCCACAACCGGCAACTACACCCTCACGGACTGCCAGGTGACGAACAACAGCGCGTATCAAGGCGCCGGGCTGCGGACCAACGGCGGCACAGGGACCATCAGCGGCAGCACGTTCTCAGGCAACAGCGCCACCAGCGGCACTTACACGGGCAGCGACGATAATGGCGGCGCCATCTACCTGGTCAGCGGCGCGCTGACGCTCTCCGGCAGCACCAACGTCACCGGCAACACGGCCGACGGGGATGGCGGTGCCATCTACGTGGCCGACGGTACCCTC
>JAKPQT010000068.1 GCA_029555885.1 Chloroflexota bacterium | reverse complement strand
CCGCTGCCGGGGCCGCTGCCGGGGCCGCTGCCAGGGCCGCTGCCGGGGCCGCTGCCTGGGCCGCTGCCAGGGCCGCACAGTACAAGCACCTGTGCGAGATGCTGGAACTGTAGTGTTCGCCGGCCCGCTGGCGGATCACTAGAGCCTGACGCGGAGGCGCGACGCCCGGAGGCGCAATGTACGCACGCATTGACGACCAGTTCTATCTGACGCTGAAAACTGCCCAGCTCAACCGCGATGAGCAAGACCTGTACCTGGCAGGGATCGTCTACTGCTGCGGGCAGCTCAGTGATGGGTTTATCCCGGCCAGCCAGCTCCCGCTACTGGTCGCGTGGGCTAAGCTGCCTCCGGAAGCGAACGGCGAAGCAATTGCTTCAGGCTTGCTTGAGCATGGCTTCTGGGAACGCGCGCCGCATGGCTATCAGGTGCACGACTTCCTGGACTGGAATAAGAGCCGCGCGGAGGTGCTACGCCTCCGCGCGGGCCGTGCAGAGGCTGGCCGGCGCGGAGGGACACGTTCAGGGGCTGCACGCAAGGCAAAAGGTGAAGCAAACGACGAAGCAAATGCTTCAGCAAAAAGGCAGCAAAATCGAACCCAGTACCAGTCCCTATTAATTAACTCTAGTAGTAGTAGTGACGGTCCGGTGGGCAAGTCAGAAGCTGAAGACAGCGACATTCTGCAGCCCCACATTGCGGCCGCCTTCAAGCTCTACAACGACCTGATCGGGTTCGTGGCCGGCGCGCAACAGGCCCAGGAGATCGGTGAGTATCTGGATCAGCTCCACCTGCGCGGGGTGGATGGTTGGTGGGCCGAGGCCCTGCAAGAGGCCGCCGACGCCAACGCGCGTAACTGGCGCTACGTGCGCTCGATCCTCGACCGCTGCCTGGCGCAGAATGTGGCGCCGAGCGTGAAACTGGAACGGAGAAACGGACATGGCAAATCCACAACACATCGGCAGTCTCCTGCCTACCCACCCGGGGCCGACGATGCTGCGGCCGTCAACGAAGCCGCGCTCCGCCGCGTCCTCGGCCTCGGACCTGACGACCCGCTCCCCGAGGACAACGATGAGTGAGAGCTGCCCGCTGTGCCAGGGACGCGGCTTCCTGGTGCATGACGTTGCGCCAGGGCATGCCGAGTTCGGTCGGCTCGTGCCCTGTCGCTGCACCCTGGCCGGCAAGCGCGCGACCCTGTTTGCAGGTGCGCTGGCCGCCATGACGCTGGAAAGCTACAAGCCCCTGACCGCCGCCGAGCGCACGGCCAAGCAGGCAGCGCGCTCCATTGCCGCCGGCTGGCTGGCCGGCGCGACCCCGCCTGGCAGTCTGGTGCTCTATGCGCCGTTGCAGGACGCGCGCCGGGAGTTCCCTGGTCAGGCCGACCCGTTGCGGGTCACAGGCTGCGGCTGCGGCAAGACACACCTCGTTGTGAGCCTCGCGAAGCAGGCGCTGGACGCCGGGCGGGACGTGAAGTTCACGACCGAAACCGACCTGCTACGGCAGATCAAACGTTCCTACTCGGACGAGGCCGCGCCGCGCGAGGCCGACCTGCTCGCGGAGCTGGCCCTGCCCTGGCTGGCCGTGCTGGATGATGTCGGTACGGCTGATGTCAAGGCGGTCGGCTGGTATCAGGACCTGCTGTACGCCATCGTCAACGAGCGTTATTTGAGCGGCCGGCCGATCCTGCTGACCGCCAACCTGGACGAAACCGACCTGGCTGCACGGCTCGGACCGCGCACGTGGTCCCGCCTGCGGGAGATGGCCGTCTGTCTCAAGCTCGACGGCCCCGACCGGCGGGAGATGAAAGGCTAATCCCATGTCCGACTCGCAACCTGTCTGGACCGAGATTTTTCCGGGCTGCTGGCAAGTGACCGCCGGCCCGGAAGCTAAGATGATCCCGCTGCCGCGGCCCACTCCGCCCGCGCGGCGGTCCTGTCGCCGGCCGGCCTGGCTGCCTGGGCGCCTGGTGCGCCGACCAGCAGCCCCACGGTGCGTGCTCGACGCGCGCCGCTTGCCCTACTGAGAGGAGCAGGGACATGGCTAACAAAGCAACTTTCCGCCGCCTGATGAGCGGCTATCCTTTCGTCAAGCTGGCGGAGCTGGTCGCCTACAACGCCGAGGTACTCGCCGAATGGCAGCGCCTCAGCGACACCCAACGCGCGGCCCTCATCCAGGAGGACTATCGCACCCGTATCTGGGCCGCCGGCTACGCCGCCGGGACGGCACGCGCGGATGCCCCGGAAGCCCGCGCATCTGCCTGTGCCGGACGGTGCGCTGCCGCAGCCGAAACCGCCCAACTGCGCGCGGCACTCGAACAGATCGCTCAGCGCGCCCACACGATGACGGGCACGCCGCTGGGCGCGCCGCGTGAAGAGCGCCGGCTCTGGCAATGGATGGGGCACATCGCGGACCGGGCGCTGGCTGCGCTGGAGACGCCACGATGAACCGCTTACTCATCATCGGCTGTTCGGAGACGAAGCGCCCCGATCCCGGCAAGCTGCCGGCCATCGAGCGCTATGACGGGCCGGCATTCCGGGTGCTGCGCCGCGCCAGAAAAGCCGGGCACCTGGTGGCCACCCAGGTCTTCATCCTCTCGGCCGAGCATGGCCTGATCGACGAGGATCGTATGATCGCCGACTACGACCGGCGCATGACGGCTGAGCGGGCCCGCGCGCTCGCCCCGGAGGTCAGCAGCGAGCTGCTGCGCTGGCTGCTGCGGCATCCCGAGTGCCAGCGGGCGTTCGTCAACCTCGGCCGGAGCTATGCCCCGGCGCTGGACGGCTTCGGCGCCTGGTGCAGCCGGCACGGGGTGGCCGTCGTGGAGGCGCACGGCGGCATCGGAGAGCGCGGCGGCCAGATGAAAGCCTGGCTGGAGCAATCAGCATGATACCGTCTACCTCCATCACCGTAACGGACCAGTTCTGCGGCGCCGGCGGCTCGTCGATCGGTGTCGTCCAGGCAGGCGCTGAGCTGCGGCTGGCCCTGAACCACTGGCGCCTGGCCGTCGACACGCACAACTCGAACTTCCCCAACGCGGCGCATGACTGCGTGGACATCTCCGCCTGTGACCCGCGGCGCTACCAGGCGACCGACATCCTGATCACCTCGCCGGAATGCACGAATCACAGCCTGTCGAAGGGCGTGGAGCGCGTCCAGCAGGCCCGGCTCTTCGACGACAGCCCCATCGACCCGGCCGCCGAGCGCAGCCGGGCGACGATGTGGGATGTGCCACGGTTCGCCGAGCGGCATAACTACCGTGTGATCATCGTCGAGAACGTGGTGGATGCCCGCAAGTGGCGCCTGTTCGACGCCTGGTTGCACGCCATGCACCTGCTGGATTACGAGCACCGCATCGTCTACTTCAACTCGATGTTCGCCGATGGGGTGCCGCAGTCGCGCGACCGGATGTATGTCGTCTTCTGGCAGCGGGGCAACCGGGCGCCGGACCTCGACTTCCGGCCGACGGCGTTCTGCCCGCACTGCCAGCAACAGGTGGCTGCGGTGCAGAGCTGGAAGCGGCCCGCGTATCCGTGGGGCCGGTACGGCGCGCGCCGCCAGTACGTCTACTGCTGTCCGCAATGTGCCCAGCCGGTGACACCCCGGTTTGCGCCGGCGTGGACGGCCATTGACTGGTGCCTGCCCCTGGAGCGCATCGGCAACCGCCAGAAGCCGCTCAAGCCGAACACCCTGCGGCGCATCGAGGCCGGCCTGCGTAAGTTCGGACGGGTGCCGGTGACGGTACCGCTCGATCACAGCCAGGACGGGCGAGTCTACGGCTACCCGGTCACGGGCACACTGCCGACGCAAACGACCCGCCAGACGCTGGCGCTGGCGGTGCCGTTCATCACCCAGTTCTACAACGGCGGCATTACCAACACACCCGTCGAGCAGCCAATCGGTACGATCCTGTCAGAGCCGCATCACGGCCTCGTGGTGCCGCCGCCGTTCATCGTGGCGAACTATACGCCGGGTTGGGCGCGGTTAGTAACTGAGCCGCTGGGCACCATCACGGCCACGGACCATCACTCACTGGTCGTGCCGTTCCTGGCGAGCTACTACAACGGGCGGGACGCCGTCCATCCCGTGACCGAGGCGATGGGTACAGTTTCCACGGTGGACCGGCACGCGCTGGTGGTGCCTGAGGCGAGTGACGAGCCGCGCGTCGAGGACTGTGGCTTCCGCATGCTTGTGCCGCACGAAATCAAGGCGGCGATGGCGTTCCCGTCGGACTACATCCTGCTGGGCAACCAGCGCCAGCAGGTGCGGCTGCTGGGGAATGCCGTCACACCCCCAGTTATGAGCATGTTGTTTCAACGCTGTGTGGAGACCCTCCAATGACCGCTTATCCCATTACTGACTGGCACGGCCTGTATGCCGACGGCTGGTCCCGTAATGACCTTGTGCCGGACGCGTTCAGCCACCCGGCCAAGCTGGCGCGCGGCCTGGCCTTCCGCATCGTCGATCACCTGCTGATCCACGGCTGGCTCAAGGCCGGCGACGTTTGTGTGGACCCCTTCGGCGGCGTGGCGACCATCGCCCTGCCGCTCATGCAGGCCGGCATCCACTGGACCGGCTGCGAGCTGGAGCCCAAGTTCGTGGCGCTGGCCCAGGCCAACCTGGACCTGTGGCAGGCGCGCTACGCGGGCCTCTTGCCCGGCTGGGGTAGCGCCCGGATCGTGCAGGGTGACAGCCGCAACCTGGCTGCCGTGCTGGCGGCTGCGGACGCCGGCGCATCCGTTGATGCGCTTATTTCCAGCCCGCCCTACGCCGCCGCGCGCATCGACGGCCAGGGCGATGAAGGGGCGTCCCATCTCAGGATGGCGGATGGCTCCTACGTGCGCGGGGCTGAGGGTTGGGCGCTGCGCAAGGCCCAGGGCGGCCGCTACGGCGATACGCCGGGGAATCTCGCCAACCTGCCGGCGGGGGATTTCGCCGCCGCGGTCAGCAGTCCGCCGTATGCGGGCAACGATAAGCGCGATTTCACGAAAGGCGAGCGCGACCAGAATCAGCACCAAGGGCCCGGCTGCTTCCGGGGGACATACTCGCGGACCGACGGCCAACTGGGCGACATGCCCACCGGGTCGTTCGAGGCGGCCGTCTCCTCGCCGCCGTACAACCTGCCCATGTCGCAGGATCACAACGGCCGGCGCAACGGGCAGCGGGGCACTGAGCCGAGCGAGCCGGGCGCCTTCGTGAAGTATGGCAACACGCCGGGACAGTTGGAGGGCCTGCCGCCGGGCGACTTCGACGCCGCCGTCTCCTCGCCGCCGTACGAGCAGAGCATCCATGACCGTAATGGGATTGACCCCGGCAAGCTGACCGGGAGGCCGGCAGGGTCCTCTTCGCAAGCCTTTGCGGCAGGCTATGGCCTGGCGGAGGGGCAGATCGGCCGGCTGGCCGCCGATTCGTTCTGGTCGGCTTCCCGGGCGATCGTCGATCAGGTGCACCAGGTCTTACGGCCTGGTGGAGTGGCCGTTTTCGTGGTCAAGGACTATGTGCGCAATGGCCAGCGGGTGCCCTTCTGCGACCAGTGGCGCCAGCTCTGCGAGGCGGCCGGCTTCCGCACGCTGCACGTGCATCGGGCCTGGCAGGTCGAGGACCACGGCACCCAGCACACCCTCTTCGGCGCACCGGAAACCCGTACCGTCGAGAGGAAAGGCTTCTTTCGGCGCCTGGCCGAGCGCAACGGCAGCCCGCGCATCGATTGGGAGGAAGTCATCTGCATGGAGGTGGTCAAGTGATCGTCGTCAACCCTGCCGAACAACCCTCCCTGTTTGATCCGCCTCTCGCGCCCATCGTGCCCGTCGGCGCGCAGGAGCACGAGACGCTGGACGCCTACTTCGCCCGCTGGCTGGCGGCCAACCCGCACGTGTTGACCGCCTTCATCCACTACGCCGAGCAGGTCCAGCGCCGCGGCCGCAAGCGCTTCGGCGCCAAGGCCATCGCTGAGCGCCTGCGCTGGGAGTACGCCGTCCAGACGCAGGACGACAGCGGCTTCAAGCTGAACAACAACCTGACCTCCCGGCTCGCCCGGGCCGCGGTGGAACGCCGGCCGGAGTTGGCGGAGTTGTTCGAGTTCCGCGAGCTGCGCTCGTGAAAGGTGCGACCATGCAACCACACATCACGCAGGATGCCTGGGGCCGCCGGCAGCGGCTCCTCGGGCTCGCCATTCTCGCCATCGTCGTGGCCCTGCTGCTCCTGTTCGCTGGCGTTCTGCCTGGCCTGGCTGCAACCCCGGCGCCGGCTACGACCGCGGGCGATGCGCCGCCGGCCTACACGTCGCAGCCGCGCGTGGTGGTCAGCGTGCGGGCGCTGTTCGGCGGGCCGGCGTATCGCGGCCGGCAGCAGGTGTGCTGGTCTCAGCGCGCGGGGCAGCTGCCGCCGGAAGGGTGCGCGGCGGTGGCTGGCGGTCAGCCTTACCGGGCGGGGGAGGCCATCCTGGTGCACCGGGCGAGCGCCACAGGCCGGGTGCTGGGCCTGAGCCATCGCTGAGGGGTCCCGGTCCTGCTGCGCGGCGACGGCACCCCTCGGTGCGGTCTGACAGCAGGCATCAACCGATCGAACACCCACGCGAGGGGTGCCGGGGCAGGGCCGGGAGTTGGCGGTCGTAGTCGTTGGTTAGGGGAGCAACATGTCTGAATCCTGGCAACGCAATGAGGTCATCACGGCTCAACAGTTCGGCAATCCGCAGCCGGGTGACACTTTCACCGAAATGCTGGCTTTCTACGTCATCGTGCTGGAACGGAATGGTGACATGGTGACGTGGACCGAGGCGCATCCGCCCTGTGAACTGCCGAGAGATGGCAAGGTTCTCGCAGGCACGGTGCAGCAGTTTAGCCAGTCGTATGAATACGGCACAATTCCTGGCTGGTGGGTGTATGCCAGCAGGCAGACCGATGTTACCGGATGGCTTGACTATATGCGACAGAACGCCTAACGGCCCTTACTGTCCGAAAGGGACGGGAATCGTTTCTTAGGGGAGGTATACCATGCCGGTGTTTTGGGATGTTGAAGCCTCTGTTTTCTGCGATAAAACCGGCTGCAAGGCCAGGCTGACTGTGGCCGGTGACACACCCCGCCAATGCGTTGCCTGGATCAAGCAGGCCGGGTGGCTCTACCGCAAGAACACAGATGACGGTCACATCATGGTGCGCTGCCCTGACCACAAGGAGATCACGCACGACATGGAGGATGAGGATGTCTACGACAACCCCTGACCCGCAAGAGA